>JAADFX010000021.1 GCA_013152685.1 Methanobacteriota archaeon | reverse complement strand
ATAGTGATTCGTGACTTATAAAAATAATCAGGTTAGAGTTATAAGACTAGCATGCTAGGACATGCCTAAAGAATTCTGGTGAAGGAAGGGGAAAAGGTTGAGAATTAGGATTGAAAAATCGAAGCTATCTGAAGTTATAAAAAAATACAGGAAGTACTTCAAAAACATTCAAGAAGATCTCACAGAGCAGTTAATCGGTGAAAGAAGATAATGCCTCACCCGCGCCTCTTCGCCACGTACTCCTTTTGCATCGCGTCGCGGTAGTACTCCGGCAAGACGTTGAAGGCGCAGAAGGGCACAACGCGGAGGTCAGGTGTAACGTAGTGGATGGCGCACCTCTTAACCCTGGCGATGTCGTAGTTGTACAGGTCCATGAAGTGCATCAGCCCTATAAAGAGCGCGTTGTGGTGGAACTTCGCCAGGGCGCGGTAGTCATGCCTCACCAGGGCGGCGAATAGCAGCGAGTAGGCGTTCAGCCCCTCTGGTGCTCTGCTCGCGTCGATAAAGCGCCTTATCCCGGAGATGAGCCTCAGCCTCTCCACAATACCGTTGTTTCCGGCAATCCGCTCGGCGCTCTCATTCAGGTACTCCAGCAGACCCTCCACGTCTATAAAGCGCGTTATTGGCACGACGCGATTGCCGTCCTTAAACACGTACGTGGCCATGCCGCAGGCGAAGTGCGTGGTGAGCTCGTACTGCTTCACCCCCGTAAGCGCCTCCACTATGTGGGAGATTGCGGTAACGCTGGGCACTGGGTAGAAGTCCTCCCGCGCTATTGCGCCTGCGGTCTGCTCCTCCAAGGCGAGAATCACGTCGGGTATTGTGATGCGGCGCCTCTCGCGCTCCTCCCTTGGCATCCTCCCCACCAGCGAGACGGGCTGGAAGTTAACCCCGCGCACCACGTCTATGTTTTTAAAGGCGAACTCCACTATGTCGCCAAGCTCGTGGTCGTTCACGCCCCGAATCACCGTCGGCACGAGCACCAGGCGCATGCCCGCGCTCCTCGCATTCTTAAGCACTCCCGGTATGTACCGGTGGTTCTTGGGGTTGGTCCTTGCGGTAACTCCGTCGAAGCTAAGGTACACCACGCCCGCGCCCGCCCTCACAATCTCCTTCGCAAGCTTCGCATCCTGCGCCAGCTTAATGCCATTGGTGTTCAGCTGCACGTGGTCAAAGCCCAGGCGCTTCGCTAGCTTGATTATCTCCACCAGATCCTCCCTGAGGGTGGGCTCGCCGCCGGTGAGCTGCAGGGCGTTGCAGGGCACCGGCCTCTGCGACCTGAGGTAGCGCAGCATCCGCTCTATGTCCTCTAGCGAGGGCTCGTACACGTAGCCAGCGCGCTCCGCGTAGTAGAAGCAGTACCAGCAGCTGAGGTTGCAGCGGTTCGTCACAACCAGATTGGCAAGGGCGGTGTGCGAGAGGTGCGCCTCGCAGGGTCCGCAGGAGAAGGGGCACCTCTTCAGCCTTGTGGTGGGCGATGCAAAGCCCTCGCCGTCGTGGGCAAACCTGCGCGCCTTCTTGTAGAGCTCATAATCACCCCAGTATAAATCCTCAAAGGTGCCGTGCTCATCGCAGTGCTTGCGCAGGTACACCCTGCCTCCGCGCTCAAAAACCTCGGCTTTAATAACCCCCCTGCACTCCGGGCAGAGGGAAGTGGTGGTGGTGATTAGCCTCTCAGCATGCACCTGCCGTGAGAACAGCTGCATGCTACCACCTCCTTTCAGCAACCCTCAGCCTTCCTCTCCTTCAGCAGCTGCGGAAACTGAATAAAGCGGTTCAGCACCACCAGGTTGCACAGCACCGCCAGCAGCACCAGCACAGCGAACAGCTGGTTCGCCACACCGGCGATGAAAATCAGGAAGAGCCTCACATCCCGCTTCATCAGGTTCTCCGTCAGGTTGAGAAAGGTGAGCCCGAAGAGCTCAGCCCTGGAGCCGGTGTAGCTTATGGAGTAGCTACCCAGCATCGCAAGTCCGCCCACCAGCCAGAGCTCCTCCGGGTTTGTGGCGATTATTCCGAGCAGGATGAGCATGTCCGCATACCTGTCCAGGGTGGAATCCAGAAAGGCGCCGTAGGGCGAGGCGATGCCCTTTAAGCGTGCTATCTCGCCGTCGCAGCCGTCGATAACCGACGACACCTGCGCCATTATTCCGGCGAGGGCCGCATAGCCATAGGCAAACAGCACCCCGGAGAGGGCGCCCAGCAGAAAGCTGAAGACGGAGATGGCGTTGGGGGTTATGCTGGTATCCACCAGCCTGCGGGAGATTCTGAGAGAAATCCTCCTGTTTATGTACCTGGAGACAACGCCGTCCACAGGCTTGATGAGGCTCCTGAGCAGCGCCTCCTCCGCCCGCCTCAGCTCCTCCTTGGTGTCCACATCCCACCAGAAGTACCCGGTGGCATCGAAGGCGCGCAGCCTGCGCTGCGCCGCCAGCCTCTTCATCACATCGGTGACTGTGAACCTGCCCTGAAAGCTTCGCGCGACCTCCAGCACCTCACCGGTGCAGTAGAACACACCCGTGTCCAGGGCGTTGTAGCCGGTGAGCTCCTTCCCCAGGTCCCTGATCCAGCCCTCGTCGTCCACCTGTACCTTCGTCGCCTCCTCCAGGTCGCGCCCCTCGAGGCGGCGGTCCACGCACAGCGTCGTCACCTCTGGTTTTGAGTCGAGAAGCCTGGCCACCATGGCGGAGTCGAAGATGTGGTCTGCCATCACCAGCACAAAGGGCTCTCCCTCAGCGGCCTCGGCGCCCTTGAGCAGGGAGTAGCCACCCTCCCTCTCAACGTCGTCGTTGTGCACCAGCTTTACCCTTCCGGCGAGGTGGGCCTTAACCCTGGGGTCGCTGTAAACCACTATCACCTCATCTATGCCCGCCCTCTCCAGCGCATCTATCGCCCTGTCCACCAGGGTTCTGCCGAGAAGGCGGACAAGGGGTTTGGGGAGGCTTGAGCCAAGCCTCTCCCCCTTTCCCGCGGCCAGAACGACCGCCTTCATCTCTACTCCTTGAGCGCCAGCTCGGGCGCCACCTTTGTGCGGGCGTTCTCCCTTATGAACTCCTCCACCATCTGCTTGGCCACCGCATCCGGATACTGCACCGGCGGGTGCTTGAAGAAGTAGGCGCTCACCGCCTCCAGGGGACCCGCGATGCCGTTGTCCAGCGCCAGCTTCGTCGCGCGTATGGCGTCGACGGCAACGCCGGCGCTGTTGGGCGAGTCCTCCACGGAGAGGTGCACCTGTATGGTGAGCGGCACGTCGCCGAACTTCCTGCCCTTCACGAAGATGAAGGCCTGCTTGTTGTCGTTCAGGAAGGGCACGTAGTCGCTCGGGCCTATCCTGGTCGGGATATCGTAGCCCACCACGCTGGTCACCGCCTCCGTCTTGCTGATGCGCTTGGACTTGAGCCTGGACTCCTGGAGCATGTTCAGGAAGTCGGTGTTGCCGCCGATGTTGAGCTGGTAGGTCTTCCACCTTCACACCCCTGTCCTTAAGCAGCTGCACCAGGGTGCGGTGGAGTATTGTGGCGCCCACCTGGCTCTTTATGTCGTCTCCAGCGACGGGCAGCCCTGCGTTGGTGAACTTGGCCGCCCACTCCTTGTCGCTGGCGATGAACTCGGGTATGCAGTTCACAAAGCCGCAGCCAGCGTCGATAGCCGCCTGGGCGAAGTAGCGCGTTGCCTTGGCGCTGCCCACCGGCAGGAAGTTCACCAGCACGTCGGCGTTGACCTCCTCGAGCACCTTGGCCACGTCCACGGGCTTCTGCTTCCTGCTCACCGGCACAGTGCCGCGCAGGTACTTGCCTATGCCGTCCAGCACAGGCGCCTTGAGCACCTCCACGCCCAGCTCCGGCACGTCGCAGAACTTGACTGTGCAGTTGGGCTCTGTGAAGATGGCCTCGCTGAGGTCCCTGCCCACCTTCTTCGCATTCACGTCGAAGGCGGCCACGAACTTAATGTCGCGGATGTGGTAGCCGCCGAAGTTCACGTGCATTAGACCCGGGACGAACTCGTCATCACGGGCGTTTTTGTAGTACTCCACACCCTGCACCAGCGATGATGCACAGTTTCCGACACCCGCGATTGCAACTCTCACTTCACCCATTCGATCACCTCCTCTACTTTTTTGTGAACAAGTTAGAATGCCCGGCGGGGCTAGGTTTCAATTATGCTCTCAAGCTTGCTCCTCTTACCCAGCCCCACGACCTTGAGCAGAGAGCTCCTCTCAGACCTGGTGAGCCTGAGCTCCTTAACAGCCTCCCGTCCTGCCCTCCTCACCTGGTCGAGCACATCCTCAGCACGCTGGAGGGCATCCTCATAATACTCTATCTCCTTCTTTACATCCTCTGCAATTTTTGTAAGCGCCGCCAGCCTCTGGAGGGGGTCGTTTATCGCCTTGGCGCTCTCAAGGCGGAGGGTGTGGACACTGTCCCTGTCGGTCTCCTGGGAGGGGGTGCGCAGCTTCATGGAGAACTCCTCAGGGGAGATGTCAACGCGCAGGGAGATGTGCTCCGCTATCTCATAGTACTTCCTCGGCCTGCCCCTCTTTATCCTCTCCTCCTCCACAGTGAGGATGTTCGCCTTCCTCATTGAGTCCAGGTGCCTCGCAAGCGCCATCTTCTCCACTCCCATCTCCCTGCTGAGCTCCGAGAGGCACTTGGGCTCCTCGCTAACCCTGCGTATTATCTCCCTTCTGGTGCGGTTTCCCAGTATGTCGAGCAGCTCATCGGCGCGCATTTTTCTACATATTGTTACTTTAATATCAAAAGAAAGGTTTTTTGTAGCTCACTCCTCCGCCTCTCTGCCAGCCCTGTAGTCGTCGTAGCCCACCCAGGCGATCACAAGCCCTGCCAGGAGCAGCACTGCGCCGAAGCAGGCGACGAACACCAGCAGCAGGGCGCGCCAGAAGGGCACCAATGCACCTGCCTCCAGCACGTCGCTGAGCAGGGGGATGCGCACAAAGTACCAGGCGATGCCGAGCACCACAAGCACCGCTCCCGATAGCATCTTTGCCATCTCCCCGCCCATCTTCACCGCCTCCGGAAGAGGCGCCGCCTCTAACGTGCTTAAAGTTTTTTACCACAATATGTTACTTTTTAACCACCCTCACCTTCATGATCCTCCTCCCCCTCATCTTCTCCACCTTCAGCTTGGCATCCTCGAACTCCACCTCGTCCCCGGGTGAAGGGATCCTGCCGATGGTGTTGAAGAGCAGCCCGCCTATGGTGTCGAACTCGTCCTCGGGCAGGGAGATCTCCAGGGCCTCGTTGACGTCGTGGATGCTCATCCTGGCGTCCACCACCGCCTGGTTCTCGTCTATGCGCTCCAGGGGCTCCTCCTCCGCGTGGTCGTACTCGTCCTTTATCTCGCCCACAATCTCCTCGATTATGTCCTCCAGGGTGACCATGCCAGCGGTGCCCCCGTACTCATCCACAACTATCGCCACGTGCACCCTGTTCTGCTGGAACTCGCGCAGCAGGTCGTCCAGCTTCTTCGTCTCCGGCACAAAGTAGGCGGGGCGGAGTATCTCGCGCAGGGACCTGGGCTTTGCCTTTGAGTTCAGGTACCTCAGCAGGTCCTTCGCGTAGAGGATGCCTATGATGTTGTCGATGCTCCCCTCGTACACGGGTATTCGCGAGTGCCCCGTCTCCAGAATCAGCTTCCTGGCCTCCTCTATGCTCGCATCTGCCGGGATGCACTTCATGTCAATCCGCGGCACCATGACCTCCCTCACGTCCGTCTCCCCGAACTCGAAGATGCCCGTAATCATCTCCTTCTCTTCCTTCTCGATGGCGCCCAGCTCCTCGCCCACCTCCACCAGCATCTTGAGCTCCTCCTCGGTAATAAAGGGACCCAGCCTCACCTCGCCCCCGAAGCTCTTCACCAGGAGCTTGGCAAACTTTGAGAGGAGGAGCACGATCGGCGAGAGCAGCTTCATGAGGAAGTATATGGGCCGGGCTATGAACAGCGCCACCCTCTCCGCATTGGTGGCTGCAAAGCTCTTTGGCGTAATCTCACCGAAAATCAGCACCACCAGGGTCACTACCCCTGTGGCGATTCCCACGCCCTTGCTGCCGAAGGCGGAGATCGCGAGGGACGTAGCTAGGGCGGCGGCTGTGATGTTCACCAGGTTGTTGCCCACCAGTATGGTGACCAGCACCCGGTTGGGGTGCTCTATCAGGTAGAGCAGCGTCTCCGCCCTGGGATCGCCCTCCTTGGCGAGCTTCTTCACCTTCGCCCTGCTGACCGCCAGGTAGGCGGTCTCGGAGCCGGAGAAAAAGGCTGATAGGAGAAACAGCAGTGCTAAACTTGCTATCTCCAAGTACAGCGATGCTTCAGGCACCTTACTTTATTCCTCCTGGAGGAGCAACCCCTCTGTAACAGTTTTTGGTATTTATAACTAAGAAAAAGGAATATAAAAATTTATGCCCCAATTCACTCCTTCTTTTCCAGGAGGACGGCATTGACGCTTCCATCCTGTCCCGGTCTGGAGGTCACCCTCGCCTCGCCGAGCTCCGTCAGAATTATTGCACCCCTCGTAATGATGTTCCTCCTCACGTAGTGGGGGTTCGCCCTGTTCTCCACCACCTTCTTTATCTCCACCTTCCTCGCCTTCCCGGTGCTGGGGTCCACCACGTTCGCATACTTTGTTTCGAAGAGCCTGACCTTCACATTTCCCCCGCGCACACGTATAACCTTGGCGCGCACCTCTCCCAGCCTGGTCTCAGCCTGCTCCCTGCCCAGCTCATACTTGCGCTTCTTCCTGAAGCGCCTGTACCTGCCACCTGTGATCTTTCTAACAGACCTGCCCTGCCATCTCGCCATGAAGTTTCCTCCGGTTTAGAATGAGAAATTCAGCGTTTACCCACGGCGTAACCACTTAAAAATTTTTGGAATCGCCGGAGGAGCTCACGCAAAAACCCTGCTCTACAGCTTCTGCAGCCTCTTCAGGATGTCAGCGATGGTCTCCTGCCTGCCTCTCATTTCACGAATCTCCGCCTTCAGTTCCCCAACTTCAAGAGTGAGTGCATCAATCCGCTTGTTGGTCTCGTCTATGCGTCTGTTCAGGTCGATGAGGTGCTGATTCAGGGCACCAAATTCTGGTAAAATAAGCTCCTTGATGGCCTCTCTAGCCGCGTCCTTCATTGTTCCGGAGCTTTCAGCCGCCCCGGTAAACCCTGTCCAGAATCTCCCTGGCGCCCTTCTCAAGAAGCGCATCCGCCGCCGCCCTGCCCAGCGCCTCCGCATCGCTGGCACTTCCCTCAAGCCTGACCTCCACCCTCTCCGAGCCGTCTGGCGAGAGCACCACGGCGAGGATGCTCAGCCTGCCTCCGCGCACCTCCGTGTAGGCGCCGAGGGGCACCTGGCACCCCCCGCCCAGGGCGCGCAGCAGGGCGCGCTCCGCCCTTACGCGCGCCATCGTTGCTTCGTGGTTTATTGCACGGAGGTACTCCACCACCTCGCCATCCCTGCGCGCCACCACCGCAATTGCCCCCTGCCCCACGCTGGGGGTAAACCTCTCCACCGGCAGAAGCTGGGTGATCTCACCCTCGAAGCCCAGGCGCTTCAGGCCTGCCCTTGCCATGATTATGGCGTCGTACTCTCCCGCGCGCAGCTTTCTAAGTCTCGTGTCCACATTGCCCCGGAGGTTCTTCACCTCAAGCTCGGGGCGGAAGTTCTTGAGCTCTGCGATTCTGCGCAGGCTGCTGGTACCAACCACTGCTCCAGGGGGCAGCTCCTCTATGCCCTCTCCGTCACGCGATATTAGGGCGTCCCTCACATCCTCCCTCTCGGGTGTAGCCGCGATGGTGAGCTCCGGCAGCAGCTCCGTGGGCACATCCTTCATGCTGTGCACAGCGAAGTCCACCTCACCTCTAGCGACGGCCTCGTCTATCTCCTTGACAAACAGCCCCTTTCCCCCTATCTTCGCCAGTGGTGCATCCCGCAGCTTGTCGCCCGTGGTCTTGATCACCCTCATCTCGAACTCCAGCTCGGGGAAGCGCTCCTTAAGCAGAGACGCAATGTACTCGCTCTGCCAGAGCGCAAGCTTGCTTCCCCGGGTGCCTACCACCAGCTTCATTTCAGCGCCCTCAGGGCTTCCTCCGCCTTCTCCAGCGTGTAGTCCACCTCCTCCTCGCCGTGGGCGTAGCTCAGGAAGTTGCACTCGTACTGCGAGGGCGGGAGGAACACCCCGCGGCGGAGCATCTCCCGCTGGTAGCGCAGGAAGAGCTCCGCATCTGCGCGCAGCGCCGAGGCGTAGTCCCGCACCTCCTCGGCAGTGAAGTACATCTGGAACATGGACGCAATCCCATAAACCCGGGTCTCAAAGCCGGCGTCCTGGCTCACCTCCTCAAGGCCACGCCGAATTCGCCTCCCGAGCTCCTCTAGCCTTGAGTACACGTCGCCCCTCTCCAGCACCCTGAGCGTCGCCAGGCCCGCGCTCATGCTCAGGGGGTTGCCGTTGAAGGTGCCCGCCTGGTACACCCTTCCCAGGGGCGAGAAGTGCTCCATCACCTCCCGGGAGGCAGCCACCACGCCTATGGGCAGGCCACCGCCGGCGATTTTTCCCAGGGTGGCTATGTCGGGGGTAACCCCGTAGTACTCCTGCGCCCCGCCCAGGCAGAGCCTGAACCCTGTGATAACCTCGTCGAAGATCAGCATCGCCCCTGCCTCGGAGGTAACCTCCCGCAGAAACTTCAGGTAGCCCTCCTCCGGCAGGATGCAGCCCGCATTGCCTATCACCGGCTCAAGAATTATCGCCGCGATCTCATCGCCCTGCTCCTTAAAAAGCTTCTCGATGGCCGCCTCGTCGTTGAAGGGCGCCAGAAGGGTGTTCCTGGTCGTCTCCTCGGGTATGCCCGCGGAGGTGGGCACCCCGTGCGTGGTTGCGCCGCTACCCGCCTTCACCAGCACGTAGTCGTGCGCACCGTGGAAGGCGCCCTCGAACTTGACTATCTTCTTCCTTCCCGTAACCCCCCTCGCCAGGCGTATCGCCGCCATTGTGGCCTCTGTGCCCGTGTTCACAAAGCGCACCATCTCTGCACAGGGCACCGCCTCAACTATGCGCTTCGCAAACTCCAGCTCCAGCTCAGTGGGAGTGCCGTAGGCGGTGCCGCGCTCAAGCTGCTCCCCCACGGCGCGCACAACCTCCGGGTGCGCATGCCCCAGAATCAGCGGACCGTAGGCGAGGCAGTAGTCTATGTAGCTGTTCCCGTCCACATCGTATAGCTTAGAACCTTCTCCACGGGCGGTGAAGAAGGGATAGGGCTTCATCGCCCTCACGGGAGAGTTAACACCACCCACAAGGTAGCGCTTAGCCTCCTCAAACAGCTCCTCGGAGCGCGTCATCTACTCACCTCTCTCCAGCCACGTGGCCACGTCCTTCGCATGGTAGGTAAGAATTAGGTCGGCGCCGGCGCGCTTTATTGAGGTAAGCACCTCCAGCACCAGGCTCCTCTCATCCAGGTATCCCGCCTGCGCCGCCGCCTTGACCATGGCATACTCACCGCTCACATTGTAGGCCGCAGTGGGCATGCGGAAGCGCTCCTTCACCCTTGCAATTACGTCCAGGTAGGCAAGCGCCGGCTTGACCATCACTATGTCGGCGCCCTCCTGAATGTCCAGGTAGACCTCCCTCAGCGCCTCGCTGGCGTTTGCCGGGTCCATCTGGTAGCTGCGCCTGTCCCCAAACGCCGGGGCGCTCCTGGCGGCTTCCCGGAAGGGTCCGTAGAAGGCGGAGGCGTACTTGGCGGCATAGCTCATTATCGCAACACTCTCATAGCCAGCGTCGTCAAGCGCCTCGCGTATCCTGCCCACGCGCCCGTCCATCATGTCGCTGGGCGCCACGATGTCGGCGCCCGCCTCCGCGTGGGATACCGCCTCCTTCGCGAGAAGCTCCAGGGTGGGGTCGTTGAGGATCTCCCCCTCCTCCACGACGCCGCAGTGCCCGTGGGAGGTGTACTCGCACAGGCAGACGTCGGTAATCACCACCAGGTCGTCGCCCACCTCGTCCTTTATTTCCTCCACGGCGCGCTGAATTATGCCCTCGCTGCTGTAGGCGCTGCTTCCGACTTCGTCCTTGTGCTCCGGAATGCCGAAGAGGATAACCGCCGGTATGCCCAGGCTGACCACCTCCAGAGCCTCGTCGCGCACCTCGCTCAGAGGCAGGCGGTACTGTGCTGGCATGCTTCCTATTTCCACCCGCTCCGATATCGTCTCATCCACAAAGATGGGGTAGATCAGGTCGTTCTTTGTGAGCACCGTCTCGCGGACCATGTCCCTTATCTTGGCCGTCCTCCTCAGCCTCCTCATTCTCCGTGCCGGAAACATTCTACGCACCCCTGAACCACTTCTCCGCCACCCTCACCGCCTCCTGGTCGCCCTGCTCCGCCGCCCTGCGTATGTTTTCTGCGATGGGTGAGGTAAGGCGGTTCACAATCACCCTGGTAAGGTCGTCGATGATCCGCCTCTCCCTCTCCCCAATGCCGTTCCCCAGCATGCGCATCGCCCTGCCCAGCTCCCGCTGGCGCACCCGCTCCGCCTCCCTGAAGAGGTCGCGCACTATCCCCTCCACGTCTATGCGGTAGAGCTGCCTTATCAGCAGCCCCATCTCCCTGTCGATTATCTTCTCCACCTTCACAATCTCCTTCTCCCTGGCGCGGCGGTTTCGCTCCGCAAGCCGGCGGAGGCTGTCTATGTTGAAGAGGCGCACCCCCTCAACGGAGGCCACGTCCTCGCTCACATCGCGGGGTATCGCCACGTCTATTATCACGAGCTGCTTCTTCCGCGCGCCCTCAATCAGCTCCCTGGTGATAATCGCCTCCGGCGAGCTGGTGGCGGTGATTATCAAATCGCTCTCCGCTATCGCCTCGCGCAGCGCCTCGAAGGGCACCGCCCTTCCCCCGAGCTCGGCGGCGAGGTTCTCCGCCCTGGAGTAGGTCCTGTTCGCCACCAGGATGGACTCAAGCCTGTGCTCAGCCAGCGACTTGGCCACGAGCTTGCCCATCTCGCCGGCGCCTATCAGCAGCGCCACCCTGCCCTCGAGGCTCCCCAAGACCTCCTCGGCGAGCTCCACGGCGGCGCTCCCTATGGAGACCGCGCCCTTGTTTATGTTCGTCTTCGCCCTCACCAGCTGCCCCACGTGCAGGGCCTTGGTGAAGACCTTCTCGAAGAAGGGCCCCACGGTGCCCAGCGCCCTGGCGAGGTTGTACGCATGCCTCACCTGCCCCAGAATCTGGTCCTCCCCCACAATCATCGACTCTATGCCGGCGGCAAGACGCAGGAGGTGGCGAAGCGCGTCGGTGTGGTACTCCACCTCCATGGCGTCGTGGAGCTTGGCAGAGAACTCCACTATGTGCTTCGTCAGCAGGTCTGGAGGAACGCACTCGGCATCGCCGTGCTCAAAGGCCTTCCTGCTCCTCATCCTGGAGATAACGTCCTCCATCAGGTAGTCAACTATGTCGTGGTAGGCCAGGTTCACGTCCTCGGCGGCGGCGAAGATCTCCACCCGGTTGCAGGTCTGGATGATAACGCACTCCTTCACGGAGCGCAGCGCGTGGATGTCCTTCAGCGCCTTCTTCACGTCGGGAAAGGCGAATACCTCGAGAATTGCCACCTCTGCGCGGTGGTGGGTAACGCGGATATTTACGGTGTGCATCTCATGCCTCCAGATAGCTCAGTGCAAGCTGCTTTGCTCCCTCGAGGTCGCCCTTCCTGAGCCTCTCGAGAATTCTCTCGTCTCTGCAAGCCTCTCTGAGCATGCGGCTCCTCTCAGCCTGGTCCTGTACCCTGCGTTTCAAGGCCTCTCTTAAAAATTCCTGCAACTCTATCAAGAGAATATCTTCCTGTGTCACGGCTTTTTTTATCCTCCTTTTTATTATTTTCGCAACCGCCGGGCTTCTGCCGCGGGTGGACACCGCCACAACCACGTCGCCCACCTCAAAGCACGCGGGAAGCAGGAAGTCGGCCATGCCATCGGCGCGGTTGACAAGCTTCCCCCTCCGCCTGGCAAGGCGCACAATCGCACTGTTAAGCTCTGCGCTACTGGTGGCGGCGAACACCAGGAGGGCGCCCCTCATGTGCGCGGCTATGCTGTCCTCGTCCAGCTCCTCCTCCACCAGGGTGAGGTTCTCCCCCTCCAGCCTCCTCAGCGCCGGGGTGAAGCTCCTGCTCACCACCCTCACCCTGGCGCCCGCTCTGAGAAGCTTTGCCACCCTCCTCTCGGCAACCCTGCCG
>JAADFX010000020.1 GCA_013152685.1 Methanobacteriota archaeon | reverse complement strand
CCTCTTCACCTCGTAGATAATCCTGAGGTAGTCCTCCGCCCTTCTGCTCAGCCTCATGGGGAGCACCGACTTAGGCTTACCTAATTAGGTGTTCCTAATTAGGTGGTTAAATACCTTTGCCTAACAGAAAAAAGGCGGGGCTCTGCCCGCCCTCACGCGGCGCTCGCCCTGGGTGCGCTCTCCGCCCTGGAGTACACCCTGTGCACCGCCGGCAAAGCTACGGCTAAGTAGGTGAGGTGCACTATGACGCGAAGCCACTCCGCCTTGACGGTGTAGCCGAAGAGCACTGCGAGCACGCTGCCCACTATGCCCTTGTGGTGCAGCGGGGAGCCCTCGGGGATGTCCAGCTGGTACGCGGGCTCTGCCAGCCAGCCCAGCTCCACCCCCTCCTCCTCTGCATACTCTATGAGCTCGTGCACCCCGTAGCCGGCTAAGCCTCCGGCGATGAGTATCAGCATTATGCTGGAGTAGTAGAAGAACCTCCTCACGGGGAAGCGCATCCCCAGGGAGAATATCCCGTAGCTCAGCAGCCCCGCCAGGGTAACTCCCGCGGCGGCGCCGGCGGCTGTGCCCACAAGGTCCCTGGCGGCGAAGGGGGTGAGGAAGAGCACCGTCTCAATCACCTCGCGCACCACAAACACGAAAGAAGCCAGGGCGACTGCCAGGTGACTCCTGCTGGAGCTCACCTTCCTCTCGACCTCGCTCCTTATCTCCCTGCCCCTGGTCGCCATCCAGTACACCATGTAGGTGAGCACCGCCACTGCCAGGAGGGAGGCAGCGCCCTCGAAGAGCTCCTTTTTACCCTCGCCGAGGCCGCCGTATATCAGCGCTACCGCCAGGGCGATGGCGGCGCCGGCGAAGAGCGCCCCGACGGCGCCGTAGACGGCGCTCCTCACGTGCTGGTGCCTTCCCGTCTTCTGGAGGTACATCACCAGGATCATCACCAGGAGCAGCGCCTCAAAGGCCTCCCGGAAGGTTATCACGAACTGCCCTATCACCTTCATCACCTCTGTTAGGTTTACCTAATTAGGTTAGCCTAACATGTTCTATAAATATTTTTCCCCAAATTTTATAACCTGCGCGGCGCAGGGATACTCATGGGCAGGAGAATTGCCTTCTTCATGGACTACGACCGCTACGGCAGAGAGGAGGCGCCGGCGATACTTCAGTTTGTGCAGACGCTGCGCAACCTCGGGCACGAGGTTGACTTCATGACCTCCGAGGGGGAGCTGCTGGCAAAGCTTCCCCGTGGCTACGACGTTGTGGCGCTCTCCGCCTTCAGCAGCCTGGAGCTGGGCAGGATTCTGAAGACGGCGATAAGGGTGAAGCAGGCCGACTCCCGCGTGGTCTCGGTGCTCGGGGGCCACGGCGTTGCCGAGAACGCCTCAAAGCTCATCCTGGCTCCCGGCATAGACGCCGTGGTTGAGGGCGAGGCGGAGAACACCTTTCCCCTGATGCTGAAGCACCTGAGCAGGGCGCGGGAGTCAACCCGCCTGCCTCCTGAGCAGCCTCCCGCCAGGGTGCCCGACCACCTGGACGCCAAGGCTGTGGAGCTGCTGAGCCGCAACCGCTTCTGCAGCGCAATAGAGGAGGAGCAGGCGGAGGAGATTCTGGGGGAGCACTTCACCAGGAGGATAAGGCACCGAGGAAGGGAGGTGGAGATAGAGGTTCCGATTACCGGGGTTCACATAAAGACCAGGGAGGGCGAGGTGCTCTACTCCGGCTCTGCGCGGGATGAAGAGGTTGTGAGCAGAGCCTACCGCAGGAACAGGGAGCGCATCGGCGGAATGACTCAAGGCGAGCTCTCCCGCTATTTGCATGCCCACCCCACCAGGGAGGAGCTTGAGGCGTGCTTTGGGGGCTACCCCTGGGACATCGTCCAGGCAAAGGGGTGGCACGCCCTGAGCCTCTACATCCAGCGGGGGTGCAACTGGGGGAGGTGCCAGTACTGCAGCATAACCACCCCTCCGGGGAGGAGCATCAGCGTGGACAGGGTTGTTGCGCTGCTCGGCGAGGCGGTGGAGCACGGGATAGAGCAGGTGACCTTCGACGACGACCAGTTTGTGCAGAGCGAGCGCTACGTGGCGGAGCTGTGCAGGGGGATAATCAGGGCGGGGCTCCACCGGAGGCTGAGGTTTGGAGCCATGCTGCGCGTGGATGCGATTAAGGACGCGGAGCTCCTGGCGCTGATGAGGCGCGCCGGCTTTGAGAAGCTCCAGGTGGGGGTGGAGAGCCTGGTGCCCGAGAAGATCGCCTACTTCGGCAAGACCCTGCCCGGCAGAGAGGAGGAGTACATCCACAGGGCGAAGGAGCTTATTCACAATTGCCTCGGCGCCGGCGTGGAGGTGGGCGTCTTCATCATCACCACCAGGCCCAAGCGCCAGGGCGCGCTGGAGGAGGTTGCCGCGGAGCTGGAGGCGCTCCTCACCATGCTGCTCTCCCTGTACCGCGCTCACCACAGGCTGCCCACGCTGAGCTTCAACGACATGCTCATGGCGTATCCCGGGGCGCCGCTGCTCAGGAGGGAGAGGCACAAGCGCTTCTTCGTGCCCGTGGCGCTCCGCAATGGCGAGCTCCTTGTGCTCGAGATACCCTACATCTTTGAGCTCAAGAGTGTGCAGCTCGCCAACTTCCTCTCAATCCTGAAGGAGATGGCCAGGCGCCGCGGCCTGCCCCCGGAGCAGCTCAACGAGACCCTGGAGCACCTGGAGGACCTGATAGCGGCGCTGAAGGTGGCGGCGCAGCACCTGCGGAGTGAGCTGGCGCCCTGCCTGGAGTACCTCTCCAGCCTGGGAGAGGAGGACAGGGCCAGGCTGGCGCGTCTGCTGGGGCTCCCCTCGCCCCGGATCGAGAGCCACCTGCTCTCCGGCAGGGTGAGCGCTGCCGAGCTGGAGCGGGCGGTGGAGCGCCTGGGCGAGGGGGAGGCGGAGAGGCTGAGGCAGCTTCCCGAAAGGCTGAGAGAGGAGAGCCTTGCCCTGGAGAGGCGCTGCGGTGAGATGGAGCACCTGCTGTACGCGCTGGAGAGCGACATCTACATGCAGATAAGAGCCCACCTCAGGAGGGTGAGGGAGGAGCTCCGCCAGCTGGAGCGCTCGGGCGGCGCTACCCGTGAGGCGCTTCAGGAGTACATCTCCACCTCGCAGGAGCTCCTGCACAGGTACTACCCCTACTACCTCGCCAGGAGTGCGCTTCAGAACCTCATCGCCTGGCTGGAGGAGTACGCCTCGCAGAAAACATAACACCCGCGCAGATCGGAGGAGCTAGCACTCAGCCAGCCTGAGCCCATACTCTGCGAATCTCTCAAAATGCCTCTGTTCCCGGTCAGCAACAGCATGTCCTTCGCAATGGCGGTAGAGACGATGAGCAGGTCAGCATCATCAACAAGCTCGCCCTTTCTCTTCAGCCTCCTGTAAATCTCCGCATACCTGGTAATTATCGTAATATTTATGACAAAAAATATTTCCTCCAGAGCCTTCTTAACAGTTTCTGCATCTTTAGCACCTCTTAGAAACTCCAGAAGTGTGACTACAGAAATTGCACATCCCAGAGCTTCTCAATCTCTCTGCTTTTGAAATGCTCAATCAGAACATCTGTATCCACGAGTTTCATAGTCCCGCAGCCTGAACCCCCTTTCCACTTCCTCCAGGTCCACGAGCTCGTACAGAATTTTTGCCTTTTCCTTCGCCCTCTCCCTCCTCAGCGCAGCAAGAATCTCCACGACCTCCCTCAGAAACTCCTCCCAGCTTTTGTGCCCCTTGTACCGCCTGAGCTCCTCCTTCAGCTCTCTGGACACCGTAATTGTAGAAGGCATAATTAAAAATTACAAATTAACAATTAACAGATTGCCGAAAACTACTCCTCCCGCTCAGCGGGGCTGAGCTCGTGGATGCCCATCTTCTCAAGCTCGCGCTTTATCAGCTCCACGGGGATGCTGCCCACGAAGCGCAGCCTGCCGTTTATCACCACCATCGTGGTGGGGCCGCTCTTCTCCAGCTGCTCCTTCACCTCGGGGTACTTCTCCACGTCGTCGCTCATTATGTCAACCCAGCTCACCTTTATCCTGCCCTTGCCGTACTTCTTGTCCATGAAGGTCTGCAAAACCTCCGCGTCTAAATCTATGCTCTCAGGTAAATCGCAGAGCCCGTCCTCGTCGCAGTTGTAGGGAATCAGGGAGCCGAAGATAACTATCTCCGCCTCCTTGGCGTGCTCCTCCGCCTCGAGCTCGCCGGAGAAGGCCTTGCGGTAGTCTATCTTCCAGACGCTCTGCTCCCTCGCCTCGAAGGTGGGGCAGCTCCTCTCCTTCCACTTGTGGATGACCCACTTCTGGTTGAACTGGTCAAACTCGGCGCCGAAGCAGGGCCTGCGCGTGTGGATGCACAGCTCCTCCTGCTCCGGGTCGTGGTACCTGCACTCTCCAAGCATGATGATCTCCTCCCTGCCTCAGAGGTTATTAACGATTTTATCCAAATTGGTATGCGCACCTCCGCCCTACCTCACCTTCACCTCCATGAACCCGAAGCCCAGGCTGTTCCTCTCCCCGAAGCCCGCGTCTATGGCAAAGCGCAGCAGCTCGCGCTGCTCTCTCCTGAGATGCGGGAAGTGGAACTCCCAAAGCGAACCAAAGACGCGGACCTCGCAGTTCTTAATTAAGAGGTGGTTGCACACCTGCTTCTTGAAGACGAACTGCTGGAACAGCGGGAGGTAGTGCCCCTCCTCCAGCTCCCTCCCCAGGAAGCTCCTGTACTTCTTCATCAGGTTGTCCTCCAGCTGGCGCAGAAAGGCGTCGAAGGGCATGCTGGGGCGCCAGTAAACGTAGCTGTGCTCACTGGTGATGCCGTACCTGGCGTAGCTTCGCCTGGGAATGCGCACTATTATCGGAGTCCTGGTGACAAGGGCGACGCTTTTCCCTATTCTGGGGCGGACCACCCTTATCTCCTTCAGGTAGAAGCGCATGTTCCCCACGCCCACCTCCTCGCGCCGCAGCAGCGCCTGAGCGAAGGTGCGCACCAGCTCCTCATCCGGCGATGAGAGCACCAGGTAGCGCTTTTCTCCCTGCCGGGCGTCGAAGGGCGGGTAGATGTTGGAGAAGCAGAAGTACTTGTAGCCCCTGAGGTCGTGCAGGTGCTCGTAGGGCGTGCCCCTCAGCAGGGAGTAAACAAAACCCTGGAGCTTCGCATGGTAGCGCAGGTCGTAGGCGTAGTCGCAGGCGCTCTCAAGGGTGAGCACCAGTCTCACGGAACACCCCTCCCTCAGGCATCCTTCCACCTCCCTAGTAGCTCCTCCCCATGATTATAACCCTCTCAGCCCTCTCGCCGCAGCCCACGCAGGTGCCCTGCGCCTCCTCCTCGAGTATGCCCAGTATATCAACATCTGCGCTGTCCTCTATGCCCTTGCCGCAGGCCTCGCGCCCGCACCAGGTGGTCCTGACCACCCCACCCTTCTCCACCACCTGCGAGCGGATCTCCTCTATGCTCTGCGCGGAGTGAATCCTGCCCTCCATCTCCCTCCTGGCGCGCTCCCTCAACCAGGAGGATATCTCCTCCAGCGTCTCGCGCACCCGCTCGCGCACCTCGCTTCTTGGTACCGAGAAGCGCTCGCCGGTGTCGCGCCTCACAAGCGTGACCCTGCCCTGCTCAATGTCTCTAGGTCCAAGCTCCACCCTCAGCGGCACGCCCTTGAGCTCCCAGTCGTAGTACTTCGCCCCCGGGCGGATGTCCCTCGCGTCCACGTGCACCCTGAAGTCGCGGAGCTCCTCCTTCAGCTTCTCCACCTCGCTGTCCACCAGCTCCTTCTTGTCCTTGAACCAGATGGGCACAACCACCACCTGGATGGGCGCCACCTCAGGCATCAAGCAGAGCCCCGAGTCGTCTCCGTGCAGGGCGAGCAGGGCAGCAATTACGCGGTCGCTTATTCCGTAGCAGGTCTGGTAGGCGTACTCCTGCTCCCCCTGGGGGTTCTCGAAGGTTATCTCAAAGGTGCGGGAGAAGTTCTGCCCCAGGTTGTGCACCGTCGCAATCTGCAGCGTCCTGCCGTCGGGGAAGATGGTGTCGAAGGCGACGGTGTACTCAGCCCCCGGAAACTTGTCCCAGTCGGGACGGCGGGAGACTATGTAGGGCACGCCCAGCGCGTCGAAGAAGCGCTTGTAGCAGGCGATCGCCTCCTGCACCTGGCGCTCCGCGTCTTCTGCGCTTGCGTGGGCGGTGTGCGCCTCCTTGAAGGTGGTTATCTCCCTGAGCCTTATGAGCGG
Organism: Methanobacteriota archaeon; assembly: GCA_013152685.1. GTDB lineage: Archaea > Hydrothermarchaeota > Hydrothermarchaeia > Hydrothermarchaeales > BMS3B > Pyrohabitans. Next base: position 2,554 of record JAADFX010000020.1, on the reverse strand, counting down.
GCGGGTGTGCTTCGTCTCGTAGCGGAAGGTGTTCACCACCTGGTAGATCTTCAGGGGCATGTCGGCGTGGCTCCTTATCCAGAGCGCAAAGATGGGGTATATCGCCGTCTCGCTGGTGGGGCGCAGGGCGAGCTTCACCTTGAGCTCGGTGAGCCCGCCGTGGGTGACCCAGTAAACCTCGTCCTCGAAGCCGGCGATGTGCTTCGCCTCCTTGGCGAACTCGTGCTCGGGTATGAGCAGCGGGAAGAGCGCCTCCTCATGCCCTGTGGCGTCGAGGATCCTGCGGATGAGCTCAACCACGCGAGAGCGAATCTTGAAGCCGTAGGGACGCCACACGTACACCCCCTTTACGGGGTAGCGCACGTCCAGAATCTCAGCCCTCTCGATAACCTCGCTGTACCACTCGCTGAAGTTCTCCTTCCACCTCTCGCGCATCACACCACCTAGCCTGAGAAGTCATGGCATGGTATGCCTTTGCCATATTTAAAACTTGCCTAGGATAGGCCGGCGACCTCCTCGAGAAAGTAGCGGTGCAGCCTCGCGTCCCGGGTGAGCTCCGGGTGGAAGGCGCACGCCAGGTAGCGCCCCTGCCTGGCCAGCACTATGGCGTCCTCCACCCTGGCGAGGACCTCCACGCCCCTGCCGGCGCGGGTTATTATGGGCGCGCGGATGAAAACAGCGTGGAAGGGCCTCTCCCCCAGCTGGGGAATCTCCAGGTCCACCTCAAAGCTCTCCCGCTGCCTGCCGAAGGCGTTCCTGGCCACGGCTATGTCCATCAGCCTCAAAGAGAACTGCTCGTAGTTCTCTATCTCCTTCGCCAGGAGGATCGCCCCCGCACAGGTTCCGAAGATGGCCAGCTCGGGGTTTGAGAGAATCGCCCTGTCTATGCCATACTTCTGCATCAGCTTGCCTATGGTGGTGCTCTCCCCGCCGGGAATAACCAGGGCGCTTAGCTCCTTTACCTGGGACGCCTTCTTCACGGCGACCACCTCTCCCCTGCCCCGCACAGCGCGCCTCATGGCGGAGAGGTGCTCAGCCACGTCCCCCTGAAGCGCAAGCACGCCCACCTTCACCGCTCCACCCCCTTCCTGGCGAGCTCGGCGTCTATTATTGCCTTAAAGGCCTCGAAGGGCTGCGCCCCGCTGAGGGGAATTCCGTTTATAAAGAAGGCGGGCGTGCCCCTGACGCCCGCTCTCATCCCGTCCTGCAGGTCCTTCCTCACCTCCTCCTCGTACTTCCCAGAGCTCAGGCACGAGCTGAAGCTCTCCGCATCAAGGCCGAGCTGCTGCGCATACTCCAGGAAGGCGGCCTCGCCCCTGGAGGACCAGTCCTCCTGCCTCTCAAAGAGCAGGTCGTGGTACTCGAAGTACCTGCCCTGCTCCCCTGCGCAGTTCGCCGCCTCCGCCGCCTTCAGGGCGTAGGCGTGGATGCTCTCCAGGGGGAAGTCCCTGTAAACAAAGCGCACCCTGCCCCTGTACTCCTCCAGAATCCTGTCCAGCGTCTCCATCGCAAACTTCCTGCAGTAGGGGCACTGGTAGTCGGAGAACTCCACAATCACCACCGGCGCGTCCTCGGGACCAATCGCCGGGTCGTCGTCCTGGCTCACCTCCACCCTGCGGGGCTCCTCCCTCGGGAGGGGCTGGGACATGTTGACCAGCTGAAGCACCAGGATCTCGCCGTCCCTGGTGACGTAAACAGGAGTCACCTCCAGCACCTCACCGGCGCGGAGGATCTCCACATCCAGGCGGTAAAGGCTGGAGCCGTAGGGCGAGGTGTTCACCACCCTGCCCGTGAACCCCCGGGGAAGCAGGAAGTTCTCCTTCACATAGGCGAGCGCCCGCTGCTCCAGCTCGGCTGTGTCCGGCTCGGCAGCCCCGCCGCCCTTCGCGGTGCCCAGGAAGAAGCCCGCCGCGAGCCCTATGAGCAGGCCCGCGAGCAGCAGCTGAATCTCCTTCGATGGGGGCGTCCTAAACACCTCTCACCTGCAGCAGCTCCTTCTCGCTGAGCTGGCGTATGTCGATTCCCTTCATGGGCTCGCCTATGCCCTTGGAGACCTCGGCGAGCAGCTCAAAGTCGTCGTAGTGGGTGGTGGCTTCAACTATAGCCCTTGCCCTCGCCTCCGGGTCAGAGGACTTGAATATGCCGGAGCCCACGAAGATGCCGTCCGCGCCGAGCTGCATCATCAGCGAGGCGTCCGCCGGCGTGGCTATTCCGCCCGCGGCGAAGTTCACCACCGGCAGGCGCCCCAGCTTCGCCACCTCGCGCACCAGCTCAATGGGCGCCTGCAGCTCCTTCGCCGCGTAGTACAGCTCGTCCTCCCTCATGCCCTTAAGCCTGCGGATCTCCCCCATAACTAAACGCATGTGCCTCACCGCCTCGACGATGTTGCCGCTGCCCGCCTCGCCTTTGGTGCGAATCATCGCCGCGCCCTCGGCGATTCTGCGCAGCGCCTCCCCCAGGTTCCTGGCTCCGCACACGAAGGGGACTTTAAAGCGGTGCTTGTCAATGTGGTTCTGCTCGTCCGCAGGCGTGAGCACCTCGCTCTCATCTATGA
>JAADFX010000019.1:9146-15961 GCA_013152685.1 Methanobacteriota archaeon | reverse complement strand
TGGTGCTGAAGGATGGCAGAGCCGTGGAGCAGGGGAGGTGTGAGAAAATATTCTCCAGACCATCGCATGAGTACACCCGCAGGCTTATCAGGGCGAGTGAGCTCCTCCTGGGCTAGAGAAACTCCCTCTCCAGGTTCCAGATGGTCTCCAGCACCTTAACGCCCTTGGGGGTGATCCTGTACCACCTCTTCCCGTTCTGCTCCACCAGCTCATGCTCCTTGAGGCGCCTGAGGTGGAAGCTGACCTTTGTGTGGTCCTTTACCCCCAGGGACTTGACGATCTCCATCAGCTTCATGGCGTCGTTTTCAAAGAGAATCTCCAGGATGTCCCTCCTTATGGGGTTGGACACAGACTTAAGAATCTCATTTGCACGCCTTCCAAACTTCTTCCGGAGGCGCTTGTGCTCCATGGCGTTTTTGACGGCGTACTGTATTTCCCCCTTTTTGAAGGGCTTCTCTATGTAGTCGAAGGCGCCCTTTCTGATCGCCTCCACGCTGCTGGGTATTGTACCGAAGGCTGTCATTATTATAACGGCGCAGTTTGGGCGGAACCTCCTTATCTCCTGGATTATGTCGGTGCCCTTTATCCCGGGAAGCATGAGGTCGAGAAGCACCACATCGTAGTTCTCCTCCTCCACCTTCTTGAGGGCCTCCTCTGGGAGGGTGGCAACATCAACCTCATAGCCCTCCTTGGTGAGCAGCTTATACAGGATGTTCTGAATCTCCTTCTCGTCATCTACTACCAGCACTCTTCCTGTAATTTCCCGACCCCCGGTTTCCTGCATTGCAATATAACTTATTAGTTCTCTCTCATCTTTTATAGTTATCGTTGGGAAACCCCCATATAACGGTTTCCCATGTCTCCCGGGCAGGCACCGCATCCCGGGACTACACCATGACCCTCGCAAGCACAGCGCTCGGGTCCTTCTTGTTCTCCCCTATTCCCAGCTTCTCCGGCTTTATGCCCATGGCCAGCCCCAGCAGCTGGGTGATGTAGAGGCTGGGGACATCGTAGGTCTCGTTAAACTCCTGCTCAGCCTTTACCTGAAGCCCGTCCAGGGAGACCTGACAGAAGGGACACATGGTCACGGCCAGCTCGGCGTTACGCGCCTTCATGCTGAGCATGCGCTGCCTCGCCAGGCTTATTCCCATCTCCTCGCTGAGGGCAAGCAGAGGAGCACCGCAGCACTTGTCCATGTCCTTATACCTGACCACCTTGCCGCCGGCGAGCTTTATCATCTCCACAAGCTTCTCCGCAGCTCCGAAGTCCACGTACTCGCTCGGACGCACCGCATGGCAGCCGGTGAAGGGGGCTATGCGCGCCCTCACCTTTTTTACGATGTGCTCCGGCGTTATTCTCTCCGAGATGAGCTGGAGGATGTGGTGGACCTCAATGGTGCCCTTTACCTCCCTTCCTATCCTGCTCAGTCCCTGGTTGACCTTCTCCCTGAGCCTCTCATCCTGGTGCAGCTTCTTGTTCGCCACCCTGAGCGTCTTGTAGCAGCCGTTGCACAGGGCAACCAGGTCCATGCCCTCCTCCTCCGCGATGGCGATGTTGCGCGCTGAGAAGAGGAGAGCGGCGTACTCGTCCAGGGGCTCCGTGTTGAGTCCGCAGCAGTTGAATGGCCTGTCGTGGAGCTTTATGCCCAGCTTCTCCGCCACCGCCCTGGCGGATAGCTCATACTGATTCTCCCGGTAGGGTATGTTGCAGCCCGGAAAGTAAAGGTAATCGTCGGCCATTTTCAGCTCTCCTCACCCTTCATGATCTTTTCAAATCTCGTGCCCTCTATTAGCTTGCTTATCTCCTCCTCATCCAGGGGCTCTATGGGAGGCAGGCCCATGTCCTCCCTCATGAAGTTTGTGAAGTCGTCTATCTCAAAGAGCCTCCCAATCCTGGCGATGTTCTCATTTATGGTTTTGAAGGCAACAGGAACCCTGCCGTGCTTCGCCGCCACGTTCTTAATTGCCATCAGCACCGCGGCCGGCTTTACCTCGCGTGGGCAGCGCTCTGTGCAGAGGTAGCAGACAGCGCAGTACCAGGGCTCAACGCTGTCCAGCACATTCTCCACGCCCAGCACCGCCATCCTTATTATCCTGCGCGGGTTGAAGTCGTTCCTGAAGGGGTTGACCACGCAGGTAGCCGAACAGGTGCCGCACTGGTAGCAGCGGGATATGTACTCGCCTCCGGGCTCCTGCTTTATCTCCTTCACCAGCTCGGAACTTACCTCCCTGTAATTAGGCTCCATCTTCTCCATCGCAATCCATCCCGAGAGGGCATGTTGAATACGTTTTCTATTCTTAATAATTTATCATTTAAAAATTTATCGAAGCAGCCCCAGAATATGGCGAAGCGCCTCCGCGCCGCCCTCGCCGTACGCGGAGGTGGTCACCAGGTCGGCGACGTCTGCCAGGGAGCTCTCGCCCACCGCCACGGCATACCCGGCCCTCTCAAGCATGTCCCTGTCGTTCTCGCTGTCGCCTATCGCAGCCACCGTGGACAGGTCCACACCCCTCGGCTCTAGCAGCTCCTCCAGCGCCCTGCCCTTGCTCACCTGCGGTGACTTGATGTGGATGGCAAACTTCGTGTCCACGACCTCCACATCAAAGCCCCTGAGGCACCTCCTCACCTCCTCTGCACTCAGGCTGTCGCGGAGGAGCGCCACCTCCGTCTTTCTCAGCTCCGACTGGGGCACCGGCGTGACGCTGTACCTGGCCACCAGGTGGTTTAGGGCGCGGCGCACCTCTACCGGGTCGCCCAGGTAGCGCTCTACGCCGAGGGCGGGGTCCTTTATAACCCCTCCGTTCTCGGCGATGAGGCCGCCGCTGGTGCCTATGAAGGTCTTTGCAGCCTCGGCAACGCACAGAATGTTCCCCGTGGCCAGGATGACCTCGACGCCGCGCGCCTCCAGCTCCCTGAGCAGCTCCACAGCCCTGAGGTTGAATCTCCGTCTGGCGTCGGTTATGGTGCCGTCTATGTCTATGGCGAGGCTCCGTATCTCCATGCTCAATCCTTTATTCCCTCGGCGGTGACTGTGAAGATTGCCTCACCTTCCGGCAGGTTGGGCGAGTCGATGAGCCGGGCAACCCGCTTTCCAGCCTTGGACTTCCGCAGGTAGATCCTGAAGGTGGAGCTGTGTCCCACCACGTGCCCGCCAATAGGCGCCGTGGGGTCGCCGAAGAAGAAGTCTGGCCGCATCATCACCTGGTTGGTCACAACCACCGCCAGGTTGTAAATGTCGCTGAGCTTCTGGAGCGTGTGCATGTGGCGGTTGAGCTTCTGCTGCCTGTCGGAGAGCATTCCCCTGCCGGTGTAGTCGCTCCTGAAGTGCGATGTGAGAGAGTCCACCACTATGAGCCCTATGTTCTTCTCCCTTATTATGTCCTCAGCCTTCTCTATGAGCAGCATCTGGTGGTCGCTGTTGTAGGCCCTGGCGACGATTATGTTCTCCAGAATCTCCTCCGGGTCCCTCCCCAGCCCCTCAGCCATCTGTATGATCCTCTCGGGGCGGAAGGTGTTCTCGGTGTCCAGGTAGAAGGCCGTCTTGCCCAGACCGCCCTCATCCTCGGGGAGCTGGACGTTCACAGCCAGCTGGTGGCATACCTGGGTTTTGCCAGAGCCGAACTCGCCGAAAAATTCGGTAATCGCTTGGGTCTCTATCCCGCCACCCAGCAGCTCATCCAGGTTCTTGCTTCCCGTGGTGATTTTGCGCATGGTGCGGCGTTTCTCCAGCACCTCAATGCCCGTCATGAAGCCCATCTGCAGCGACTCGCGGGCGGCGTTTATAATCTTCATGGCTGCGCTCTCGCCTATGCCGGCTGCGTCCTTCAGCTCCGCCGGGTGGGCGACTGCTATCGCCTCCACGGTCTTGAAGCCAGCCTCGCGCAGCTTCTCAGCGGTCGCGATTCCTACACCTGGGAGTTCCTCCAGCTCCATTTGACTAGCCTCCGGTTATGCTCTTCGCCTCATCTAACAGTTTCCTAACCTCCTCCTTCGGGTCTGGATTGAGGTTTAGGTCCTCCACCACCAGCTCCTCTTTGCCCGTGAAGTCGCTTGTCTTTACCCTGGCCACAACAACCACCTCCCTGCCCAGAAGCTCCTGCTTCCTGCGCTCAATATCCTCCTCCGCCTCTCCGGCAACTATCCTCTCCAGGGGCACATTCAGAAGCACCTCCGCCAGCTTGTCGTAGAAGGCGGCGCGCATGTTGGCTGTGCCGTCGTCTATCACAACATTGAAAACCACGCCCTTGCCGTTCTTCCTGTCAAAAACCCTCACCTCATCCCCGACATCAACAATTGCGCCCCTGATTTCAGCCCTGTCTCCCGCCTTGAGCTCTTCCATCGGCCTCCTCACTATCTCCTCCCCGGGCAGGGACGTCAGGGCCTCTGCCCCCTCCGGGTTGAGCACCACTTTTCCGAATCTGCCCACATGAATCTCAGGCTCGTCCATTCTGACCTTCACGTATCCCCTCACCACCCTGAGCACATCCCCCTCGCCAATTTTTCCCTCCTCGACCAGGGAGACGTCCTCATTCCAGAGCACCAGCCTCCCGCGGCCCGTCTCATCAGCCACCAGCAGGTTGACAACCCTCCCCCTGCTGCCATCGTCGCGGGTGAACTCGCGGGGCTCGTAGATGCGCATCACCTTGCACATGACATCCACGCTGGGCATGCCGTCCTCCAGCTCGGAAATCTTCTTAACCTGCGTCTCCACCTCCGGGAACTGCTCCGGGTCAACATCCGGTGGGTTGAGGATGACTCTCGTCCTGGAGCCCACGTGGAGCTCGGGCTCGCCGTTGAGGTCCTCCCGGGTGTAGCCGTCCCTTATCCGGAGGATATCGCCCTCCTCCACCTTCTCCAGCTTCTCTATGTCCTTTCCCCAGAACACCACCCTGATGCTCGCCGTGTCGTCGGCGAGAATAACTGAGCGCACCCTACCCCTGCTGCCGTCGCTTCGGGTGAACTCCCTGACGGGAAAGATGCGCCTGACCCTGCCCACCACATCAACGCTCTGCATCCCGGGTATTATGTTCTCAATCTTTATGTCCCTGCTCCGGGAAATCCCAGTGAGAAGATTCACACCCAGCTCATTCGCCACCACGTGGGCGGCGCCCTCGGGGGTTATGAGGCCTCCAAGCTCCCTCTGCTTCTCCTCTATCCGCCTCCGTATCTCCCCCTCTTCAACGCCGCTCTCTGTGGCGATTCTCTCTATAAGTTCCTCCAGACTCATTCTCATCCCCGGGCATCCTATGTGCCCTGACCCTTAAAAAGCTTGGCTAGGTGCGCCGGAAAAGTGAAAAGTGGTGTGGTTGTGAGGTCGTTTCATCCCCCGAAAGAAAGAAATTATGTTAGCCTGCGGCTTTATTTAAATGGGGCATCCCGGGGTGTTTCAATGAAGCTGGAGGTGAAGTCGCCCATCTCAGTAGCCGTTGCTCTGGCGGTGTTCAACTACCTCTGGTACCTGGCGCTCAGCAGGACCTACATCCTGGTGGGCCACACCTACGAGAGAGCCGTGGTGCTGTCCTTTGTCACCTGGATTCTCTGCCTCCCCTTCACCTTCTGGCTTCCCTACTACTTCTCCATGGAAAAGCTGCGCTCTAGAGGGGAATAACCTGTTCAAAAAGCCGGGGCACGAGCACTGTTATTCCGGTGCCTATCCACAGCATCGTCACGTAGTGCACCAGGGAGTTGTACATGTGCCCGCCGTCCACAATCTTTATTATCACCGCCGATATGGCGGCGTGGAGCAGCAGCAGCACCCACACCAGCACTACAATTGTGGACATCTCCAGCTGAACCGCTGTGAACTTCACGGGCATGAATTCAATGCCCTCCAGGGATATGCTCCCGCCCCCGAAGAGGCCCCTGCCCAGGGAGTCCACCAGGGCGACTATTATGAAGATGGAGATGGAGATGCCCACCATTGCGCTGTACAGCATGCCCTTCAGGCTGCTCGCAAGCTGGCGCCGGAACTTGCGCAGGGCAATCATCCTGGCGAAGCTGTTTCCCAGAGTTTCGCCTATCTCTGCGGTGTCTCCACCCGAGTAGGCGGACTCTATGAATATCCTGCTGAACTTGTCTATCAGGTTGCTTCCCGTCTCACCCGCGAAGAAGCGCCAGGAGCGGTTCACATCCCCCAGGGTGAGCCTGCGGTAGAGCGCCTTGATGTCCTCGGTAAGGGCTCCGTAGTTGTGCAGCCTCAGCGCCCCTATCACCGGCGTGAGGCTGCCCCCGCGGACGCCAGCGCTGGCGCCGACGGTGCGGATAAAGGTGGGGAAGTTGTCATCCTTGCGCATAACCCTGGCCTCAAGCCTGCCCGCCAGGACGCCGAGGATGAGGAGGGGCGTCTGGGAAATGGCGATGTTCACCGGCGTTGAGAAGGGGCGCGTGAAGAGCAGCACCATGAATATTAGAAAGGAGAGGAGCACCACCGGCAAAAGCGCCTTGTCCAGCATGAGCATGTCCTTCGACTTGATCTTCAGGTTGTGCAGCAGGTCGTCCTTGGGGGTTATTCTGCGGATGAAGAGGAGCATGGCGATGTCCACCATGAGGAAGAGGAAGATCATGCCGTAGATGGCGCTGTTGATGTTCATCTCCGTCAGCATGGGGAAGATGAGCGCGAAGGCGGCGACAAAGGCCAGGGTGATTATCATGTTTAAATACATGTTGTTGGCCGCCTCGATGTAGTACAGGGAGCGCTTGTACATGCGCTCGTACTCGTTCATCACCACGTTAACCTCCTTGCGCAGGAACTCCTTGATGTCCTCGCCCGCCTGGAAGGAGTGCGCCAGGCGCTCCAGGAAGTCCTGGAAGATTAC
>JAADFX010000019.1:0-9117 GCA_013152685.1 Methanobacteriota archaeon | reverse complement strand
AAGCCCATGTTCCAGGCGTCGGCAATCTTGACTATCTTCTTGGCCTCCTCCGCGAGAACCTCGAACTCCTCCTTCTCTGAGGCCATCTGAAACAGTATCTTCCTGCTCGGCCCGGTGGTGGCGAGGGTCGCCAGGTAGGTTATGAAGAGGGGTATGTGGGTGTCTATGTTCTTTGCCCTGGCGTAGATGTAGTAGAAGGGGTACACCAGCGCAACGAGGATGCACAGGAAGGGGAAGAGGTAGGGTATAAGCGCCAGGGGCCCCTCAATCTCGAAGTAGGGGAACACGAAGAACCTGAGCACAACAGAGACCATTAATCCAAAGACCAGCAGCGGCACAAAAACGCCGAACATGTAGCTCTTTATGGTGAGCCCCCTGCCCGCCTTGAGCAGGAAGTTGGAGAGCTCCTCCCAGAGCTTCACGGCCCTCTCGCGCAGCTTCTCCCTGAAGTCCCCCTCAAACCCGCGCATGGCTCACACCTGGAAGGGCAGCCCCTCGACGCCGTAGCGCCAGAAGCTCTTCACTATCTCGTAGACCTCGTAGTAGTCGAAGATCCTGCGCCTCACCATCTCCTCGATTATGCGCTTCCTTAAGGCAAGGTCGTTGTATATCTCGCGCTTGTCCTCATACCCCAGGGTGGGTGCAATCTTGTTCTCCAGGATGAAGCTGTTGTACATCCCCTTGAAGAGGTGCACATCTTTTACAGGATCCCAGTCGAAGATTCTGCGCGTGAGCACGCCCCTGGCTTCGGTGGAGTAGCCCTCAATCTCGGAGATCTCCACAACCCTGCGCAGGAGCACCTTTCCCCTGTACACCGCCCGCATGATTACGCCGATGTTCAGGTTGTCGATGAAGGTGATGGGGACGTTGATGGGGTTGCCCGTGAGGCGCTGTATCATCTTCTTTACCGAGGAGGCGTGGAAGGTGCTCATCACCGGGTGCCCCGTCTGCATCGCCTGGAAGGCAATCGCGCCTTCGCTCCCGCGTATCTCCCCGACAATTATGTAGTTGGGCCTGGAGCGCAGACTCGCTATGAGGAGGTCGTGCATGCTCACAATGAAGTCCCCCTTCATCCCCCCGCTCACCGTGGTGAGCTGCTGCCAGCAGCTGTGGGGCACTGTAACCTCTATGGTGTCCTCGGCGGTGTAAACCTTGGCGGTGGGCTCTATGAAGGCGCAGGCGGCGTTGAGCAGCGAGGTCTTGCCGCAGGCGCTCTCCCCGCAGAAGAAGATGTTCATCCCGTTCTCTATCGCCAGCCAGAGGTAGGCGGCTATCTCTGAGCTTATGGTGCCGTAGTCCACTATGCGGGGGATACTCAGCGGCTCGGAGGTCTGCTTGCGCACAGAGAAGCTGGAGCCGCGCCGGCTTATGGCGCGGGAGTACACGATGTTCACCCTGGAGCCATCTGGCATTGTCCCGTCCACTATTGGCGTGGCGTCGCTTATCGCGGCGTCCATGCGCTCCCCCATGCGGAAGCAGTACTCGTCCACCTCCTGGTCTGACTTGAGCACCACGTTGGTCTTCAGGTTCCCGAAGAACTTGTGCACCACGAAGATCGGCCCCAGGCCAGAGGCGAAGATGTCCTCAATGTAGGGGTCCCTGCTGAAGGGCTCAAGAATGCCCATGCCAATAATGTCCCTTATAAGCTGGTAGCGGATCGCGTGCCTCTCCTCCTCGCTCAGGGGCACCTTCTTTATCAGGGATATCTCAAAGCGCTTCTCCTGCCGGGCGCTCACCTCGTTGATGGCGCGGTCTATGAGCTCCCTGAGCTCCTCCTCGTCCCTGGGCATCTCCGCATGCTGGGCGAAGATTAGCAGCGCGTCCAGCACCTGCCTGTACTTCTCCTTGAGCCCCGCCTCCAGCCTGGGCTCAATGGCGATGTACCTGGTCTCGCCACCCTCGGGCGGGCGGTAGATGTGGATGAACACGGGCACGCCGGCCAGGTATATCAGGTTGGGGAACTCGTCCTGTGCAAGCTCCCTGGTGAGCTTCAGGTGGAAGCTGGGCATCTCGTTGCCCTTGCTCACGAAGTCCTGCACATAGCGCCTGAGGTGGGGGTTCTCCTTCATGTGCTTCTCCCACACCTGAAGCTCATTCATCCCCTGCCACCTCCCGCGGGCACCGGGAAGGGAAGCGCCTCTATTCCCTCTTCTGTGTACTTGCGAATCAGGCTGTAAACATCGAAGTAGTCGAAGATCTCCCGCCTTATCATCTCCTCCAGGATGCGCGTCCTGGTCTCGAGCTCCTGATATATCTCCTTGGTGTTCTCGTAGCCCAGCTTCTTCGCCACCTCCTCCTCGAGAACGTAGCTGTTGTAGTAGCCGGAGAACACGTGCTTGTCGGTGCGCGGAATCCACTCGAAGACCGCCCTGGTGAGGATGCCCTTTACTTCAGGCGAATAGCCCTCTATCTCCACTATCTCCAGCACCCGGCGGATGAACTTGCCGTGGTAGTAGAGCGCCTGCTGAAAGACCGCCAGATTGAGGTTGCCCATTATCACCTGGGGCACATTTATGGGGTCGCTGGTGAAGCGCTGTATCATCTTGCGCACAGAAGAGGCGTGGAAGGTGGCCATCACGGGCCTGCCCGCCTGAATCGCCTGGAAGGCTATTGCGCCCTCGGCTCCGCGTATCTCCCCGACGATTATGTAGTCCGGCCTGGAGCGCAGCGCCGCCTTGAGCAGGTCCTGCATCTCTACGGTGGAGAGCGTCTTGCGCTTCGCCTTGCCCAGGCTTCCCCGCGTAATGAGCTGCTGCCAGTTCTCGTGGGGCACATTCACCTCCGGTGTGTCCTCGGCGCTGAGTATCTTGGCGCTGGACTTTATGAAGCTGGCAATGGCGTTGAGCAGCGTGGTCTTGCCGCTGGCGGTTTCTCCGCAGATGAGCACCGACATCCCGTTCTCCAGAGCCAGCCACAGGTAGGCGGCCATCTGCGCACTGAGCGAGCCCCACGCCACGAGCTGGGTTATGCTTATGGGCACGGCGGTGAACTTTCTTATGGTGAAGCTCGAGCCCTTCTTGCTGGCGTCCCTGCCGAAGATTATGTTTATTCGCGAGCCGTCCGGCAAAGCACCGTCCACGATGGGGTTGTACTTGCTCACCGGCTTGTCCAGATACTCGCTGAGCTTGTAGCAGTAGGCGTCCAGGTCGCGGTCGTAGAAGAAGCCCACGTTGGTTTCCAGGAGCTCAAACACCTTGTGGAAGATGTAGATGTTGCCTATGCCTATGCAGTGGATGTCCTCTATGTAGGGGTCGCGGATGAAGGGCTCGAGGGCGCCTAAGCCAGCCATCTCCTTCATTATCTTGTACCTGAGCTCGTCGAACTCCCTGGGCTCAACGCGCACCTTCTTTTTGAGCTCCTCCCCCCGGAGGAGGCGCTCCTTAAGGGAGGGGCGCTCGTCCCCCAGGTCGCATATCTCTTCGAGCATGCGGTCTATCATCAGCTTGAACTCCCTCGGCCCCTGGGGCTCGAGCTGGTAGGGCACAATCTCCAGCATCCTGTCCAGAATCTGGTAGTACTTCTCCCTGAGTGAGGGCGTGAAGACCGGCTCTATGGCGATGTAGCGCGCCTCCTTGGGGTTGCGCAGTATGTGCACAAAGATGGGGTCGCCCACGGGGTAGATGAGGTTGACCTCCTCCATGTCGCGCATGTCCCTGCTCAGGCTGACGTGGAACTCTGGTTTGGGGTTGCCCCGGCTGACGAACTCCTGAATGTACTCCCTCAGGTGGGGGTTCCTCTCCAGCGCACGGGCATAGGCCTTGGCGTCCTCCATGGCAACGCCCCTACGCTACGGAGGATATCTCTATCACAAAGCCCACCTTCGGCTCAACCCTGAAGCCTATTGTATCTGCAACTGTCATCGACGCCCCGCGGAAGCGGTAAACATTTATCACCCGCTTTATGCTTCCACCCACCTCCCTCATCTTTATGGCAAAGTATATGTCGGCGATGGAGCGCAGCGTTTTGAGGGTCTCCTCGTCTATGCCGCTGGGCGAGACTGTGACGATTATGGTCTTGTTCATGTTGATGACCTTCTTTATGAAGGAGACCAGGCTGAATATGTCCTTCTTTGTGAGCCTGTCTATTATCAGAGAGTCCAGGGTGTCTATCACCACCGCCTGGTTGCGGAATAGCGCCTCGGCGCGCATTAAGCGGTAGATGAAGTCTTTCCGCGGCACCACGCGGCCTATCCTTGGAAATACCGGCACGAAGAGCAGCTTCTTCTCCGTGAGGTAGCTCGCCACGTTGTAGCCCAGAGAGGACATCTGCTCCAGGAAGTCCTGGGTGGTGAGCTCAGAGGAGATGTAGGTGACGCTGTTGCCGTTCTTCAGGAAACCGTACAGGAGCCTCTGGGCCAGTATGCTCTTTCCCGAGGCGTTTTCGCCTTCTATAACCATGAAAGAGCCTGCGGGTATTCCTTTTCCTATTCTCCTGTGCAATTCGTCAGTTTTCAGACCTATCTCAAGATATTTCGTCCCCTCCATTACTACGCTATAACCCCCGCAGGGTTAATAAACATTTTTTTTCTGCCGCCGAAACGACTAACATATGCGACGTTAGTGTTTCGACATATGAATCGAGAGCTGAAACTTCCCCGGAGGTAGAGCATGAGCCCGCGGCAGCTAGCTCTGGCTTCTTTTGTACTCCTGGGCATAGTGGACGGGGTACTCACCTACCTGGGGGTGAGCATCTTCGGGCTGGTGGAGGGCAACCTGCTGATGAGGGCGCTCATAGAGAAGGGCTGGTTCTACTTCTTCGCATTGAAGGTTGTGGTGTACGCGCTTCTCGCCAAGGCATCGCTCTACATCTACCCCAGGGTTGCGCCTGCGGTGCTCTCGGCGATGGGCGCGGGTGTGGTGGTGCACAACTTCGCCCTCATAGCTTCCTCGCTATAGGGAGTACTTGCCGGAGCGCTTTATCCTCTCCACCACCTCCTTCACGGTTTTCAGGTCCACGCCAAGCTTCTCCATCATCTCCCCGTAGGTGGGCCTCTCACCGCGCCTCTGGTACTCCAGGTAGGCCCTTACGAAGGCCTTCTCCAGGCGCTCCAGCTCCTCGGGTGATGCGGTGCTCCTTCCGGGAAGCTTTAGAGGGAGCTTCAGGGGTAGCTTCAGGGGCAGCCCTGAGGGCAGCCTCAGCCTTCCTGGCAGGGGGATGCGGAGCTTCCCCTTCCTGTGGAGCACCAGGAGAAGCAGCACCGGCAGGAGGAGCAGGGGCAGGAGCCTTATCCTCGCCCTGAGCTGTGTGAGGATGCCCTCCGGAGGGATGTGGGCGGGAATGGCGAGCTCATCCAGGGTGGTGGTGTACGCGGCGCCGCTTTCGTCCCTGTATATCACCTCCTGCGCCGGGAGCACCACCTGCTGTGTGCTGGAGTTCAGGGACTTCTCAACAAGCAGGAAGCTGAGCAGCTTCACGCCGCCCGCCTCCACGGTGCCGCTCCAGCTGCTGGTGTTGAACTCCACCCCCGGCGGAGCCTCCATATTAAGGCTCACGTGGGCGGGGCTTCCTCCCAGGTTGCGCAGCATCACATTGACCGTGACGTTCCCCCCCGGGGTGAGGTTTCCCTCGTAGCTCCTCTCAGCCACGAGCACCGGGGGAGGGAGGCTCTCCGCCTCTGCAGCGGAGCTGTTCTGCTCCTCCTCCCTGCGCTCCGGAATAAGAACCTGAGCGGGGGAGCTGTTTGCGGTGTAGCTCCTGCCGTAGCTGTCCAGGTACTCCACCCGCGCCGCCGGCAGGGTGTGGTTTCCGGGCGAGGGCGGACTCAGGAGGTAGCTCACCCTCACCCTCCTTTTGGGAGGCAGGTCGCCCTCCCAGGAGGATTCTCCCGCAATAAGGGACCAGCCGGAGGGTATTCTGTCCCAGAGCCTCACCTTTCTGGCGGCGCCGTCGCCGGTGTTCTCCAGCTCTATGGTGATGTTCACACTTTCATTCTCCACCGCCGCGCTCTTGCTGAGCACCAGCCTCGGCAGGTAGAGGAGGGAGTAATCGTAGGCGAGCAGCCTCTCGCCGGAGATGACCGCGGCATCGTCGCGAATGCCATCGCCGTCGAAGTCGGCGGTTGCGAGGGCGGCTATCTCAACGCCGGTGTCGAACTCCCAGCTTATGTTTCCATTCTTAACGGAGTAAATGGTGCTGCCCGCTGCCACCAGGTGGTAGTCTATCACCCCGTCGCTGTCCAGGTCCACGGGCTCTATTCCTGTGACCTTTCCCCCCAGGGTGAGGGACCAGACCACCTGCCTGTGCGAATCCAGCGCCACCAGCTTCTCTCCCGCACCCACAAGCAGGTCGTCAACGGCGCCGTCTCCGTCCAGGTCGGCAGGAGCCAGCGCCCTAACCTCTGCCTCCGCGTCGTAGCTCCACACCCTGGAGGCGTTGAAGTTGAGCACATCCACGCGCCTGCCGTAGGCGAGGGCGATGTCGTCGCGAAGCATGTCCCCCATGAGGTCCAGCACGGCGATGGCGCTCACCCTGCTGGAGGTGGAGTACCTCCAGGTATAGTTCCCGGGGTAGCCGGCGGGCAGTAGGTAGAGGTAGCCGAAGCTCCTGTCGGTGTGGCTGCCCGTGCCCACCAGCACCACATCGCCGTAGCCGTCGCCGTTGAAGTCGGCGGTTTCCAGGCTGTAGATGCGCTCACCTATCCTGAACTCCCACCGCTTGCCGTGGGAGTCTATGCTCCTCTTTCCGTCAGGCATAAAGAAGGAGTACACCTTCCCGTTCCACACGCCCGCGACACCGCTGCAGGAGTAGGAGGAGGTCCTGAGGTAGGCCAGGGCGTGCACCGGCGCGCCGAAGGAGTAGCTGCCCAGCTCTTTCCCCTCAGCGCTTATGGCGAGCACCCTTGTGGTGGTGCTCACCAGCAGGGAGGAGTACCTGGAGCCGCAGCCGTAGTCCACCGCTTCCAGGGCGGTAAAGGCGGTGCCAGCCACGACAGGAAAGCCCTCCCTGAGAACAAAGCCCGGAGTAGCAGCGTGCACCGCCGCAAAAGCTGCAATAACCACTACCAGAGCCAGAGCTGCCCTCGTCCCCATTATATAAGGTAGCTACTGAGGATGAAATTATATAGTTTGTTTTCGGCAATACGTTTCATACGCTGAAAGACAAGGGATATAACCTCCTGCCCAAAGCTTTTAGCCATGAGGGGAAGTGCAGTTCTGATCCTAATCTTCATCTACGCGCTGGCTTCGACGGTGATTATGTACGCCGTGGAGGAGGGTACAAAGGAGAGGCTGAAGACGTCGCTGGAGGTGGTGCATGCGAACAAAACTCACGTGGTGGTGAAGAACACGGGCAACAACACGGCGAGCATGCTCACCTCAAAGCCGGAGGCGAACTTCTCGCCCCCCACCATAGCTCCAGGCGAGGTGGCGGTGGGTGTGTTCGAGGAGCCCATATACAGCTACACCACCATACGCATAGAGAGCAGGGAGGGCTCAAGCGTGGTGTACACCTACCGGGAGGATTGATACCCGCCATCGAGGTGCGCCTTGAGCTGCTCAATGAGTTCCCCAAAATCCACACCCTCAGCAAGCTCCAGCGCTTCCCGGAGCTCCGCGTACACCTCGCCAAGCAGCGGCTTGAGCTCCTCCACCAGGTCGGCGAGGGCGATGAGCAGCTTCAGCGCCCTCTCAATCTCCTCCGCATTTTGTGCAACGCGGCGCAGGAGCTCAAGCAGAGCCTCCCTCTCGTCGTCGCTCAGCGACGCAAGGGCTCTGGCGATTTCCTCCAGCGCCTCAGACTCCCTCACTTCCATCCCTCCGCAGCGAAGTCTTCTCCCCAGAGCCACAGGTGCCAGTAGAGCCACCTGGAGAGGAGCTTGGCGGCGTGGTTGAGGCGAGTTATGCGGTTGAAGTGGAGAGGTCCAAGCAAGGGAAGCGGCGCCCTGCCCTCGTAGCTCTTTTTGTAGTCGAAGCCCACCACCAGCGCCTCGGCAAAGCCTGTGAGGATGAAGCACAGCGCCTCGCCGCCGTAGTGGCTGCCTGCACCACAGCCGGCGATTTCTCCGGCAAGGTTCTGCGCCACCACTCTAGCCTGGAAGTGCGCCGCGGAGGCCGTCTTGGAGGTGGGGAGCGCGGCGGCATCCCCCAGGGCGTAGACGTCCCCGTAACCTCGAGTGCGCAGCAGGTGCCTGTCCACCGGCACGTAGCCCAGGGCGTCGCCCATCCCGGAGCGCATCACCGCCTCAGCCCCAAGATGAGGAGGTATCAGCACCAGCAGGTCGTAGCCGAGGTCACCCCTCGGCCCGAGCACCCTCCTGGTGGCGGCGTCCACCTCCTCCACGGGGAAGTCGGGGAGAAGCTCAACTCCGCGCTCCTCCGCCTGGGCGAGCAGCATCTTCGCCACCTCCGGCTTGGAGAAGACCTCCGCCTCGGATGTGGTGAGCACCACCTCCACCTCCCTGCCACGCCTGCGGAAGAACTCCCGCGCCAGGAAAGCGAAGCTCAGGGGAGCGCCGGGGCACTTCACCGGCATCCCTGCTACGCTCACCACAAGCCTCCCGGAGCTCATGCCCAGGAGCGCCCTCCTCAGCCTCCTCGCTCCCTCCAGGGTGTAGAACTCGTGCACCTGCGAGTGGAGCTCTTTCTCAATGCCGGCGACCTCCTCAAAGGCGGGCCTGCAGCCCGTGGCAATGACCAGGAAGTCGTAGCCGAGCCTTTGCTCGCCTGCAGCAACCTCCCTGTTCGGGGGGTCGATGGCCTGCACCTCCGCGCGGAGAAGCCTCACCTCAGGGCGGAGAAGCGGCTCTACTCTACGGGTGCAGCTCCGCGCTGAGTAGATTCCAAAGGGCACCAGCAGAAAACCCGGCTGGAAGGCGTGCCTCACGCTCTTCTCCACCACGGTAATCTCCGCCTCCCCCTCAAGAATCCCCGCCAGCCTGTTTGCCAGCATAACCCCCGCACTCCCGGCTCCGAGTATCAGAACTCTCTCCATCTCTAATTTTCTCAACTTTGAAGAAGATAAACCTACCGCGGGGATTGAAAGGGGCGATACCTTTAAAAGCCTGCTCCAGAAGGTATTATGGGGATAAGATGGAGCCTCTCAGGATTGTGCACATCTCAGACACCCACTTCGGGGAGGAGCTGAAGCCGGAGAAGTTCAAGAGGGCTGTGAAGCAGATAA
>JAADFX010000018.1 GCA_013152685.1 Methanobacteriota archaeon | reverse complement strand
GGCGGCGAGGGCGCCCGAGCTGACCACGGAGAAGGCGATAAGCATAGGCACCTGGGCGGTGGCGCTGGGGGTTACCACCCACGTCAACCCGCTGCCCCGGATAATGGGCAGCGAGCTGGTAACAGAGCTGCTCACAGAGAAGGCGGAGGAGCTCCTCGGAGCCAAGTTCATCCACAGCCCCGACCCCAGGGAGAGCGCCGACATGCTGGAGGAGGTGATACTGGAGAAGCGCCGAAAGCTTGGACTGGCGGCCTAGTCTTTTCCTTTTCTGTACCCGTGGGAGAAGCTCCCGTCGTAGAGCCTGGAGCGCTTCCGGTGCTCCGCCAGGAAGTCGCCCACGAGAATCAGGGCACTTCTTTTTATTTTTTCCCTCTCCACCAGGGAGGCGATTTCCTTCAGCCTGCCCCGGATGACCTTCTCATCCTTCCAGGAGGCGCGGTACACCACCGCAGCGGGGGTGTCAGGAGGGTAGCCATGGAGCAGCGCCTCCACCACCTCCCCTATTTTAGAGACGCTCAGGAACACCACCATGCTCGCCCTGTGCTTCGCGAGCTCCTCCAGGCGCTCCTTCTCCGGCACCGGGGTGCGCCCCGCCATGCGGGTGAGAATCACCGTCTGGCTCACCTCGGGCACCGTGTACTCCACGCCCAGCCTGGCAGCCGCCGCCAGGAAGGAACTCACCCCCGGCACGAGCTCGCACTCCACCCCCCGCCTCCGGAGCTCGCGAATCTGCTCCGCCACGGCGCCGTAGATGCTGGGATCGCCGCTGTGGAGGCGCACCACCCGCTTTCCCTGCCTCGCGGCGCCGCACATCAGCTCCACCTGCTCCTCCAGGGTCATGCCCGAGCTGTCATGTAGCTCTGCGCGCCCGGCAAACCCGAGCACCTCCGGATTTATCAGCGACCCCGCGTACACCACCAGGTCAGCCTCCTCCAGCAGCCTCCTCGCCTTCAGCGTCAGAAGCTCCGGGTCCCCCGGGCCGGCGCCCACAAAGTACACCTTCACCTCCGCAGCCCCCTTATGAGAATCATCGACAGGTAGTCCACCTCCTTGCGCCTGAGCGAGGCCAGGTCGCTGGAGAAGAAGGCGTCGCTGCCGCACCGCGCCGCGAACACCGCCCTCTCACTCAGCCCCAGGCGCTCTATCCTCTCAGCTATTGCGTCGAAGCTGCGGGAGACCTTCATTAGCACAATGGTGTCGAAGTTCTCGGCCAGCTGCTCCAGCCGCTCTAAGCCGTAGGCCGCCGGCACTACTGCCAGGCGCTCCCCTCCCGAAACCAGGGGCTCGCCCAGGCTGGCGGCGCAGGCGCTCAGGGAGGTCACCCCGGGCACAATCTCCACCTCCACCTCCGGGTGAGCCGCCCTCAGCCTCTGCATGACGTAGGCAAAGGTGGAGTAGAAGGTGGGGTCGCCCAGGGTTACAAAGGCCACGTCCTCGCCCCTCTCCAGCTCCGCGTATATCGCCTCGCTCGCCTCTCGCCAGGCGCGCTCCAGGACCTCGCGCCTCCTGGTCATGGGGAACCTCGGCCTCAGCAGCCTGAACTCCCGCTTTACCGCCCTCCTAACAATCTCCAGCGCTTTACCCGCCCTCCCGGAGTCGGGTGCGCAGAGCACATCCACGCTCTCCAGCACCCTCCTGGCCTTAAGCGTCAGCAGCTCTGGATCGCCAGGCCCAACGCCCACACCGTAGAGCTTGCCCGTCATGCTCTTAAGAGGGCTGGCTCGCCTTATAATCCTTTTCGAGAGGTTATATATAGCCTGGCCGCAGATTTTACCCCATGGCTGAAAAGCTAAGCGTAAAGCTTGGCGTGGGCATACTTGTTGTTGCCTACTCCCTCAGCTTCCTGGCGGGCTACCTTCTTGCCCCTCCGGCAGAGATGGAGCTGGAGGAGTACCTCGTATCGCCCCTCTTCCTCCTGGTTCAGGGCACCTTCTCGCTGGCTCTGCTCCTCCTGACGCTGCTCGCCGCTCACATGCAGCGCTGGCAGATGGCAGCGAGGCTCAGGGTGGAGCCCTCCATGGTCGCCGCGGGTGCCGCCCTGGGCGCGGGGATGTTCCTCTTCGAGAGGGTGAGCTACCACTACCTGAGCCAGTACCTAGGCGAGAGCCAGCTCCAGCGCGCCCTGGTGGAGGCGGCGAGGAGCCAGGAGGGGCTGGCGGTGATGCTCCTGGTGGGCGCCCTTCTCGCGCCGGTGAGCGAGGAGGTGTACTTCAGGGGGTACATGTTCACAGCCCTCGCTGGCAGGCTTGGAGCAAAGGCGGGCGTGGTGCTGAGCAGCGCCTACTTCGCGGCTGTGCACCTGGATGCGAGGGCGTTTATACCAATCTTCGTGCTGGGCGCCATACTCGCCGTCGCCTACGCCAAAACCCGCTCCCTCACCCTGGTGATAGTCGCCCACATGGTGATAAACTCCACCACCTTCCTGCTCAGCTACCTGGGGGTGGAGGTGTAGAAAAAGCGTCCACAACAAACCTCACATCAAAATCCCTTATTTCCCAACTCTTTAATCCCTGCTTCTTTAAATTCATCTCCAAGCCTTATCAGTTCTTCATCGCCTAGCTGATTTGCACTTTCCACAATTTTATCTATAAGCTTGATAAGTCTTCTTTGTTTAATCTCAGACTCTATCATAACCCTCATTTTCTTCTCAAAAATTGATTTCTCGGACGCAAATTCAGGAATTTTCACAACTATTTCTGCCAATAAATTATGCTAATTCCAAAAGTTTTTCAAATTAAATGGGGCCGCCCGGATTCGAACCGGAGTCCATGGCTCCCAAAGCCACGAGGATGACCAGGCTACCCTACGGCCCCGGTTAGAGCTTCAGCCTAATCTAACATTGCCAACAATATCGAAGCCCCACTTGCAGGCGCTTCTACTCCACCGCCGTGGTGAACATGTACTGCGTCGTCGTGGGCAGCTCCCTGCGCAGTATCCTGATTTCTGGCTTGTAGATGAAGAGCTCCTCGCCCTCGCAGCGCTTTTCCAGGATTCTGGCGACGACGATGCACTCCGCCCTGCCCGAGATTCTTGCCGTGCCCTTCCCGAACCTGTCGCTGCTGAGCTCAATATAAATCGGCAAACGCAGCGCGGCATGCATGTGCTCCGGCAGGAGCTTCGCCAGCTTCTCCAGCTCAGCCCTCTTGAAGCGGTGCAGCTCGCCGTCCCTCAGCCTTATCGCCGGCTTCTCCTCGCGCAGGAGCTCCCGCAGGGAGCGCTTCTCCACAGCAAGGTGCCTGTTCAGCGAGCGTATGTGCTTTGCGAGAAGGCGGAAGGTCCTGTCCTCCATGTACTCAGCCACAGGAATAACAAAGGGCAGGGTTAGTATAAATTAAAGCACCTCATCCGGGAGCAGGGGAGTGGTGTCCCAGTAGAGGGACGCCTCCTCGCCGCTCATGCACCGCCAGCGCTTCTCCCCGCCCGCGGCAAGGAAAACGCACACCTCGCCCACGCACGCTAGGGCGCCGCGCTCATGCCCCGGGTAAAGGAGCACATAGCGGTGCCCCCTGCTCCCCTGCCAGGAGAGCAGCGCCTCGCTGGCGTTGCCCCCTCCAGCATAGAGGTTCTCCGCTATGCTCCCGTAGGGTATGCCGTACTCCTCAGCGTAGTGGCTCACGCAGTAGCCCTCCGGAGTAACGTGGTCGAAGTAGCCTCTGGTGAGCATGTCCTGCGCCCTGAAGCGCGCGAGGCGGTAGAAGCGCTCGTCGAAGGCTATCTCCCCCCTGCCGTAGCTCCTGCGGAGGGCGTTTATCTCCTCAAAGGCCGCAAGCTCCTCATCGCTGGGGCGCGGGGTGGTGTGGTACCTCCACGCCACAGAGGCTAGGGCGAGGATGAGGAGCAGGACAAAAATCCACCTCATGCTATAATAAGAGGACTTGCGGGCTGAAAAGCCTCTCATCTCGCCTCTATCATCGCCTTGATGCGCTTGAGCTTGAAGAAGTTCTCCCTCTCCATCTCGTCCAGGCGCATCTTTATGTACTTCACAGTAGCCTCAAGGCGGGGGATGAGCACATTCTCCAGCGCATTAACCCTGCGCTTTGTGCTCTCAATCTCCTTCGCCAGGAGCTTTATGCTGCGCTCCACCTCGGCGAGCTGAACCACCGCCGCAAGCGCCTCTTCAAAGCGCGCCGCCGCCTCGTCCAGCTGCGAGGTGGTGTCCGCCAGACCATAGCCGCGCTCAATAACAGAGCGAGAGGTCTCCTGGAGCTCCAGCACCGGCACGCGCACGCCCATGATGCTTCTCGTGTAGGTCTCTATTCCAGGAGTCTCCTTCGCCGCGTAGGCGCACTGGGTGACCTTCACCACGCCCATGCTCGCCTGGGCCAAGATGAGCGCCGCGAAGGCCTCTCGCAGCCTAGCCTCCGCCTGGCGGCGCGCCCCCTTCGCCTCCTCCAGGATGTTGAAAAACTCCATGATGAGGGCGTCCCGCTTCTCCTTGAGCAGGCGGTGTCCCTTCTTCGCCAGCTTCACCTTCGTCTTGAGCTTCAGCAGCTCCATCCGCGTCGGGTTGACGCCCTCTATCAGGTCTGCCATCGCCGCCACCTAGCTGCTGCGGTACTTGGGGTGGTACTTCTTAATGTACTCGTCCTTGATGCGCTTGAGCTCGCGCTCCGGCAGAATGCTCAGCAGGTCCCAGCCGATCTCCAGGGTGCGCTCTATGTCGCGGTCCTCATCCCTGCCCTGCGCCACGAACTCGCGCTCAAAGCGGTCCGCAAACTCCAGGTACTTCTTGTCCTTATCGGTGAGCGCCTCCTCGCCCACCACAGCCACGAGGTCGCGCAGGTCCCTGCCCTCGGCGTAGGCGCTGTACAGCTGGTCGCTCACGTTGGCGTGGTCCTCCCTTGTCCTTCCCTCGCCTATTCCACCCTTCATAAGCCGCGAGAGGGAGGGCAGCACGTCCACGGGCGGGTAGATGCCCTTTCGGTACAGCTCCCGCGAGAGCACCACCTGCCCCTCGGTGATGTAGCCCGTGAGGTCGGGTATTGGATGCGTAATGTCATCGTCAGGCATGGTGAGCATGGGCATCTGGGTTATTGAGCCCTTGGAGCCCCTCACCCTGCCCGCGCGCTCATATATCGTCGCCAGGTCGGTGTACATGTAGCCGGGGTATCCCCTCCTTCCGGGCACCTCGCCACGTGCTGCGGCTATCTCGCGGAGAGCCTCGCAGTAGTTGGTCATGTCGGTGAGGATAACCAGAACGTGCATCCCCTGCTCGTAGGCGAAGTACTCCGCCGTGGTCAGCGCCATTCTGGGCGTGATAATTCGCTCTATAGCCGGGTCGTCGGCCAGGTTCAGGAAGGCGGTGACCTTCTCCAGAGCGCCGGTGCGCTCGAAGTCGCGCATGAAGAAGCTCGCCTCCTCGGCGGTGATTCCCATGGCCGCGAACACGACGGCGAACTCCTCCTCCTTGCCGAGAACCCTCGCCTGGCGCGCTATCTGCGCCGCGAGCTCGTTGTGGGGCAGACCCGAGCCCGAGAATATGGGCAGCTTCTGCCCGCGCACAAGGGTGTTCATACCGTCTATGGTGGAGATGCCCGTCTGTATGAAGTCCCTGGGGAACTCCCTCGCCGCGGGGTTAATCGGGTAGCCGTGGATGTCCAGCTCGTCCTCGGGGATGATCTCGGGGCCCTTGTCTATGGGCCTGCCTGTGCCGTCGAATATCCTGCCCAGCATGTCCATGCTAACGGGCAGCTTCACCGTCTCGCCGGTGAAGCGCACCTTTGTGCGTGAGGTGTCTATTCCGCGGGTGCCCTCGAAGACCTGCACCACCGCCTTGCCCATGTGAGCCTCAAGCACCTGACCGCGGCGCTTCTCTCCGAGAGGCGTCTCTATCTCCACCACTTCGCCGTAGCCCACACCCTCTACGCCCTCAACCACCATCAGCGGGCCTGCAACCTCGGTTACGGAGGTGTACTCCTTGATTGTGCTCCTAGCAGCCATCTACCTCTCCTCCTTGGCGACCAGCGCCTCTATCTGGGCCTTCATCTTGCTCCTTATCTCGGCTATCGCCTCGTCCACCTTCTCCTCGGGCACATACTTCAGGCGTGCGATGTCGTCCTTTACCTCCAGCTCGGTGATGTCCCTGGCGGACACCCCCCTGGATACGGCGTCGTTGGCCAGGTCGTAGAACTCCAGCATGACCTTGAGCATCTTGTACTGCTTGCTGGCGCTGCAGTAGGTGTCCACGTCGTGGAAGGCGTTCTGCTGCAGGAAGTCCTCGCGTATAACGCGCGCGCCCTCCAGCACAATGCGCTCCTTCTCCGGCAGGGCATCCGGCCCAACGAGCTGCACAATCTCCTGCAGCTCCGCCTCCTTCTGGAGCAGCGCCATCGCCTTGTTTCTCAGCTCCAGCCACTCCTCGCCCACGTGCTCCTTCCACCAGGTGGAGATGCTGTCCAGGTAGAGGGAGTAGCTGCGCAGCCAGTTTATCGCCGGGAAGTGCCTCCTGTCCGCGAGGCTGGCGTCAAGCGCCCAGAACACCTTGGTTATGCGCAGCGTGTTCTGGGTAACCGGCTCCGAGAAGTCTCCTCCGGGTGGTGAGACGGCGCCGATAACCGTCAGGCTGCCTATGCGCTCATCACTCCCCAGGGTTACAACCCTGCCCGCGCGCTCGTAGAAGTTAGCCAGGCGAGAGGCAAGGTAAGCGGGATAGCCCTCCTCGCCGGGCATCTCCTCGAGTCTGCCCGAAATCTCGCGCATCGCCTCCGCCCAGCGCGAGGTGGAGTCAGCCATCAGCGCCACGCTGTAGCCCATGTCGCGGTAGTACTCGCCCAGGGTTATGCCGGTGTAAACACTCGCATCTCGTGCGGCGACGGGCATGTTGCTGGTGTTTGCGATGAGCACAGTGCGCTCCATCAGAGGCTTGCCGGTCTTCGGGTCCTCCAGGTGCGGGAACTCCTCAAGCACCTCTGTCATCTCATTCCCGCGCTCACCGCAGCCTATGTAGATGAACACATGCGCGTCGCTCCACTTCGCCAGCTGGTGACCCATCACGGTCTTGCCCGCGCCGAAGGGTCCGGGTATGGAGGCGGTGCCGCCCTTCGCCACAGGGAAGAAGGTGTCGATGATGCGCTGTCCCGAGAGCAGGGGCTCGCTGGGGTCGAGCTTCTCCTTGAAGGGCCTGCCCCTGCGCACCGGCCAGCGCTGCATCAGCTTTACCTCCTTTTCGCCCTCCGGGGTCTTGATCACGGCGATGGTCTCCTCCACGGTGTACTTGCCCTCCTTGGCTATGTCCACCACCTCGCCGCTTATCCCGGGGGGCACCATTATCTTGTGCATTATAAGCTCCGTCTCCGGCACCTCGCCCAGGAAATCGCCCTCCACCACGCGGTCGCCCTTCTTGACCAGCGGCGTAAAGTCCCACTTCTTCTTCCTGTCGAGGCTGGGCACGTCCACACCGCGCTTTATGAAGGTGCCGGTCTCGTCCCTTATGACCTCCAGGGGGCGCTGCACACCGTCGTACATCTGCTTCATTATGCCAGGGCCGAGCTCAACGCTCAGCTGGGCCCCTGTGCCCTCAACAGGCTCGCCAGGCTTCAAGCCCGCGGTCTCCTCATAAACCTGAATCGTCGCCCTCTCTCCCTCAAGCTCAATGATCTCACCCATCAGCCTCTCTTCGCCTACTCGCACAACCTCGTACATCATGCTACCGCGCATTCCCTCAGCCACAACCACAGGTCCAGCGATTTTAATTATCTTTCCCATTACCTATCACCCCATGACCTTCACTCTATCTTTATGTCCACGCCCACGGCTCTGCGAACAAGCTCCTTCATCGGGTCCACCTTCTTCTCTATGGGCCCGGCCTTGTCGGGTATCTCCACCAGCAGGGGAAAGCTCCTCTTCTCCAGCAGCCTCTCCGCCTCAGAGCGTATCCTGTCCACCAGGCGCTCCGTCATTATCACCAGGCCCACGTCCTCCTGCCTCACAAGCTCCCGCAGGCGCTCCAGCGCCTCCTCCGGCGACTCCACCACGTAGCCTTCCTTAACCCCTGCCAGGCGGAACCCCACCACAGTGTCGAAGTCCGCTATCACGCTTATCCTCATCGCACCACCTACTTGAAGAGCACCTTCGCGACGCTGCTCCTGAGCTCAGAGCTGATGCGCTCCAGGCGGGTCTCAAAGGTGTTGTCCACCTCCGCTTTACCATCTTTGCTCCTGACCACCACGCCACCTATGCTGGAGATGGTGTCCTTAGCTAATGTCACCTTCACCCCGGCCTCCCGGGATATCTCCTGGAGGAAGCTCTTCGATAGAATCTTTTTGTCCTCCTTCCTGGCGACTATCTCCACATCGCCGCCTATCGTCTCTATGGCCTCGAGAATGAGCTTTTTGAGAATCTCCCCATAGCGCTCCTCCCCGGCCACCTTCGCAAGCTCCTCCCGGGCGCGGGAGAAGGCCTCTCTTATCACCTCCTCCTTGGCGTCCAGCAGCGCCTTCCTGGCCCTGAGCTTGGCGTTTGCCACTATTCTGGCGCGCTCCTGCTCCGCCTCCCGCCTTCCACTGGAGAGTATCTCCTCCTTCTTCGCCCTGGCCCTGAGCTCAGCCTCCTTTTTTATCTCCTCCGCCTTTGCCCTAGCATCGGACATTATCCTGTCCACTTCCGCCCGGGCGTCCTCCTCTATCCTGGCGATAATCTTTTCGAGCTTCTCCCTCTGCACAGCCACAGCAGCCATAACAGCTAACCTCCTCTCTGGGGCTACCCAAGCACCCTCTCCACTATCAGCTCAACAGCCCTGTCCAGGCGCTTGCTGGCCTCCTTCTTTACCGCCTCTGCCTCCTTCTCGCTCTCAGCAACAATCCTGGCGGCCTCCTCCTCGCCCTCCCTGCGCGCCGACTCCACGGCCTTCTTCGCCTCATCACTGGCTTCGGCCTCTGCTGCCTCCAGAAGCTTCTTAGCCTTCTCCCTCTCCTCCTCTACAAGCCTCCTGGCGTCCTCCTCTGCCTTTTTTATCATTTCCTCGGCTTTCTGCTCCGCCTTCTGTATCTCGGCAATAGCCTCAATAACCATCCTTCCACCTCTTCAAAATCCTGACACTTCCCCCTTCAGACTGAAAAGAGTGCTTCAGAAGGCTCAACCGATATACACCGCCTGCGCACATGCCATAACCTCTTTAAAAGAAATTTCAATTTTCTGAGCCATTCTGTGGTGGGCTGTTGTATTATTTAAATTTTTCGATGGTCCCGGGCTACCGGGGGAAGGCGCCGGAGGGGGCACACCGCAAAATAACGCCGCTACCTTTATCTAACCCCGCGCCGATTCTAAGGCGATGAAGATCCTCCACCGCAACCTAAAGGAGGGGAAGCTTAAGCTCCGCCCCGAGAGCGTGGACGACCTGTGGTACCTGAAGAGCATAATAGAGGAGGGCGACTCCCTCTACGGGGTTGCGTACCGCAGGGTCAGAGACGAGGAGCGGGTGCGCGCCGACAAGGGCGAGAGGGTGCGCATGTTTCTGGGGATTAGGGTAAAGCAGGTGGACTTCGCGAGCTATGCGATGCGCCTGCGCGTCACGGGCGAGGTCTTCTCGGGCCCGGAGGACTTAATCTCCTTCGGCACCCACCAGACCATCGAGATTAAACCCGGCGACGAGGTCACGCTGCAGAAGCGGGAGTGGCGCCGCTGGCACCTCGAGCGCCTGGCCGAGGCTGAGAGGGCCGCAAAGGAGGCGAAGGTTCTAATCGTGGCTGTGGAGGAGGGCGAGGCGGAGCTCGCGCTGGTGCGCAGGTACGGCGTCGACTATGTGGCGAGAATCTCCGCGAGCATAGCGGGCAAGCGCTACGCAAAGCAGCACGAGGCGAGTGCAAGGCAGTTCTACGCCGAGGTTGCGAAGAAGATGGCCGAGGTGGTGGAGAAGGAGGGGGTAGAGGCGGTGATAATCGCGGGCCCCGGCTTCTGGAAGGAGTCGCTTCTGGAGGCTGTTAAGGAGCGCTACCCGGAGCTGGCCAAGCGCTGCTACCTGGAAGCCACCGGCTGCGGTGGCAGGAGCGCTGTGCAGGAGGTGCTGAAGCGCCGCGCCATAGAGCGCATTCTGGAGGAGAGCCGCATCTCCGAGGAAACCGCGATGGTGGAGCGCTTCTACGAGGAGCTGGCGAAGGGCGAGCTGGCGGCGTACGGCATCGCAGAGGTCAGCAGGGCCATAGACTACGGCGCCGTTGACACGCTGCTCATAAGCGACGCCTTCCTGAGGAAGCACCCGGAGAGCGACCAGCTGATAGAGCGCGCAAAGGCGATAAGGGCTAAAGTTTTGATAGTGAGCACCGAGCACGAAGCTGGGGAACGCCTCGAGGCCATAGGCGGCCTAGCCGCGATTCTGAGGTACAGGGTTGAATAAAATTAAAATCCTCGCCTCCCATGCTGTGCCGCCCTTTTAGACGTTATTCCGTTGTGTTAGGTTATGATAGGCATCACCGCCCTGGTGCCGGCGGAGGTCATATACTCCTGCGGGGAGGCCGCGCTGGACCTGAACAACTTCGTGCCCACCTCAAAGCTCGAGCCCGAGGACAAGCTCTGCGCCTGGACGGCTATATGGCGGGAGCTGGTGCTGCGGGGAGAGGTCAGTATAGACAGGCTTGTGGTCGTCGCCGGAGGCGACTGCTACAACGCCCTCGTGGAGGGTGAGAAGATTGAGCTGGCAGGCAAGCCCACGCACTACTTCACCTATCCCTTTGACGGAAATGCGGGGGCGATGAAGGAGCAGCTCGAGGCGCTCGCCGACTTCCTGGGCGGCATTCGCGACGAAGCCTTCGGCGAGGTGGCTGAGCTGAAGAAGCTCGCCCTGGAGGTGCATGAGATGCGCTGCAGCGGCGAGGTGGGTGCGGAGCAGGGCTTCCTCATAGAGGTCTCCGGGAGCGACCTCATGGGCAGCCTCGAGAAGTACCGCTCAGCCATAGAGGAGGTTGAGGAGACGGAGGTGGACTACGAGTACCGCGTCGCCTTGCTCGGCATACCCCCCATCTACCCCGACTTCCACGCCTTCCTGCAGGAGCTGGGCATGCACGTGGTCTTCGACGAGATGCCCTTTGAGTTCATTCGCCACACAGGGAAGAGCCTCGGGGAAGTTGCCGGAAGCTACGCCGGCTACACCTTCGCAGGCCACATCTCCCGGCGGCTCAGATTTCTGGAGTCCCAGCTGAAGCGTCACCGGGTTGACGCGGTAATCCACTTCCAGCAGTTCGCCTGCCACCACAAGCTGGAGGACCGCCTGCTCCGCGACTTCCTGCACGAGAAGCTGGGCTACCCCTACATCACCATAGAGGCCGACCTGCCCTCGCCAACGCCCCAGCAGGCAAGGCTGCGCCTTGAGGCCTTTGCGGAGCGCCTCGGGGAGGTGGTATAGTGCTCATTGGCCTGGATGTGGGTTCCAGAGCCGCCAAGGCCGCCTACCGGCTTGAGGATGGCTATGAGTACAGGGTGGTCAGCTCCCACAGCTGGGAGGACCTGCTCAGGGGGAGGGAGGGTGTTGTCATATCCACGGGCTACTTCCGGAAGCGGGTTCCCCACGACTTCAACGTCACCGAGATAACCACCGCAATATACGGCGTGAGGCACTTTATCAGGCGCAGGGTTGACGTGATTGTCGACATAGGCGGCCAGGACATGAAGGTAATAGACGTGGAGAGGAACGACTTTGTTATGAACGACAAGTGCAGCGCCGGCACGGGCGCCTTTCTTGAGTACATCGCCAGCTACTTCGCCCTGGACGTGGCGGAGCTGGCAAGGCTGCACCGTTCAGCGAGGTGTGCCGCGCCCATCAACTCAACCTGCAGCGTCTTTGCCCAGAGCGAGGTGGTCTCCCGGCTGGTTGAGGGCTATACGAAGGAGGAGGTGATCAGGGGGATACACTACGCCTTTGCCAGGAAGATTGCCAGGATGGTTCCCCGGCATGCGAGGAGCGTGGCGCTCATAGGGGGCACGGCAAAGAACGCCGGCGTCGTTGAGGCCCTCTCGGAGGTGCTGGGCGTCAGGGTCCATGTGCCGGGAGAGCCCCAGGTGGTCAACGCCGTGGGTGCGGTGGAGTACTACCTGGCCAGGGAGGGGGAGCGCTGAGGGTTTATCTGCTGCCCTTCGGGGGCGTGGAGATGCGCCTGGTTGAGCGGCTGGGGAGGGCGCTGGAGCGGCAGCTGGGGGTGGAGTGCAGGATTCTTGAGAGGCGGGAGCTTCCACCCTCCGGCCGCAACCCGCTAAGGGGGCAGTACTCCGGCGAGGTGCTGCTGGGCGAAGTTGCCAGGCTCAGGGCAGAGAGGGGGGCGAAGCACCTGGGAATAGTGGACGTGGACCTCTACGCCGGCGGGCTGAACTTCATCTTCGGCATCGCCCAGGTGGGCGGCGACTTCGCGCTGATCTCCCTCTACAGGCTGAGGCAGGGCACCGGGGAGGAGGGGCTCTTCAGGCGTGCCCTTAAGGAGGCGATTCACGAGCTGGGGCACACCCTGGGCATGGTGCACTGTCCGGAGAGGAGGTGTGTGATGTCCTTCTCAAACAGCCTCGACGAGGTGGACGCCAAGAGCGCTGAGTTCTGCGGAAGGCACAGGGCGCAGCTCTCCAGGGTGCTGGGCGCCGTGTAGGAAACTTTGATTATGGTAACCTTTGGTTAGAAAAAGGGTGGTGGAATGAGCAGCACCCTGAGGACGACACTGCTGCTTGCCCTGCTCACAGGGCTTCTGATAATTATAGGCAGAGCCGTTGCCGGCGTCGGGGGTATGATATTCGCCTTTATCCTGGCGCTGGTAATGAACTTCTCCGCCTACTGGTACAGCGACCGGATAGTCCTGACGATGTACAGGGCCAGGGAGGTATCGCCGCAGGAGGCGCCGAGGCTGCACAGCCTCGTTGAGAGCATCGCCGCCAGGGCGGGGATTCCCAAGCCCCGGGTTTACATCATCGACACCGCCACGCCGAATGCCTTTGCCACCGGCAGGGACCCGGAGCACGCCGCAGTGGCTGTTACCACCGGCATCCTCGAGCTTCTGAGCGAGGAGGAGCTCGCCGGCGTCCTCGCCCACGAGATTGCCCACATCAAGAACAGGGACACCCTCATCAGCACCATCGCCGCCACCATCGCGGGCGTCATCACCATGATTGCCACCTGGGCGAGGTGGGCGGCCATCTTCGCCCCGGCGGGACGTGACAGGGAGGGCGTGGCCCATCTCATAGGCGTGCTTGTGCTCTCGGTGGTTGCCCCCGTGGCGGCGCTGATAATTCAGCTTGCAATCTCCAGGGCGAGGGAGTACCTGGCGGACGAAACGGGGGCCAGGATAACGGGCATGCCCCTCGCGCTGGCGAATGCGCTCCGGAAGCTGGAGTATGGCGTCGCCAGGGCACCCATGAGGGAGGCAAACCCCTCTACGGCGCACCTGTTCATAGTCAACCCCCTCCGGGGCAGTGCTCTGGCGTCCCTCTTCTCGACGCATCCCCCCACCGAGGAGAGGATAAGGCGGCTCGAGGCCATGGCGATGGCGGCGTGAGTGTGTGACTTCCCCTCTACATTTTTGTAAACAACACCCTTTTATACTTCCAGTGCAGTATAATAATGACATGGTAGAAGGGGGAGCGATGACAGTAGTGCTGGGGGCGCTCCTGCTCCTCAGCGTGCTCCTGAACATCCTACTTTTCTACGTGTCCTCCGAACTCAAGCAGGAGCTGAGGGAGCTGAAGTATGGCACAAAGCTATCGCGGGAGGAGCTCGAGTCCATAAGGAGGAGGCTGGAGAAGTTTAAATAAACTCGCCCAGGATTTCCACGGTGCGCCTGCACTCCTCTGAGAAGTCGCAGCTCCTGGTGCACCCCCTCTCGTTCCCGAAGCACTCGGGGTAGCTGGAGTAGTGCCTCCTTTCCAGCTTCTCCTCAACCTGCGCTGCGGCGTCCGCCTCCCCATCTCCGCCGAGCAGCTCCTCCAGGGGGTCCTCCTCAGGAAGCCCGGCCTCTTCGGGTTCCTCCTCTCCGGTGAGGTCGAACTCTTCGATGAGGGATACCAGGGGGTCTCTGAGCTTCTCCTCCTTTTCCTGCCCCGGTGCGCCTGCAGCCCCGGAGATGCTGCCCTGGGGGACGTCGTCGGGGAGCTCAATGGAGAGGATTTCCTGGATGAGGCTGTTGTTTGTACCGCTCTCGGCGGTCTCCTCCACCGGTGCACGGGTGTCGCGCCTCACGGGCGCGGGCTCTGAGAGCTCGCTGTATTCCTCCCTCGGGTGGCGGTAGCTCCCGGGGGATGAGTAGCCACCGCCGCGGGAGCGCCCCAGAATCCACGAACTCAGGAATACTATCGCCACGCTTGCGAGAAAAAGCCCGGCAACTCCAGCTCCGAGGGTGATCAGGTCCATCGGTTATATTTATTAGGACGTGCAATAAAAAGCTAACCCCCGAGGTGGTGAAGATAGGCGAGAGGGTCGTTATTGGTGTAATGGGAAGGATTGGCTCGGGAAAGAGCGAGGCGAGCAGGTACATCGCCCAAAGGTATGGCGGCAGGGTTTTCCGCTTCTCAGATGTGCTTAAAGACGTGCTGCAGAGGCTTTACCTGCCGCCGAGGAGGGAGAATTTTATCACCTTGGGCACAGCGCTCCGCCGCGGGTTCGGGGACGGGGTTATTGCGAGGGCGCTCAAGCGGGACATCCTGGCGAGCGATGCCCGGGTTGTGGTGGTGGACGGGGTGCGCTACCCCGAGGAGGTGGAGATGATAAAGAGCTTTGAGAACAGCGTGCTCCTCTACATCCACGCCTCCCCGGAGGTGCGCTACCAGCGTGCGGTTAAAAGGGGGGAAAAGGGTGAAGCCACAATAAGCTATGAGGAGTTTTTGAAGAACGACGGCGCAGAGACGGAGAAGAGGATAGAGGAGCTGGCGAAGCTGGCAGACCACCGCATAGACAACAACGGCACCCTGGAGGAGCTCCACACCGCGCTGGATGAGGGGCTTGAGGGGGTTTGCCCGCGAAATTAACCTGATTGTTTATAGAATAAATTCAAACTATGAGCGAAAATATTGCGTAATCCTCGCTATTCCAACTTGGACGATATATGCAGCCAACACCAACCAGCTTACAACCATCGCATAGAACCAGGGTGATTTACCCTCCATAATCCTATAAAAATATCTCTCATTTAATTCTCCTCCCAGAAAGTACCAGAATGTAAAAGAAAAAAGTATCAGAAATAGCAACACCAATAAAAATCTAAGTGGAAATTTCCAACCAAACTCGCGAATATTATCCCAGAATTGTGAAATTGGTCCTACCGTCATTCTGCAATTACTCCAAACCTACTTTGACTTCTCCCCTACCGCCGGCACAAACTCCACCTCGCTTCCCAGCGCCTGCCCGGGCAGGCCCCGCGAGAAGCGCACCAGCAGGGCATCGCCGTGGGGCTTCCAAACCTTACCCACGATTCTCTTGCCAGTTGGTGTCGTGTAAACCACCTTCCTGCCCAGGTAGTTTCCGTCCTGGTAGGGCTTGACTATCCCGTAGCGGGGGTTAACCACCCGCCTGCTCTGCCTGAACGCGACTATCCTCCCCTTCATGCTCGAGCACCTCCATCACCCTTCTGAATACCTCCTCTCTGTTCTCCTCGTTTATGGTATAAATAACAACGCCTCTTCTCGACTTCAAAGAAGTTATGAGCGGGTGCTTGGACTTAAGGTGGATGCTCGCCACCACCTGCTTGGGAGAAGAGAATGCCTCCTCCACCGCCCTGATAAAGGCGTTGCTGTAGAGCTCCATTGGCGCAATTTCGTCTATGAGCACAAGCTCGCACTCCCTCAGCGCCTGCTCTATCGCTTTAACGCCAACGCGCTCCAGCGCAGCCATGTCCACCCCGTACTTACCCACGCGCCTCGCCTTCGGCAGCGCTACGTGCGCAAAGGTTGCCTTCTCGCCGGTTGAGAGGTTCTCCACATAGAAGCCCACCCTCCGCCCGCGCTCTCTGATTTCCCTCGTCACCATGCCTCCCGCTTTCTTCCCGAGCTCCTGCGCCACCCGCGCGAGCAGCGTTGTCTTCCCGCTCCCGGGTTTGCCGGTGATGAGGATTTTCATGGGAGAATCAGAAAAGTTTCCCGTGGCAATTAATTATCGCCCGCTCCCAGGAACTCGCTCCAGAAGCCCACATAGTAGCCTCCCTCACAGCTCGCCACCCACCTCCCGAAGGGAA
>JAADFX010000017.1 GCA_013152685.1 Methanobacteriota archaeon | reverse complement strand
GAGCATCTCCGCCTCGTCGTCTGCGCCCACGTTGACGTGGATGCTCACAGCGTCTGCACCCAGCTTAATCGCCTCCTCCACGCTCGCCACCAGCACCTTGTGGTTGGGGTCGGGCGAAAGAGAGGTGCTCCCGGAGAGGTGCATTATCAGCCCTATATCCCTTCCGTAGCCCCTGTGGCCGTGCTTGATTATCCCCTTGTGCAGGAGCACCGCGTTGGCGCCCCCCTCGGCCACGCTGTTGACAGCCGCGGGCATGTCTGTAAGCCCCGCAATCGGCCCCGAGCTCACGCCGTGGTCCATGGGCACTATAATCGTCCTCCTGGTCTCCCGGTTTATAATCCTCTCCAGCCTCACGCGCTTGCCTATCTCACTCATCCTTCTCACCACCGTGCCACTTGTTAGCGTGCTACATAGTAGCACGAAGTATATAAAGGTTACGGTATCCTCCTCTCCTTGGGCAGGTAGTTGAGCACCCTCCCGTCCTTAACCCTTCCACACCCCAGGAAGTAGCCGCCCCAGCGCAGTATCACATAGCCCTCACCGCTGCAGGGTATGCTCTCTCCCCGCATCCAGCGCTCCGCCTGCTCCCTGCTCACCTCCACCACCCCGCGTTTTGCGCTCCTCCCCACGAGGTAGCACCCCTCCACGGAGAGGCGGAACCCCTGCCTCTCCAGCTTGCCGAAGTACACCCCGGAGGCGAACTCCTCCACCTCCAGCTCGCACCTGCGGTAGGCGTAGTAGCGTCCGCTCCCGCCCTCGCGCAGCTCAAACTCCAGCCTCTCCACGCCGAACTGCTCCTTCAGCAGCTCGAGCACGCGCTCACCGCTCACGGCTTCACCACCTTTGCCACGAAGAAGCCCTCGGTGTCGTTGTCCTGGGGGTGCAACCGCAGGCAGCGGCGCACCTCGCTGGTGTAGCTCCTCTCCTCGAACTCCAGGAATGCGGGGTGCCGCCTCAGGGGCAGCTCCGGCTCCTCCAGCTCCGCGTCGGTGCTCCTGAGCAGGTGGTCCACCACCTCCTCGTTCTCCACCGGGTCCATGGTGCAGGTGGAGTACACCAGCACACCCCCCGGCTTGAGCGCCCTGTAGGCGGCCAGGATGAGCTCCTTCTGCAGCCTTGAGTACTTCTTCGCCCTGCGCCTGCCCCACACCTTGAGGTACTTGTAGTTTTTGCGCACCATGCCGGCGTTGCTGCAGGGCGCATCCAGGAGCACGCGGTCGAAGGTCTCCTCGAACTTTGAGAAGCTCCTGCCGTCGCGCAGCGTTACCCTCGCTATGAGCACGCCACACCTCTGCAGATTGGAGGCGAGTATCCTGGCCCTTTCCAGCCTTACGTCGTTGGCTATCAGGCATCCCCGGTTGCGCATGTACTGGGCTATCTGGGTGCTCTTTGCCCCTGGGGATGCGGCGACGTCCAGCACCAGCATCTCCGGCTCTGGCTCCAGCACCACCGGGGGAATCATGGACGCCGCCTCCTGCACGAAGATTAAGCCCAGCGCATGCTCCATGGTGGTGCTCACCCTCTGCTCCCCCTCAACCCAGAAGCCCTCTCTGCACCAGGGCACGGGAGTGAGCGCAAATCTTTCCTTCAGCCTCTCCACCACCTCCTCAGGCTCTGCCTTCAGGGTGTTGATGCGGATGCTCGGGCGCAGGGGCTTCGCCATGTAAGCATAGAACTCCTCCGAGTCGTCTATTTTCTCGTAGCGTCTGACAAACTTGGGGTTGATCTCCGCAAGCTTCTCCCTGGCGCTGGTCATTCCGCTGCCCCTCTGCCCTAGAACTGCCTCACTATCTCTGCCTCGCTCATCACCCGCTCGCAGTAGTGGCAGCGCAGCTTTATCGGCTCCTTCCTCTCCACAATGAACTTTGTCTTGACGGGCTCAAAGTGGGTGATGCAGTTGGGGTTGGCGCACTTCAGCACACCCTCCAGCTTCGGCGGGATGGAGACCTTCTTCTTCTCCACCACGCGGTAGTCGCGGATTATGTTTATTGTCGCCTTGGGCGCGATGAGCGCTATCTTGTCCACCTCCTCGCTGCGCAGCTCCTTGCCCTCCACCTTTACAATGTCCTTCAAGCCAGCCTTGCGGGAGGGGACGTTTATGGCAACGGTAACGGTGGTCTTGGGGAACTCCCGGGTTATGCCGATTATCTTGAGCACATTCAGCGCCTGTCCCGCTGTGATGTGGTCTATCACCGTGCCGTCCTTTATCTTCCTCACCCTGATGTCGCGCTCCATCACTCGACCCCCAGCACCAGTGCGAGGAGTGCCATTCTCACAGGTATGCCGTTGCGCACCTGCTGGAAGTAGCGCGCATGCCCGGTGAAGTCAACCTCGGGCGAGATCTCGTCCACCCGGGGAAGGGGGTGCATCACTATGAGGTCCTCCCTGGCGAGGGCCAGTGTATCCAGGGTTATCTTGTAGGCTCCCTTCACCTTCTCGTACTCCTCCGGGTCCGGGAAGCGCTCCTTCTGTATCCTGGTGACGTACAGCACCTCCGCCTCGCGCACCGCATCCTCCAGGCTGTTGTGAGCGGTGACCTCGGCTCCCAGCTCCTTCAGGTCCAGGAGCACCTCCGGGGGCATCTCCAGGCCGGAGGGCGAGACGAGTATCAGGCTGGCGCCGAACATCGCCAGCGCGTGGGCCAGGCTGTGGACGGTGCGCCCGTACTTGAGGTCGCCGACTATCGCCGCGCAAACGTCCAGCCTCCCCTTCTCCTTCTTTATGGTGTAGAGGTCGAGCAGGGTCTGCGTGGGGTGCTGGTTGGAGCCGTCGCCGGCGTTTATCACCGGCACGTCGCTCGCCTCTGCAGCAAGCCTTGCGGCGCCCTCCCGCGGGTGGCGCACCACTATAACGTCGGCGTAGTTTGCCACCGTCTTTACGGTGTCGGTGAGGTTCTCCCCCTTGGCAACCGAGGCAGCGCCCGCCTTCGAGAAGCCGATGACCTCCCCGCCCAGGCGCTTCATCGCCGTCTCAAAGCTCAGGCGCGTGCGCGTGCTGGGCTCGAAGAAGAGGCAGGCGAGGATTCTCCCCTGGAGGAGGTCGAGCCTCTCCCCCATCCTGGCCTCCATGCGCGCCGCGCTCTCCAGGATGTGCTCAATCTCTTCCAGTGAGAAGTCGCGTATGGAGATGATGTCCCTGCCCTCGAACTCCATGCTATACCCAGCTTAATTTTTCCCTGCAGGATTTTTAAAGGTTTTTGCCTCGGTAGCTTTGGAGAGGTTGCGTAATGGAGCTGACGGTGATAGCCTTCCTCGCCGGGGTACTGAGCATCACCTCCCCCTGCGTCCTGCCCCTCATCCCGGTGGTGCTCGCCGGCAGCGCGGGCTCCAAGCTGCGCCCGCTGATAATAGTGGCGGGCATGAGCATAACCTTCACCGCCCTGGGCGTGCTCACTGCCGTGTTCAGGGAGGCTCTCGGTTCGCTGCTGGCGGAGCTGCGCACCCTGGGGATAGTCATAATAATCCTGCTGGGCGCCCTCTTAGCTAGCGAGAGGCTCGCGGGGTACTTTGCCCTGTACTCGGGGCGGCTGCTGGGCAGGTTCGGAACTGGTGCGGGAGGAGAGGGTCACCTGGGTGCTCTGCTCCTGGGGATAAGCCTGGGCGTGGTGTGGATACCCTGCGTTGGCCCCGTGCTCGGGGTTGTGCTGATGCTCGTAACCAAGGACGTGGTGACGGGGGGCATCTCCCTGTTCGCCTACTCCGCAGGCCTCGCCCTGCCGATGCTTGCCGTTGCGTATCTGGGCAAGCTGGCCTCCGCCAGGCTCACGCGGTTCGCGGGCTACGCGGTGTACGCGAAGAAGGCAGCGGGCTGGGTGCTCATACTTGCGGGGGTTGCCTTCCTCCTCAACCTGGACAGGACCTTTCAGGCGATGCTTGCGCCCTACGTGCCAGAGCTGGAGGACTGGCTTACCGCATACCTCAAGTAGGGCTACCTCTTGACAATCCAGAATTTGGTGCAGTTTCCATTTCTGTCGCTGAGTATTACGTCAGCGCCCATCCGCTCTGCCAGGTCCAGCACCAGCTGGGCGTGGCACCTGGAGGCCTTTATAAGCAGCACCTCCCCTGCCTTCGCCTCCTTCAGGTTTGAGAGGACCACTGCTGCCGGCGGACAGAAGGTCTTTGTCAGCACAATTATCCTGTCTGCCTGTATCTGCTTCATATCCACTACCTTTCTGGCCTACCTTCGGCTGCTCTTGCTGTACCTCAGTACCTTCTCCACCTGGGCGGAGTTTCTGCCCGCACCGTATCCCGAAAGCTTCAGCAGCGCCTCCCAGACGGCCCACCAATCCTCGGTGTTCCAGAGCTTACTCCACTCCTTTCCCACCTCGACCTTGACACCTTGGCCCACTTTCTACCCACCTTCTCCGGCAACTAACACTGCCCTTGGTATGACAGTTGGCTTATCAATATCGTCAAAAAAAGTGTCAATGTTTTCAACATGCGTGCTGATGACGGTGCTAGTAGAACAGCTCCCTGCCCTTCTCGGTTACCTCCAGCAGCTTCAGCCTGCCCACCCTATCCACCTTGACAAGCTCCTTCCCCTCCAGGTAGCGGATGCGCTTCTTTGCCGTGTTTCTGGCGATTCCGAACTTGTGCATCACCTCCTTGATTGATGGCCTCCTCCCCACCCTGTTCTCCATGTAAACATACCTCAGAATCTCAAAAATCTCCGGGGGCAGCTCCTCGCGTTTTGGTCTGATGGTGCAGCACTCCTTCTTGAGCAGCCTCAGCTGCTTCCGGGAGAGCACCTCGGGGTCGAGCGACAGGAGGAGCACCCCCTTTTTCAGGAAGTAGAAGGCCTCCTTGATCCTCTGCACAAACTCAAACACCCGCCTGAAGCCGTTCTTCAGTATTAGGTAGTCCAGCTCCAGGAGGACGGCATTGTTCCAGTTGGGCAGGTTCATTATCGCCGCCTCCACTGCCCTGACGTCGGGGGAGACGGTGTTTTTGCCCCTCTTCTCGGAGAGCCAGTACCAGGTCACCCCTGCTATTCCCACCTCCTCGGCAAGCCGCCTGGTGATGATTGTGCCCGAGTATCCGCACTTCATCAGGTCGAGCAGGACATCCTCCGCCAGGTTGGGGGAGGGTTCCTCAATCAGGTACACCCTCCCCCGGCTCACGTCGTACTTCAAAATCCGCCGGAGCATTCCCTCCTCCGCCTTGACCTTGGAGGAGATGTCCCTGGCGATTACGGAGAACCCCGCGGGGTTGCCCATCTCGTCCAGAATGGGGGAGACAGTGACATCCACGTCCACTATGGTGCCGTCCTTGCACATCCTCTTGGTCTCGTAGGAGATGAACTTCACACCCTCCCTCACCTTCTGGAGCAGGAAGGAGGTCTCATTCTTTATCTCCTCCGGCAGCAGCCTGTGGCTGGGCATCCCTATCGCCTCCTCCTTCCTCCAGCCAAACATCTTTTCGGCGGTTTTGTTCCAGCTGGTAATTGTGCCGTCCAGGTTGACGGAGTAGATGGCGTCGTTGGAATTTTCTACAATGTTCGCCAGGTACTTGAGCTCCTTCTGCGACCTGAGCAGCTCCTTCGTCTTCTTCTCGAGTTCCATGTACGCCCTCTTGAGCTCCTCCTCCGCCTCCTTGCGCTTGGTGATGTCCCTCATAATAGCCACAAAGCCTATGAGCTCACCCTTCGGGTTGTAGATGGTGGTGAGCGTCTGGTCCACCAGCACCCTGCTGCCGTCCTTGGCGAGCCTCACTGTCTCAATGTCCCTGGCGTACCCGTTCATTATCGCCCTCTTGAAGTTCTCACCGCAGGAGTTCCAGAGCTCCCTGGGCATGATGGTGTGCATCAGCTTCCCGAGCACCTCCCTCTCAGTGTAGCCGAACATCATCTCAGCCCCCTTATTCCAGGAGACTATCCTCCCCTCCAGGTCCAGGGAGATGATCGCGTCCACCGAGTGCTCCGCAATCCCAGCCAGGTAGGCGAGGCGCTCCTCGGCGCGCTTCCTGGCGGTGATGTCCCTGCTCACCGCCCTGTAACCCTTCAGCCTCCCGGAGCTGTCGAAGAAGGGCCTCCCGCTGGTTTCAAGCACTACGGGTGTTCCGTCCTTCCTGAGGAAGGTGTTCTCCTGCCCGGAGAAGGCGGTGCCCCTCCGCCTGATCTCCTCTATCCTCTTTGCGGCGACGGCTCGCTCCTCCTCTGGCATCAGGTCCACGGGCGTCTTCCCCAGCACCTCCTCGGGCTCGTAGCCCAGGATCTCCCTCACCTTGGGGCTGGAGTAGGTGTAGGTCCAGTTCTCGTCCAGCTCGAACACCCAGTCGTTTATGTCCTCTATGAGCAGCCTGTACTTCTCCTCACTCCTCTTGAGCATCTCCCGCTGCCTGGCGAGCTCCTGCGCCATGTGGTTGAAGGCCTGCGCCAGGTCCTGGAACTCGTCGCCGGTGGTTATCTCGACGCGGGCGTTGCCACCGCTCATTATCTTCTCAAACCCGTGCTTCAGCCTCTCCAGGGGCTCCGTTATGCTGCCCGCCACAAACAGGGATATGCCCAGGATGATTATCAGCATGTAGAGGAAGTAGGCGGGGGTGAACCCTCCAGGAGTGGCGAAGCTGACTGTGAAGAGCCCCAGGGAAAGCATGGAGAAGAGCAGGGATATGGTGACTATCTTGAAGAATATGGGTATCCTCATCCTGCCCACCCCGTTACCAGCAGGAGGACCACTCCCACCGCAGAGAACCACCCCAGGTATGCGGCTATGAGGGGTGTGAGGCGTATGTTCTGTATGTCCCTTATGTTGACGGAGAATCCGATGGAGGCCAGGGTTATTGAGAAGGCGATGGTGGAGAGGGGTCTGAGGAGCTCCACCATCCCGGGGGGCAGCACGAAGCTGGTGAGGAAGGCCACCAGCAGGAATATCACCACATACCAGGGGATGTAGAACCTGTGCTCGGCGTAGATGAAGGAGATGAGCAGCGTCACCAGGGCTATCATCGCTATCCGTATCCCCTTGACGGCCAGCCCCTCCATCAGAACCTCCGCCCCGAAGGGCTTGGAGGCTATGACCACGAGCCCCGTCTGGTGCAGTGTGGCTCCGCTGAAGAGGGCGTAGGTCTTGCTTCCCATGCCTGTTACGTACCCCAGGAAGGGGTAGAGCAGCGCACCCGTCAGCCCGACCACGGTGATGATTATGATTGCGGCGGAGAACTCCTCCTTCCTGGGCTTTATTATGGGTGAGAGGATTGCTATCGCAGAGACTCCGCAGATTGCGGTGCCGCAGCTCAGCAGGAGGGTGAGCTTCTCCCTCACCCGCAGCGCCCTTCCGAAGAGGTAGACGGCTGTGCCCAGCATCAGGGCGCTGAGGAAGGTGAGGGCAATTACGCCCGCCGGGAAGTTCCAGGGCAGGGGGAAGTTGATGTTGACGCCGTAGAGTATTATGCCCACCGGGAGGGTGACCACCAGGGACCTCTCCGCCAGCTCCTTTATCTCCCGGCTCTCCAGGATGCTGCCGAAGGCGATCCCGAAGATGAGGGCTATAAAGAGGGGGTTCAGTGCAGGATATATACTACTTATAATATAGGCGACAACGCCGGAGGCGACAATCAGGAAGCATCCTGCAGTCCTGTTCATTTTAAGGCTCCCTTCGGAGGCGGGAATCGTCCACTGAGATAGATATTGGGTGCCAGTAATAAAAATTTTGTTGGCCCCTCAGCCAGCAACGGCGTCCTCTATGGCCCTGGCAAGGGCGGCAAAGCGGGAACTGCTGCCCTGCGTCTCAATCTGGACCTCTCCGGCGTTTGCCGCGCCCAGGCGGAGGGCAACTGCACGGGCGATCTGCCTCTGCTGCCAGACGCTCCTGCTGAGCACCGGCTCCCACTCTCCGAAGCTCCTCACCACCCCCAGGCCGGCGACGTCAACGGCTACCTGGTCGGTGCCCGCTAGGATGATGCGGGTGTCCCTCACCACACCGCTGGTGGGTCCACCAGCCACCATGCTGCGGGTTCCGTCCATTACAATCAGGTCGGGGTAAACTGCCAGGCTGATCTCTGCTATCATCTCCTCCATGTGGCTGGAGGTGTGGAGCCTGCGCCTGTCTGCCCCGGAGATGACGCCCACCAGGTTTTTGAGGCTCATCGAGTAGGTGGCGTACCTGTGGGTTTTGACCACGGGTAGGGAGACAATCACCTCCGCCCTGTGGACCCTGAGGGGTATGAAGACCTGCCCCAGGTAGGTGTCGCCGGGCAGCCTCACCCTTATCCACCTCTCCTCCTCGAAGAAGGCGAGCTCGGCACCGGCAGCTTCAGCCGCCTCTGCAATGCCCGATTTTTCCATGCTCCTCCTTGTGGGGAGCCAGTAAACGCCGCTCATGTCGCCCACGACGACCCTGCGGGCGCCCGCATCGTACAGCAGCTCCACGGTGGAGCGCACCAGCTCGGGGTTTGTGGTGGCCGGGTATGGGTCGTCGCTGTTTACATTCGGCTTTACCAGAACCTCCCTGCCCTCAACCTGGAGGCTCTCAAAGCCGCCGAGGGCGTCAACAGCCGCCCTTACGGCGTCCCTGACGCTGCCCCGGACTTCCACCACGGAGACCTTTGAGGGCCCCGCAACACGCCGGGAGCGTCTAGGCGGCACCGCCCCTTCCTCCTCCACCACGTCTCCGGTGGAGAGGAAGTACCTCAGGGGGTATAGGTACCTGTAGGCAAGGGCTGAGCCCAGCAAAGCGGCGGCGGTGAGGAGAGCCCTCCTGCGCATACAGAGATATTGTCTCCGGAGTTAATATTTTTGAGGGTGCTCCATGCTGGGGACTCCTCCTCGGCAGCTCTTTAAATGCCAGGGCTTTTGCAGTAGAAGGAGGGTAAGCCTTTGACGGGCAGTAAACTTATTGTTCAAGGCACATCGAAATTATTTATGGGATTCCCTACCCCACTAGCGCATACTTCTGCATAAATCAGTAACTTATCATGGGTGAGGTGGCAGCCAAAGAAAAGCTTGTGCAGGAAGGAGCAGGTGTATAAGGAGATAATCGCAGAGCTGAAAGGGAAGAGCAAACCCTAATATATCTTTCCTCTGAAGTGGGCGTTGTAAACCCACACAACTTTATTTTCCCTGTCTAGGGT
This sequence comes from Methanobacteriota archaeon, assembly GCA_013152685.1. GTDB lineage: Archaea > Hydrothermarchaeota > Hydrothermarchaeia > Hydrothermarchaeales > BMS3B > Pyrohabitans. Next base: position 325 of record JAADFX010000017.1, on the reverse strand, counting down.
GAAGATTATTCTGACATCTCCAATGCGCATCCTGAAGCTTGCACCTAATGACCGCAGAGTTAAGATATATCGTCTAACTAAAGAAGGGGAAAAAAGTGATATTATCAGAAAAAAAGCTTTCGCACTCAAACATTTCCAAGAACTGAGAGAATATATTGACAAACACCGCCCAGATAAAGAAGCACCAAAAGAAGAACATCTTGCATTCTTTTTTACTTTACAACAAATCATAGGACACCATATAGTTTCCATGCTACATTACAACCTCATTATAGGATATAAAACAGGATGTGGACATGAATTAATAATACCTATCCTAACATAT
>JAADFX010000016.1 GCA_013152685.1 Methanobacteriota archaeon | reverse complement strand
CTTGCCACAAGATATTCGGGGATATCCTCTAAAATATACATGTTGATATACCTTCCAAATTTTTTAAGAAAATCTTTATGAGCATCTATGGTGCGGTATATATTTAAAATGTACATCCCCTTTGGCAAAATTAAAACAATGTCATCCTCCTCCCTTATCAAACCTAAATTGGACATTTTATACAATATCTGCGCAAAATACGAGGAAGAAATTCCCACACTTTCCTTCAATTCCTTTTTGGTTTTAACACCACTGGAGAGTTTCTCCAGAATTTCAGCAATCCTGCTTGAGGAAAGCATTCGGATTATATCCCCCATACCCGATGAAGTATGGCCCGGAACAACTTAAATATTGCGATGCACAGTTAATAGAGAGGTGCGAGAATGGACCTGAACTTCCTCATCTACTCCTTCACGGCGCTCTTCGTGATCATAGACCCCATAGCCAACGTTCCAGTTTTTCTTGCGCTGCTCTCAGGCGCCGCCAGGGAGGAGTACCGCCGCGCCGTTGCGCGCGCCGCCTTCATCGCGGCGGCGGTGCTCCTGCTCTTCACCTACCTGGGGGTGTACATCTTCTCCTACCTGGGGATAGAGATGTACTCCTTCCGCATCGCCGGCGGGGTGCTGCTCTTCGTCATAGCCATGGAGATGCTCTTCGGAATGCGCACCCGCACCGAGCTCACCCCCGAGGAGGCGGAGGAGCGCAGGGAGGAGGTGGTGGTAACCCCGCTTGCCGTGCCCCTGCTCACCGGTCCGGGGGCGATAACCACCGGCATAGTGCTGCTCAGCAGGGCTCCAGGCCAGGCCGAGAGGCTGCTCCTCGCCCTGGCGATAGTGCTGGTATTCCTGGTCTCCTACCTTATCCTGGTGCATGCGAGCACCGTCTACCGCCTTCTGGGCACGACCGGCACGAAGGTTGTCACCCGCTTAATGGGCCTGCTGCTCGCGGCGATAGCTGTGCAGTTTGTTATAGACGGCATCGCCGAGGCCTTTGCGGCAATGGGCTAGAGCTCAGCTATCTCCCGAGGAAAGCGGGTGAGCACCTCCGCGCGGGAGCCGCGCACCAGCACCGTCTCCTCTATGCGGAGACCCACCTTCCCGTCGCTGAGGAGCGCGTGCCCCACGGCGAGGGTGGAATTTTCCACAAGCTCCAGAAGCGCATCCTCCGGATAGGCCTCGTAGTGGGGCGCCTCCTCTGCGCTTAAGCCGATGCCGTGCACAAATCCCCCGGGGTAGAGCTCTCCGAGCCCCTGCTCGTAGGCGAGCAGGGTGACGTCCCTCTCCACCTCCATCACCCTCCTCCCGGGCTTAACACCCTCAAGCGCAGCCTCGAGCATTTTTGTGTAGGCGGCGTGCAGTCTCTGCAGCTCCTTCCCTGCTCTGCCAGAAGTCGCCACCCTGGCGAGCTCAGCGAAGTAGCCGTTAAAAGCTAAGGAGATGCTCACCACCACGGGCTCGTGCCTCTTTATCTCCCTCTCCGAGGCGCTGCGCTCGGGGGAGGTGCTCCTTTTGCCTGAGGCAACGCCAACGCGCGCAACCTCTGCGCCCCGCCTGCGCAGGTGGCACTCCACCTCTGCCGCAACCCGCGCCTCGCTTACCCCCGGCTCAATCTCCTCGAAGGCGCGCTTCAAACCCTCGCAGGCGAGCTTCGCGGCCCTGCGAAGGGCGCTGAGCTCTTCTCTCTCCTTGCGCATGCGCAGCTCCGTCATTATCCTCCTCGCCACCTTGACCTCGAAGCCGGGCAGCGCACTCGCCAGGTGCTCCAGGAGGTGCAGGGGCGTGCCCTCCTCCGCCAACACCGCCGCGCGCGGCTTTGAGCCCAGGCGCGAGGCAAAGGCGCTCACCTGGGAGAGCATCTGGGGCAGCGCCACATAGGGCAGCAGCTCTGCCTCTCCCCCTGCCCGGCTCACCGCGCTGGCCTCGCTCTCCGGCAGGAGCACCGCCGGCTCGCCCTCCCCCGGAATGAGCAGGCACGCGCGCTCCCTCGCCTCGCCGGTGAAGTAGCGGTAGCTCCCGCTGCCTGCCACAACGAGCAGCTCCACGCCCTCGCGCTGCATTATTTCCTGCGCCCTCTTTATCCTCTCGTAGAGCATTCTACAGCCCCGTGTCGTGGTCTATGAACACCGTCTCAAGGCCGAGGCTTTTCAGGTACTCCCCCACGGCGAGCACACCCGGCTTCTCCGTGGCGTAGTGCCCCGCGAAGATCAGGTTCACCCCCAGCTCCTCCGCAAGCGAGTAGGCGCTGTGCGACGGCTCGCCCGTCAAGAGCGTGTCCACCCTTATCTTCTCCGCATCGAAGATGGCGCTCCACCCCCCGCCCGAGACCACCCCAACGCGCTTCACATAGCCGCTGAAGTCTATGCTCCTGCACCTGGTTGCGAGGCGCTCCTCCACCAGCGCGGCGAAGCTCCCCACGCTCATGCGCTGCTCCAGCTCGCCCCAGTAGCCTATCCGCCTGCCGTGGTACTCGCCGAACTCACCCCTGCGCTCCAGGTTAAGAAGCTTTAAAAGCTGTGCATTGTTCCCCAGCTCGGGGTGCGCGTCTAATGGTAAATGACACGCGTAGAGGGACAGCTCCTTCTCCAGCAGCAGCCTGAGCCTCTCCCTGAGGGTGCCCACTATGCTCTTCACCCCGCCCCATATTAGGCCGTGGTGCACAAAGATAAAATCCGCTCCCTGCCTTGCCGCCTCCTTAAAAACGTAGCTGCACGCATCCACGGCAAGGGCAACCTTCCTGACCCTCTCCCTTCCCTCCACCTGCAAACCATTGGCGCTCTCGTCGCCGGGAAAATCCTCGAGCCTCAAAAGCTCATTCAGCTCCGCCACAAGCTCCTTCAGCTTCATCCTTCCAGCCTTAGCTTCTCCGCTACGCTTTTCATCTCCTCCTCGCTCAGCTTCTCCCCTCTGACCTCGATCTTTATCTCCTCCTCCGAGTAGCGGGGCACCACATGCGCATGGAAGTGCTTCACCACCTGCCCCGCGATGCTTCCCTGGTTCACCCAGAAGTTGGCTCCCCGTGCGTTGAGCTTGCTGAGCGAGGCTTCCGCAACCCTTGCCGCCACGCTGAAGACCTCCTTCACCTCCTCGCCGCTGAGCTGGCTCAGCCTCTCCGCGTGGCGCTTGGGCACAACCAGCGCGTGTCCTCTGGTTACTGGGTTTATGTCAAGAAAGGCCAGGACGAGCTCGCTCTCATACAGCTTGTAGCAGGGAAGCTCCCCCTTCACAATTTTGCAGAATACGCAGTCTTCGCTCATCTACATCAGCTCCTTCGCGGCTTTAATCAGGTGGGGTCGCTTCATCAGAATCTTCGCCAGCTTGCCCAGGCGCTCGCCGTTGGCGAAGGCGACCACGTCCTCGCCCGTGAGCTGCTCCGCCAGGTAGTTAAGGTCCTCATCGCTCAGCTGCTCTATTGCGCGGCGCAGCTTGTAGATGCGATGCAGTATTTCTCCGCGAGCGGCGCGCCACTCGCGGTCGTACTTCATGAGCATGGCCTCGCTCACGTCTCCGCGCTCTATTGCCTCGGCCGCAACTCTGCCCGCGAGCTGCCCGGCGAAGCTCGCCTCGAATACGCCCCCGCCGTGGATTGCATTCACCTGGTGGGCGGCGTCGCCCACCACCATGAGCCCATTGGCGACCAGCTTCTCCAGGGGCGCGCCCACGGGTACGCCGCCCGCGTTTACCTCGATTATCCTGCCCTCATTGAAGGGCTCATGCTTTGCGATCCACTCGTCCAGGTACTGCTTCGCCGTCCTGGTGGAGACGTTGCCCCCTATTCCTATTCCCACGTTCGCCACGTCCTTTCCCTTTGGAAACACCCACACGTAGCCCCGGGGCGCTATGTCGTTGCCGAAGTACAGGTCGAGCATGTCCGGCTCCTCTAAGTCCACCACCATCTCATACTGGTAGGCGCTGTCTATGTCCACCAGCCTCTGGGTGGAGTCGATGCCCGCCCACCTGGCAACCTTGCTCTCAACCCCGTCTGCGGCCACGACTATCTTTGCCTCCACGGTGAGGCGCTCTCCGTGGCGCTCCACCTCCACGCCCCTGACAAAGCCGTCCTGCATTACCAGGCCAACAACCTCGCTCCTGGCGAGAACCTCCGCGCCGGCGCGCGCCGCCTCAATCGCAAGGAGCTTGTCGAACATCTTGCGCTCAATCACCCACCCCACCTGCTTTTCGTAGCGCACACTCACGCGCCTGCCGTTGGGCGCCACTATGTTCGCGCCCCATATCTCGTTGATCGTCCAGCGCGGGTCCGGCTTTATCCCCAGCGTTTTTGCGCCGTTCACGCTAAAACCTTCGCCGCAGCGCTTTGGTGCGCCTATCTCCGGGCGCTTCTCCAGGAGCAGCACCTCCAGGCCGTGCTCCGCCGCAACCCTTGCGGTGTTGCTGCCTCCCGGACCGGCACCTACCACAACCACATCGTAAGCGTCCTTCATCGCTACGCCTCCCTTATCGCACCCACGGGGCAGAACCTGGTGCAGCTCCCGCAGTCGGTGCACCTCTCCTCGTCAACAATAAGCTTAATCCCGTGCTCCAGGGTGAGGGCCAGAAAGGGGCACACCCCGACGCAGCCACCGCAGGACATGCACAGATCATAGTCCACCTTCCTCGGCATGGCATCACCTTCTCTTAATATGAAGCGGAAACTTTTAAAAGTTGTGCACCTGCTCTGGGGCGACTCTGCCCCTGCCCCTTTCCCCCTCTGCGCCTTCCCCGGGTGCTGTAAAAGAAAATTAGAGGGGGGGCGAATCACTTCGCCAGCTGCGCCTCCATCACGAAGTCGTTGGCGATCTCCCAGAGCACGCACTTTATCTCGTGCTGCAGCTTCTCCATCTCACCGCGCCTGCCGTAGAGCGCCGGCTGAAGGGGCTCCATGAGTATGTCCGCGGCGCGCAACGCGCGCTCCCGTGCGTCCAGCTTCCTGTCCTCCAGCACCTCCTTGGCGCGCCTCGCAACCTCGCGGATGTGCTCCGGCACCTCCTCTATGCCAATCTGGCGCAGCTTCTTCTTGACCTCCTTGTCCTCGGGGTTGAGGAAGAGGTCCAGGGAGTAGGATATCCGCTTCGCCGCCTCGATGCTCTTCGCCTGCCTCTCCACCCAGTCCAGGTTGTAGCGCACCACGCTCAGCCTGCGCATCGCCTCCTCGATTATGAGCTTCTTAATCGCCGCGGGCAGGTCCTCCATCACCTGGAGCTCGGCGAGTATTGCCTCCGCCTGGTTTATCCTCTCCTCGGGCTTCTTTTCGCGGTCCTTGAGTATGCCCTCTATCTGCGCCACCTTCTCCCTCGCGGCCTCGGGCACGTCCTCTATGCTGAGCCCCATGGTCTTGAGCATCTCCTTTGTCTCCTTGTCCTTCCCAACAAACACCTTCAGGTTCTCGGCAATCATCTCAAGCTCCCTGTCCACAAAACTCTCGGGCAAGGTCTTCACCTCCTTCTGAGAGATTATCTCCTCCCGGCGCTATAAATACTTAACCAACAGCGGCGCGCGTGGCGGTGTTTCCATAATTCTTTTACTACGGGAAGGTGCTTCAAGGGAGTGTCTTTTTTATCGGAGGCACAGCGATGGCGAAGCTTAAGCCGGGCAAGATATACCGCATACCCAAGAAGAGGCTTTACACGCGGAAGGAGTACATAGACAGCATACCCAACCCCAAGATCACCATCTTCGACATGGGGGATGTGAGCAACCCGGACCGCTTCGAGGTGCAGCTCTCCTTGGTTGCCAAGGAGGCGGCGCAGATCACCCACAACGCTCTGGAGGCGAGCCGCATCGCTGCCAACAGGTACATAACAAAGCGCGCCGGTAAGAGCGGCTTCTACATGAAGTTCAGGATATACCCCCACGTGGTGCTCAGGGAGAACAAGATGGCCACCGGCGCAGGTGCCGACAGAGTGAGCGACGGCATGCGTCGCGCCTTCGGCAAGCCGGTAGGTCTGGCGGCTGTGGTAAAGGAGGGGCAGCGGATAATAACCCTGCGCACCAACGCCAACTACTTCAACGACGCCAAGGAGGCACTGCGCAGGGCTGCGATGAAGCTCCCCATGCCCTGCGGCATCGTCGTGGAGAAGGGGCAGGAGCTGGTCAGGTAGGCGCCCCTGGCATTGTCCGGCTTTCCTCTACTCCTCTTCTTCCCGCTCCTCCTCCCCGGACTCTTCCTCCCTTCTGCCCCAGGGGAGTGAGAAGCCCTCAAGAATCATCGCCGGGATAATTCCAGCGGAGATCAGCGCTATTCCCAGCCACAGGAAGTTCACGAAGGGCTCCAGCTTGATGGTCAGCGGGATTTCAATCACACCTCCCGCGTGCCCTCCTATGCCCTGGAATATAACATAGACGTCCGCATCCAGGTTGCGGTTGATGTACACCTTTGTTACCCTTCCGAACTTAAGGTTGTTGATGGTCCTTGCCACGCCCTCCCCCACGTAGCGCCCGTCCTTGTAAACCCGCACAAGCACCTCTGTGGTCATGTAGCCCTCGTAGTTCTCGTACACATTGATGCCCGCCACCTCCACGGCATAGCCGGCGCCCACCTCCTGGGGTCCGCCCAGGATGCCCTCCCCCGGCACAAAGCGGAACACCAGGTCGCGCTGCGATGTCAGGGTGGTGTTGAACACCGCCCCGAAGATTATGAGCGCCACGCCGGCGTGGATTATGTAGAAGCTTGCCAGCCTGAGCTTCTCCCTCCTCCTTGCGCTGCTCCTGAGCAGCTTGATGGTGCGCCACAGGGCGAGCAGGAAGGCGTAGGTGAGCACCGGCAGCAGGAAGTCTGCCAGCGGCGAGCCGGTTATGCCCAGCGCCACAGCCGCCCCGCCCATGAGGAGCACCGCCGCCGCTCCCAGCAGCAGGTGGTTTCTGCGGATGATTCCTATGCCCATGCACAGGGCTATTGTGAGCAGGAGGAGCACGGCGAAGGGGTAGCTCCAGGTGTTGAAGAACTCTATCTCAACGCTGATCTTTACCTCCTTCAGCGCCTGCATGAGGAAGGGGTAGCTGAGCCCCCAGAAGGAAACGAAGCCCAGGATGAGCAGGGTGATAATCGCCAGGTAGAAGAGGTTGGTGCGGGTGAAGAGCCGCGTGCTCTGGGGCGGGCTCTCTGTAATTGGTTCGCCAGCGCTCCGGAACCTGCCCCTGAGCAGCAGGAAAAACACGCCAGTCAGCACGAATATCTCAATCACCTCACCGAAGCTCGGAAGCCCTCCACCCGTGGAAGCCTTGTAAACCACAATCACCGCCTGGGCGAGCAGGAAGGCGAGGACAAGCGCCTTGGTGCGGGCGCTCGCCTCAGTCATCTTCCTCATCGCCCTGTCGGCGATGAGCAGCGCCGAGATGATGGGTATGTTGACCAGAAGCAGCGCCAGGTAGGGGCCAGTGGTGGTCTCGCCGAAGGCGTGGATGGACTCCCAGAGCCCCGAGCGGGTTATGAAGGTGGCGTATATGACCAGCATGAAGGAGAGGGCCGCCAGCGATGGGGTGAGCACCGGAAACTCCCCCCGCCGCAGGTTCTGCACCACCGCGTGGAGCAGGGCGGTGACCGCAAACCAGGGTATGAGGGAGGAGGTCTCCACCGGGTCCCAGGCCCAGAAGCCGCCCCAGCCCAGCACCTGGTAGCTCCACACGCCGCCCACGGCTATGCCCAGCGTCAGGAACAGCCAGGACACCCTCGTCCAGGGCCTGGCGATGGCCAGCCACCTGGGGTCGTGCCTCCAGAGGTGGGCGATGGCGGCGGCGAAGGGTATTGTTATGGCGCCGTAGCCGATGAACATGAGAGGGGGGTGCGCCGCCATCCAGGGGTCCTGGAGCAGCGGATTCAGCCCATTGCCGTCCGCGGGTATGAAATTTCTGGGGAGGTCGGGGTAGAGGTCGTAGATGGTCCTGAAGGGGGAGACGAGGAGGGTCATTGTCACAAAGAACAGCCCTATGAGGTGGGTGACTATGTGCACCCTCCTGGCGAGCGCGTCTTCAAAGCCCAGGCGCTCACTCGCCCAGAGGGCGGAGGCGTAGATTATCAGCGCCCACAGCAGGAAGGTGCCGTCCTGCCCCGCCCAGAAGGCCGTTGCCTTGTAGTACCAGGGTAGGGACTTGGAGCTGTAGCTCCACACGTACATGTAGGTGAAGTCGGAGCGCAGGAAGAGGTTGATGAGGTGCAGCGTGGCGGCGGTGAGCAGGGCGAGGGTTGCCCAGGGGAGGATTCTCAGCCTGGAGAGCTCCACCTCCCTGCCCCGCTCCTTAAGGATGAGGGCTATTAGCAGCACTGCGCTGGAGGCGAAGGCTCCCAGGAGCATGAAGTTGCCGGCATTCCAGGAGAAGCTCAGGGCTCCTCCCCCCTCAGCCTCCTGAGCTCCTCCTCTATCTTCTCCAGGGTGTAGTTGTAGAGTTCCAGGCTTATCCTGCCCTCCAGGTAGGCGCGGGTCACCTCCTCCCGCTTCGCCTCAAGCCGGGCTATCCTCTCCTCCACGGTGCTCGCGTTTCCGCCATCGGAGGAGATGCTGGCAGAGGCGTTGACAGCCACCCCCTCCAGGTACTCCGCGAATATCCTCTGACCGTCCTGCACCACCCTCTCCCTGGGGAGGTGCACATCCACCATAACGAAGTAGTTGCCCAGCGCTGCCTCACCGTGGTAGCAGTACAGGTCCTCCGCAATTCTGGCCACTGCCACCCGCCCCTCGCCCAGCATGGCGCGGTTCTGGGCGAAGTCCCAGAAGATGTGCGAGCCCCTCGCCGCCCACGCGGGCGGTGCCGGCTGCTCCAGGTAGCCCTCCCATATCCAGAGCTCCTTACCCGAGGCGTTGAACCTCAGGGTGTTCCAGTTCTGCCTGTAGACCTGAAGCGCCTCCGCGGCGAGCGCCGGGTCCTCGAAGTAGTAGGCCTCAAAGCTCACAACAACGCTGGTGTTCTCCCCCTCCACGTAGAGGGCGCCGAACCTGCTGCTTATTCCCTCCACTATCCTGCGCGCAACCCCGGGGGCGAAGTTTGAGACGTCGGTGGGCATGGTGATCGCCGCCTGGGGCAGGGCCACCATGCCTGAGAGGTTCTCCACGAACACCGGCTCGAACTCCGGCGGCGGCGAGGCGCGGGGCACCTGGTCCAGGGGGAGGTACTCCAGCTGGGGCGCAGGCTGCTGGGGGAAGGGCGCACTCCCGCCCCTGTCAGCGGCCTCCTTTCCTCCGGCGCAGCCCGCACTCAGCGCCACTGCGACAACCAGAAGCAGATGCAGTTGCCTCATGTGCTTCCCCTACTGCGTTGTGTTCACCTTTGCCTCGTATTTTGATGGGCACTTAACCAGGAGTTTGCTTGCCCTTATCTCTCCCTGCTTCACCACCCCTATTGCGACCACGTCGATTCTCGTGGTCTGCTCCAGGTCCTCGCCCAGGGGGAAGGTTGCGGGTATGACC
>JAADFX010000015.1 GCA_013152685.1 Methanobacteriota archaeon | reverse complement strand
GTATCACTTATTCATGAGTTGCACAAAACCCTTACGAGTGCGGGTTACGCCTTTTTGCTGTACAAATATACCGCAGACGTAGCGGAAATAGAGTTAGATGATACTCTCTTGCGTTTTATGAAAAGAGAGCAATTGATTTATCTAATTACAAATAAATCAGTTCCAGAAGTTTCAAATATACCCACACCATTAGGAACCACTATCCCCACTTTTGGATGGTTGGGATTATCGACCGATCAATTTAACCCTGAGTTTTTAAATAATGTTTTGCTGACCGGAGAATCCCTTCTGATATCCGCGGAGCTTACAAAGCACGCCTACTGGTACATGCACAACAACTGGGCAAACATAATGAATCTGGGAATAACCAAGGAGGTTGCAAAGGACATTTCTCGCCTGGTAAATGAGAATTTTGTGAACATAACAATTGAGCCCTTCTTGGGTGGGAGGCTTGCAGTATTCGGTTTTCTAGAAGACGGCACCAGGATAAGGCTTGGAGACCTCGGGGCAGGAGCGCAGATATACATAACCGCCAGGATACTTTACGAGCTTACAAAGCCGAAGCTTCTGCTCTGGGACGACGTAGAGTCTCACATGAATCCCCGCATGCTTGTAAGATTGGCGGAGTGGTTCTCAGAGCTAATCGAGAGCGGTGTTCAAGTTGTAACCACAACCCACAGCCTTGAAGCTGCTAAAGTAATCGCCGAGTTTATTGATGACGCCAAAATCTGCACAACTTCGCTAAAAGATGGTGCGCTTAAAACCAAAGAACTGTCAATAGATGAGGTTAACAGCTTGCTATCTGCGGGAATAGACGTCAGGCTTGCAGATACGGTGATAGTGTGAGGCTAAAACCTCTCAGCCCGCAACTTGAAGCAAAGATGAAGAAAAAATTATCAAAATTGATATCGAAAAATTTTAAAAGCAGTGTTTTATCCGAAGAGGGCGATATTGATTCAATCATCATGCTGGGGGATGGAGATAGAGACGATCTCGTAATTCCTTTAGTCTGCCATCACCTTAACGGCGAGAAAACTGTTGGAATAGTAAAACCTGTAAATCCGAGGATAGGAGCTATAAACGAGCTGATGACCATCGTCCCTATTTTGAAGATTAACAAGATAGCTCTGGTAATGGATCAGGAGGAAGACGAGTTAAATCGGATATATCGCCAAATTGAAAGAAAATTGAGAAAAATGAATGTAAAATTTGAAAAAGAAGTTGTTGATGGCAGACTTGTGCGTTATTTCTGCAAACTTGGTCCCAGAGAATTTGAACTTATCTTAATCATAAGCGGAATAGATGAGATGCCCTTGAATACGCATAAAATCGAAGACCACTTGCTCAAGGCTTTCTCAATGCATTCAAAAACAGAATATGAGTATAAAGATTCAAAAAAAGCGTGGGAAGACCTGGACAAATCTGCTCAGCGAGAAGTGCTTCGGAAGCTGAGAGATTCAAAAAGCCTGTGCCTCGACATCCTTCCCCAGCATTTCAGTGGTTTGAGGCTTCTGGAGTAGTCGCTGAGAGTCCGCGTAAGTGCGGCGAGCTACTGGACAGAGTGGGGGAGCCCTTCCTTCTGGCAGTCTCTTATGCGCTGCCTCACATCCCGGTTTATCCTCCTCACCTCGCGGTAGATGTAGTCCCCCAGCTTTGTGTACTCCCTGCGCGAGAGCGTCTCGGGGAAGTACAGCTTTGCCCCCATGCCATGGCCGTGGAACTTCCTCACCCAGTTCTCGTGCACCTCCACGAAGCGCCCCCTCTCCAGCTCAGTACCCGGATAGGCGGTGGCCAGGCTGAGCAGAATCTGCTCCGGCTTTGTCTCCTCCAGCAGCCTCACCGTGGCGCGGACGCTCTCAGCGCTCTCTCCGGGGAAGCCGAAGGTGACGTAGGCTCTGACCTTGATCCCCATCCTCTTCGCCGTGAGGATTGCCTCCCTCACCTGCTCCACGCTTATGCCGCGCCTGCACCTGTCGAGAACCTCCTGCGCCCCCGAGTCCACGCCCAGGCAGATGAGGGTGCACCCGGCGCTCTTAAGCGCCCCCAGGAGCTCCTCATCCAGGTGGTCGGCGCGGGTCTCGCAGCTCCAGCTCAGGTCAGGATAGCCCAGCTCCTCTATGAGGGCGCACATCTCCAGCGCGCGCCTCCTGTCCAGCGTAAAGGTGGAGTCCATGAAGCGCAGCCTTCTGAATCCCATGGAGTAGAGCCTCTCCACCTCCTCCACCACATTCCTGGGAGAGCGGAAGCGCACCCGCCGGCGCCAGAACTGCGCCGCACTGCAGTAGGCGCAGTGGTACACGCAGCCCCGCGCAGAGATGAGGCTCATCACCCTGTAGGCGTGCAGGGGGAAATAGCGCCACGCCGGAAAGGGCAGCGCATCCAGGTTCTGAATCAGGCTCCTATCCGGGTTGTGCACCGCCTCGCCCTCCTCCAGGTAGGAGATACCCCTTATCCTTCCCAGCTCCCTCCCCTCCAGCAACTCCCTCAGCGTCTCCTCCCCCTCCCCGCGAACCACCACATCCACGCCTGCGGAGAGCGCCTCCTCGGGGCGGAAGGTGGCGTGGGTGCCCCCCACAATCACCCTCGCCTCCGGCAGCACCCGCCTGACCAGCGCGATTATCTCCCTCGCTCTCCCGAAGGAGGGCGTGGTTGCCGTTATTCCTACAAACTCCGGGTTGAACTCCCTGAGCTTCTCCGGGGTTACCCTCTCCACGCTCTCATCTATCACCCCCACCTCGGCTATGTCTTCAACGCTCGCCGCCAGGTAGCCCAGACCCAGGGGGAATAGGTCCTTGCCCGGGTAGGGGAAGTGGGGGTGCACCAGCAGCAGGCGCATACCCCATCGACGCGGGGTAACAATGTAAAAACCCTACCCCTCCAGGTCCTCCACGACCACAGCGGTGCCATAGGCGAGGAGTTCTGCCGCCCCCTGTGCTACCTGGGCGGTTACGAACCGCACCCCCACCACGGCGTTCGCTCTCAGCTCCTCTGCCCTGGCTACCATCCTCGCGATGGCCTCCTCCCGGGCGTCCTCCATCATCTTCGTGTACTCCTTGACCTCTCCCCCGATTATGTTCCGTATCCCGGCGATTATGTCCCTGCCTATGAATCTCGCCCTCACAGTGCTCCCCATTACCACGCCAAGGATTGCCACGACCCTCTTCCCGGGTATCTCATGGGTGGTTGAAATCAGCATGGCATCACCCCTTTATCCAATCTCTTCCGGGCGCTTATAATCCCTTCGCCCGCAGCAGGTGTATTCCCAGCCCCGCCAGCAGGAGAAGGGCGAAGGCTGCCACTATCTCCAGCCCGAAGGTTAGCAGCATTGCCCCGCAGGATACAGCACCCAGGATGCTCACCAGGGGGAGGTTGTGCAGGTTGAGGGGAGCCCTGAAGGGCCTCCTCAGCCCGGGGCGGCGCACCCTGAGCGCTACTGCGGAGAGGTTCACCAGCGCAAAAATAACAAAGGCGCTGAAGTCGGTGAGCAGCGCCACAAACCTGATCTCGCCGGTGAGCACAAAGCCCATGCTCAGCAGCGTGGCGGCGGCTATGGCGACGTGGGGGGTGCCCCTGGCTGGGTGCACCCTGGTGAGGGCTCTGGGAAGAGCGCCGTCTTTTGCCACGCCGTACAGCATCCTGGAGCTGGCTATCTGGAATATCAGCACCGTGCTTGAGGTCGCGGATAGGGCGATGAGCACTATTATCCACCCCGGAATGCCGGCACCCTCTGCAATAACCGCCAGGGGTGCGCTGCTCTCGGCGAACTCCTGCCAGGGCACCACAGAGACGGCGGCTACCGCCACCAGCACATAGAGCAGCGTGGTTATGCCCAGGGCCAGGAGTATGGCAAGGGGGAGGTTGCGCTCCGGCTGCTTTATCTCCTCAGCCAGGTTGGCCAGGTCCTCAAAGCCGAGATAGGCGAAGAACACCACTGTTGTTGCGGTCAGAAGGCCCGCCAGCCCGTAGCTCATCTCAAAGTAGTTGACGCTCCCGATCTTGCCTGAGCCGCCGGCAACCACCATCAGGAGCCCCAGCACCGAGACCAGAGTCAGCAGCATGTTGAGGCGCACACTCTGCTTTATTCCTGCGTAGTTGACAGCCCCCAGCAGCGCCAGGAGGAGCAGCGCAGCGGCAACTCTGTCAACACCCGTCAGGCTCTCCAGGTAGCCGCCGAAGCCCAGGGCGACAGTGGCACCGGCGATAACCTCCACCAGTATTATCAGCCAGCCGGTTATGAAGGCAAGGGCGTCGCTGTCGAAGGCGTGCTTCACATAGAAGTACTCCGCCCCGCTTCTGGGAAACATGCTGCCCAGCTCCGCGTAGCTCAGGGCGGTGAAGGCGCTTATCAGGGCGGCAAGCAGAAACGCCAGCCACAGCGCGTTTCCCGCCGTGGCGGCAGCCTCGCCTATCAGCGAATAAATTCCGGCACCTATTATTATCCCCGCCCCGTAGACCACCGCCTCCGGGAGGCCCACCTCCCTTCTGAGCCCTCCATACTCCCCAGCAGAGGACATCGGGATTTGTTTGGAGCACACGTATTTAAAATTTTGTTTTATGCGGGGTATGCCCCGGAACAGCTGAAATATTGGCTGGGGAGTTTTAATCAAAATACGCCGCCGGCGTAGATGGGCACCACAGCCTTTAAAATATTTGCGGGGCTGGTTAGACTCCTCTCCAATATTTGAATTTAATTTTAACAAATATGTAAAAATAAATTTAAAATTTGAACATGTTCGCAACAAATAACTTAATTTAAAAGTCTAATATATACTCTAACATTAAAAAATTTAAAATTTAAGGGTGGCGATGGTGGTGGTTGCCGGGCTGGTAGGGGGCATGGAGAGGTACTCCTCAGGCGTCAGGGCTCTTGTCAGGCTGGATCTTCACACCTGCCCTCTCGCCAGGGTTTCCAGGTGTTACCCGGGGCTCGAGTTCAGGATTCAGGAGAAGCAGATGCTGCCGAGCTCCAGGGTGCTTGCGTCGCTGATTGTCAAGCAGACTGGTGAGACCGGCGACTTCTTTGTCAGTCTCAACTCCTGCCAGGAGGTAAAGTCGCTGAGCCTGCTCTACATAGGCAATGACCACTGCAAGGTCAGGATAGAGTTCGACTGCACCTCCTGCCTCCTCTTCAAGCTCAATGAGGACCTCAGGATTTCCTCCGACTGTGTTTACTACAGGGACGGCGGAATGCTGGTGTCCTTCTCCCTCCACAGCCACGAGGAGTTCCGCCGGCTTCTCAGGTACCTCAAGGAGGAGGGCGTTGAGTTTCAGGTTCTCGAGGTCAAGAGGCACGGCAACGGCTTTTATGGCGGGGCGTATGAGGAGGTGCCCCACGTCAACCTGACGATGAAGCAGCTGGAGATCCTCAGGTACGCGTACCGCTCGGGCTACTTCGACCGCGACAGGAAGGTTAACCTGAAGGACATAGCGGAGCACTTCGGGCTGAGCCCTGCCACGGTGGGAGTGCACATGAGGGCGGCCCTGAAAAAGATTCTTAAGAATTTAATTTAGAGTTAATAGAGTATGGTAAAGTTGGAAATATGGTCTTCCAAGGCGAGGAGAATGCGTGATTACATTGCCCTGTTCAAGCTTCGCATTGTGGCCCTGCTCCTGTTCGTAGCCCTTGTGTCAGCCGTCACCGCCTCCAGGGGCGAGCTCCAGCCCGGCAGGTTTCTGATACTCTTCGCCGGCGGCGCCCTCGCCTCCGTGGGCGCGAGCATCCTGAACCACTACTTTGACAGGGACATAGATGCCCTGAGCGACAGAACAAGAAGGCGTCCCATACCCGCGGGCAGGGTGGCGCCCCACAGGGCGTGCTGGCTCGGAATACTGCTGGTGGCGGCGGCTATCTTTATCTCCTCCAGGCTGAACTACCTCACCGCCCTCTACATCCTCGCCGGTGCTCTGGTGTATGTGGTGGTGTATACCATCTGGCTGAAGAGGCGCAGCGTCCTCAACATAGTGATTGGCGGTGCTGCCGGCAGCTGCGCTGTACTTGCGGGCTACGCTGCGATGGAGGGCAACACCTCCCTTGCGGCAGTGCTCGCGGCGCTGCTGGTTTTCCTGTGGACGCCGCCCCACTTCTGGGCCTTTGCCATTGTGCACAAAAGGGCTTACCAGCAGGCGGCGGTGCCCATGCTGCCGGTTGTTCACGGCGATGCCAGGGCGGCGCGGCTGATTATGATGCACACCATCCTCCTGGTTCAGGCCTCCCTCCTCCTGTACGCGCTGGGATACTTCGGGGTTGTCTACCTCACCGTGGCGGTTCTCTTCGGACTCGCCTTCGTAGCCTTCAACATCAAATTAATGATGGCGCCTTCAAAAATGTGGGCCTGGAGGAGCTACAAGTTCTCAGGAATCTACCTTATAGCGATTTTTGCTGGCATGCTGCTGGACATTGTATTTAAACTGGCATAATATTTTGATACAATCATTATTAATCAAATCGTGTTTTCTGAATAATTGGTGATGTATATCACTGGAAATTGGGAGGTGATGTCCTAAAAGGACAGGAGGATGTGCCGGATGAGGTTAAAGGTTTTTGTAGCGTTGCTTTTTTTGGGAGTGCTCTTTGCGGGCTGCACAGAGAAGCCAGCGGCGGAGGAGCCTGTTTCTGCCCCTGCAGCGCCCGAAGCTGAACCCAAGGCCGAGGCAGCGACAGAGGAGGCGGAGACGGAGGGCAAGTTTGCTCTCAGTGAGGAGGAGTTCAACAGGGCGAAGCAGATATACTTTGACAGGTGCGCCGGCTGCCACGGTGTGCTCAGGAAGGGCGCCACCGGTCCGGCGCTGACGCCCGACAAGACGGTGCCCAAGGGTACTGCGGTGCTCAAGGCGATAATCTTTGGCGGCACACCCAGGGGAATGCCCGACTGGGGCCACCAGGGCGTGCTGAGTGAGGAGGACACCGAGCTGCTCGCCAGGTTTATACAGCTCGAACCTCCCACGCCGCCGGAGATGTCGCTGGCGGACATGAAGGCCACCTGGAGGGTTTTCGTGCCTCCCGAGAACCGCCCCACGTCGCCGCAGCACGACCGCGACTGGCAGAACTTCTTCTCCGTGACCCTGAGGGACGCGGGGAAGGTGGCGATAATAGATGGTGACACGAAGGAGGTCGTGAGCACCGTCGACACGGGCTACGCGGTCCACATCTCCCGCATGTCAGCCACCGGGAGGTACGTCTACACCATCGGAAGGGACGGCAAGGCAACGATGATTGACCTCTGGATGGAGAAGCCCGACAAGGTGGCTGAGATAAGGGCGTGCTACGATGCCCGCTCCATAGAGGTCAGCAAGTACACCGGTGAGCAGGGCAACTTCTACGACAAGTACGTTATAATCGGCTGCTACTGGCCACCCCACTTCGTGATACTGGACGGCGCCACCCTGGAGCCAATAAAGATAGTGAGCACCCGGAGCTACACCTACGACACCGAGGAGTACCACCCCGAGCCGAGGGTCGCCAGCATAGTTGCGTCCCACTTCAAGCCCCAGTGGATAGTTAACGTCAAGGAGACGGGGCAGATCTGGCTGGTGGACTACTCGGACGCCAACAACCCCGCCATAAAGATGATTGAGGCGGACCGCTTCCTGCACGATGGAGGCTGGGATGCGACAAAGCGCTACTTCCTGGTGGCGGCAAACAAGCGAAACAAGATAGTGGTGCTGGACGCCAAGGAGGAGAAGGTGGTCGCGCTGGTGGAGACGGGGAAGGTGCCCCATCCTGGCAGGGGTGCCAACTGGGTTGACCCCGTCTACGGTCCGGTGTGGGCAACGGTTCACCTGGGCGAGGGCCTTATGGCGGTGATCGGCACGGATCCGGAGAACTATCCGCAGTATGCGTGGAAGGTGGTGCGCAAGGTAAAGCTGCTGGGCGGCGGGAGTCTGTTCATCAAGACCCATCCCAAGAGCCAGTGGATATGGGTGGACCACACCCTCAACCCGGATGAGAAGATACAGCGCAGTGTGTGCGTGATCTCCAAGGAGTACCCCGACGAGGTCTACAAGTGCTGGGAGGTCGCTGACTACGGCAGGGCGGTCCACATAGAGTACAACAAGGAGGGCGATGAGGTCTGGATCAGCGTCTGGGGCAAGATCGACGAGCCCGGGAAGACCGGGGAGATAGTCATATACGACGACAAGACCCTGGCGGAGAAGGCGAGGATAAAGGACCTGGTGACTCCCACGGGCAAGTTCAACGTCTACAACACCGCCAACGACATATACTAGGTGTCCCGTCCGGGACGCCCCTTTATTTTTTTCCACCCGGGGTATTTAAAAGGGCATAATATTTTGATATAACATTATTATCCTTTGACGACGACTTGAGAAGCATGGAGGCGAAGGATGAAGTTCAGGAGGAGATACCTGCACCCCAGAGGTACATGGACAACATGTGGCTGCTTCTGGTCGTGAGTTTTCTGATTCTTGCGATTTCGTATGCCGCATGGGGACTGATAGAGGCCTTCAATGTTCCCACTAGGTAGAATAGGTGGTGAGATATGAGCGTCACACCTCCAGAAGGAGTCTGGTGGAACCAGAAGGTTCCAAAGGAGGAGAAGCTTTGGGTTACCATAGCCCTGGTGTGGGCGATCGTGATGTTTGTGATGATGCCCCTGTGGCACATCTACGGCAAGCAGAACCCATCTACAGAGACCTACAAGGTGGCACCGGAGGAGTTTGTAAGGCTCACCCAGGAGTTCATAGAGAAGTACAAGGTGGGTGAGGAGAACGGCGTGCCTGTGGTGGAGCCTCCGCCCGGTGGCGATGTGTACCTGCTGGGCAAGCAGTTCAGCTGGGAGCCGGTGATCAAGCTGAAGAAGGGCGAGACCTACCGGCTGCACATCTCCTCGGCTGATGTGCTCCACGGCTTCTCGGTCTATCCCATGAACATCAACTTCATGGTGATACCCGGCTACGACTACGTGCTCACCGTGACACCAACCCAGGCAGGAGTGTACAGCGTTGTGTGCAACGAGTACTGCGGACCGGGACATCAGGTAATGGTTGGAAAGATTATAGTGGTGGAGTGAGGTGACTGAGATGGGCGATGATTTCAGGACCTGCCCTGTGACGGGGTTTAAGGTGCATCTGCCGGCTGAGAAGCTTATAAAGGTCAACGCTGTTACCGCAGTGGTGGCGCTTCTTGTGGGGGCGATAATGGCGCTCCTGGTGGCACTCACCAGGTGGGAGACGGTGCACCTGCTGCGCCCCCTGGACTACTACAAGTACGTAACCCTGCACGGCTGGAACATGCTGGGCTTCTGGATAATCTTCTTCGAGGTGGCGGTGCTCTACTTCGCAGGTGCGATAATGCTCAACTCACGCCTGGCATCGCCGAAGCTCGGCTGGGTCGCCTATGCGCTCATGCTGGTGGGTGCTGTGGGCACGAACGTTACTGTTCTCATGAATCCGGCGAAGAATGCGATAATGTTCACCTCCTATGTGCCCCTGAAGGCAAC
>JAADFX010000014.1 GCA_013152685.1 Methanobacteriota archaeon | reverse complement strand
CCAAAAGGCTGCTTTAAAAAATACAAAAGTGGTATAATTTGTAATGATATGTCTTTAATACATACAGGGTACGCTGGAATGGCTTTCTACGAGGGATATGACGTTTTGAAGAATGTAAATCCGGAAAAGGCACGGGAATATAAAAATAGAGCTGATATGGCTGCTAAGTATATCAAAAGACATCTTACAGCACTTGGGTTTGATAATATTGGGGAAGATGACCTCTGCGGCATAATCCCAGACATATTGTGTGATTATGCACCAGAAGCTGATGAAGAAAAGGCAAATCATGGTGGTGATGAGTTTTTGTCTACTGCAAACAACTATGGCAATGCCTTGAGAACTTTATCCCATTCATGCATGATAACAGGAAACTATTGCGATGAAGTGGGCTGGGCTGCGGATGAGGTTAGGAGGCTTCAGAAGAGGGAGGGAGGAGTAACAGGGCTAAACCGGGGTGGGATTAGAGATGGACCGCTATTTGCTAAAAAACTCTTGGTCCCAAAGATATGGAGAAGATATAATGAAACCATCTCCTACGCTGGCATGACAGCCTTCGGCCTGAGGCAGGCTTACGACGCCACTGGAGATGCCAACGCCTACACGGTGCTCACCGAGCTGGCGAAGCACTTCAAGAGGATTAGGGACAAGTATGGAGTCTGGCCCGGTGTATGGAGCTTTGAGGAAGAAACCATAGTAGCCCAGTCGGAGGATCCGAAGGAGGATGCAACCTGGGCTTCTGTTATAGAGCTCAGCGGTGGACATATTCTCGGATTTAGACAGGCCATTGTGGATGCTGGCGATTATCGTTTAATAGAAGGAAAGGAATACGTGCCCGGAGGGCTTCTCGTAAGTGGATTCACCAGAGGAAACCACTATTTTGCAGCCACATTATACACGGCGTTGAAGAAGTGTGGAGATAAATGTGACTTCAGCACCTCCTCCACATTTAGTGGAGTCAGTACACTTACGACCCAATCCTCTCAGCAGGATGATTACATAATTTTCTGCAAGGGGTGCCCAACTCCGGGCTATCCGCAGCACGAAGGCAAAATTTATCCAGGGGGGAGCATCACCAGGCAGGTTCTCATTGATCCTACAGTAAGCAGGGTTAAATTTGAAGTTTTCTGGAAGAATCCCAGCTCAGACTTGGACTTGACTCTGATAGCACCCGACGGCACAGTAATAAGCGGGACTTCTCCGGGTGTCAACCACACCGAAGATACCACTTACGAATATTACATAGTCAGGAATCCAGCTTCCGGCTACTGGGTAATGAAAGTTACAGCTGCAAATGTAAACACAGCCGGTGAGGAAGTTGTTACAAGAGTTACCCTCGATACCACACTAAGAGCAGAGCTCTATGTGAACTCATCGAGCTTGATACAGGGTGAAGCCATTAAAATGGTGGTGGCTGTCTCCAATGGTAACACCCCGGTGGCCGGAGCTACAGTTACTGCGCAAATAACAAAGCCAAATGGAGATGTTGTGAGAATTCCACTTTATGATGACGGAACTCATGGCGATTCTTCGGCAAACGATGGCAACTATACAGGAATCTTCTCTGATACCGCCCTGGCGGGAGTGTATAAAATAAAATCTACAGCAACAGGCAGTTATGCTGGTAGTCGATTTACAAGGGAGTCAAGAGTAGAGGTGGAGGTGGCCGATGTAATTCCTCCTAACTTGTCTATAATATCACCCGCCAACGGTTCATCAGTATCCTCTTCCTTCTCCCTAAGATGGGAGGGGAGCGACAATAGTGGAGGCCCTGTGTATTTTGTTTATGTGGATGGGATGTTCAATGCTTCTACAAATGAAAGCAGCATTACATTAAGCGGTTTAAGCGAGGGAAGGCATTCTATTGCGGTTATGGCTTTGGACACCTCTGGAAATTTTGATGTTGAGGAAATTAATATTATGGTTGACGCTACACCTCCCCAAATAACAATTCTCTCACCTCTTTCTAAAAATTATTCCTACACAGAAGACATAACAATCTCCTACAACGCCACCGATGATGGCTCAGGCATAGCGAGGGTGAGAGCACTGTTAGACGGCGCACCCGTGGCGATAGGCGAGGTTATAGACCTGTTTAACTTCTCAATTGGTGCCCACATTTTCAAGGTTGAAGCGGTCGACAATGCTGGCAACAATGCCACAGCCGAGGTTATCTTTCATGTTATAGACGACGTGCCTCCAGTCTCTGTGGACGATGCAGATCAAGAGTGGCACAATCAAGAAGTCACCATAACCCTCACATCTCACGATAATAAATCGAACGTTGCAGAGGTCCACTACATACTCAACTCCGGTCCTGAGGTTGTAGTAACTGTGGATGCTGATGGCGTTGCCGGGGACCCCTTCGTCGCAAAGGTGCTCATCAATTATGAGGATGATAACAACACCCTTGAATACTGGGCTGTGGATCAATGGGGCAACGAGGAGGAACACCACTTTGTATACGGCATAAAGCTGGATAAGACTCCACCCGTGGTTAGACTCTGGCTGGATCCCCTGAAGGATGTCTACCCCAACAGTGAACCCCTGCCGGTAAGATACGAAGCCTATGATCCGGTGGTACAGGGAACGCCTTCAAACAACCTAACTTTGAGCTTTGCCATTGATGGAGTTCCAGTAGCTGACCCCACCAATGTAACCTGCCTGGTTGGCACCCACCTTCTTACCCTTACCGCCACCGATTTAGCTGGCAACACTGCCTCCGCATCGGTAGAGTTCACCGTGAGCGGTAATGGGACGTGCGCAACAACTCCAGCACCTCAGTGCAGCGACGGTATTGACAACGACGGCGATGGAAAGGTGGACTATCCCGAGGATCCGGGGTGCGCCTCTGCCGATGACAACGACGAGAGGGATGTGGTGTCCGTACCCGAGTTTCCGAGTGCGGTAATTCCGGTGCTCCTCGTCCTCGGCGGGTATCTGGCGATGCGGAGGAAATTGGAAATATAGGCACCCTAAAAGACAATTTAAATGTTTTGCGTTGTCGATTTATAGGCTCCGCACCCGCTTTTTCAGATCAGGCGTGTCCGGCACCCCGGGCGCATACCAGGAACAGCTCGCCCTCTTGCTTAACCTCAAAGCACCTGCCCAGAATCTGCTCAGTCACGAAGATGTTTGTCCTCAGGTGTCCGCTCAGCTCCCTTACGGTGAAGGCAGACTTCCCCTCCGCTAGGGCCAGGAAGGGTATCAGCTGGTCGGCGAGGTGAATATCCACGCCGGCGCCGCTTTTTATCTCTGTAAGAAGCGCCCTTGCTGCTTCTTCACCCACCTGCTCAGCCGGCTTGCCGCGCTCGCCTAGCGCACCTGCCCCGAGGCGGGAGTTCTCGCAGCACGCCCACAGGGTTATCCCCGTGCCCGTGGAGAAGTCCTTCCTCACCTCCAGGGCGATCTCCGGGCTGTACTCCGAGAGGAGCCTCCTTGCAGCTTCCGCCTCGCGCTCTACAACATGTCCCGGCAATCGGCTCGCGTGGGCTTTGCCCCTGACCTGGAGGACTCTTCCCGGGTTCCGGAGGTCCACGCCCGTGAGCCTCTCAGCCGGCCTCACCCTTGCCCTAACCCTCCCCCCGCCCCGGGGGTAGTAGCCCCTTGAGAGCACCTCCAGCTCAGCGCTTATGCCAAGCCTGGCAACCACCGGCAGGAGCACATGCTTGACGTAGTCTATCGGCGGCGCCCAGCGCACATCGGTGCCGCCCTTAATGTCCAGCACCACCTCTCCTCCGGCGAAGGCGCTGGGAAGGAGGAGCACCTGCAGGATAAGGGAGATGCTACCAGCGGTGCCCATGTCTATGCGCAGCCTTTGGGGTTTTAGCTCTCCGGGCTCAAAATAAACGCGGGTGGAGCCCACCTCCGCGCCCTCTACTCGGGCGCTGCACAGCCTGGCGAGCGCCTTTACCCCGTGCAGGTGCTGCGTGGCAAGCCCCGGGTTGGGGCGGTTGGCGCGGATGTTTACCACCTCCACCGCCCTGCCGGTTATTGCGCTAAGTGCAAGTGCGGTGCGCAGCACCTGTCCGCCGCCCTCACCGTAGCTGCCGTCGATGCGGAGCATGATTATCTAATTTGACGGGGAGATATAAAGTGTTGCGCCGCTCGGGCAGGCCAAGCCACTCTCAGAGGTGCCCTGGCAGGTGAGGGGGTAGGTTCCATCATCTGATGGAGCGTTCTAATTCTAAATATAGCCTTCTCAGATAGAGCAGAAATGGCAGGATGAGCCAGACGGGCAGTGAGAGGGAGAAAGGCATGAACCATGAGGGCAGTTTACCATGGATTTTGCCAGCATATATTCCAATTTCCATAATGAGCAGGGAAAATGTAAGAGCAGCACCCAGATATAATACGCCCTCAAAGTATCTGTTGACCCACAGGCCTCTTCTCTCTTCCGGTATTTTTGAAATGCTGGTAAAGAATGCAGGGAGATTCACCAGGTAGGGATGCCTGTTTATCAGTGTAAATCTGTATTTTGTTAAAAGAATAAAAATTACAGGAGCAATGCTGAAGGCTGCGGTTAGAATCAGAAATGTTGATTTGTCCCCATATCTCGTGGGCTCACCGTCGAATCCGAAGTGGACGGGGACCTCCTGAGGGAGGGTGAGGTAGGCATAAACTGCGAGCATCCACATGCCCAGGAGACCTGATATCACTGATATAACCAGTAGCCTGCCCTTTGCGCCCAGCGGAACAGGCTGAATCCGCTCCTCCATTATTTCGCAGCCCCCGGCAGAGACAAGGCAGCAGGTATTTCTTCTGATGCGGGATTATATATAAGTTGGCTGCGGAACTCCGGCGCACCCAGCAGCCGCCACAAGCTTTTTATGTCCGGGAGAGAAGCATTATTGAAAGGGGTGATGTGGTCTGAGAAGAATCTGGGCGGCGGCTGTTCTGGTGCTTCTCCTGAGCGGATGTGCCGGCGGGCCGGAAGCCGGCGCCGGTGAGTCTCCGGCGAATCTTACCCCCCTGGTGGACTACCACTTCCTCGGCGGCTACACCGGCAGGGCCGGGGAGGGGTTCTACGTAATCGCGGGCGATGTGGAGCAGGTGAGGGAGGAGCTCATAAGAATCCTGGGCGGCGAGCCCCCGAGGGAGAGATTCTCCAGCGCTGAGAGCCTGAACCTGGTGGTCTTCCGCGGGGTTTTTCCCACGGGTGGATACGGGCTGAAGATAGAGGCAGTTGAGAGGGAGGGTAACAGGTTTGTTGTGAGGGCAGTTTTCACAGACCCGCCCCTGGGAGCGGCGGTTACCCAGGCGTTCACGCAGCCGACGGCAGTCGTGCCGCTGGGCAGGCTGCCTCCAGGCGAGTACTCGGCGGAGCTTTATGTGAGGAGGGACGGGGAGGTGAGACCACCCTCAAGGGTAGACTTCGCTGTGGAATGAGGGAGAGAAGTGGGCAGGTTTGTGAGAGGCGCCGGGCTTTCTGTTGTGCTCTTCCTCTGCGCTTCCCTCCTGTTTTTTTCAGCCGGCTCAGCCTCTGAGCCTCCGGGTGCAGGAAAAATTGACCAGGCGCTGCTGGAGAAGCTCTCTGCGGCAAACGGCACCGGCACCATCAGGGTGATTATAAAGTTCAAAGATGCGGCCGAGTCCAGCTCTGTGAGCACCCTTGAAACCTCTATAGGGAGGCACAGAATTAAGCACCGCTTCACCACCTTTGGAGGTGTGGTTGCCGAGGTTCCTGTTTCTGCTTTGAGCAGGCTGGCCGGCAATCCTGCTGTCGAGAGGATTGAGTACGACCACCCCGTTAGGGCCTTCCTGGCTGAGAGCGTGCCCCTGATAAAGGCAAGTGAAGTTTGGAACAGGGTCATCTCAGGCGAGAACATCACCGGCAGGGGAGAATCTGTGTGCATCATCGACACAGGTGTAAACTACTCCAGCTCATTTTTTGGCGGCGGTTTTGGGCCCGGCTACACCGTTATAGCCGGGTACGATTTTGTGAACAACGACCCCGACCCCATGGACGACAACGGCCACGGCACCCATGTGGCGGGAATAGTTGCATCCACGCACTCCTACTACACCGGAGTGGCGCCCGGGGCGAAAATCGTGGCAATAAAGGCTCTGGATTCCAACGTTAGCGGAACTCAGTCCACCATTATTGCGGGGATTGACTGGTGCGCCTCCAACGCCTCCCTCTACAACATCTCCGTTATAACCCTGAGCCTCGGCATACCCAGCTACCACAACAGCAGCTACTGTGATGCCGACTTTCCGTCGATGGCTGCGGCGATAAATGCCGCCGTGGCGAAGAACATCTCCGTGGTGGTTGCCACCGGAAACGAGTACAAATACTCGGCCGTATCCTCGCCTGCGTGCATCCGGAATTCCACCAGGGTGACTGCAACAGACAAGAGCGACAACTTCGCAGACTTTGCCAACAGGGGCGGCGGCTTCAGCGACATTTTAGCCGCACCCGGGGTTGGCATTGTCTCCGCCTACTATGCTGATGACAGCTACGTGGCTGTGCAGAGCGGCACCTCCCAGGCAGCGCCCCACGTTTCCGGGGTT
This sequence comes from Methanobacteriota archaeon, assembly GCA_013152685.1. GTDB lineage: Archaea > Hydrothermarchaeota > Hydrothermarchaeia > Hydrothermarchaeales > BMS3B > Pyrohabitans. The sequence goes on along the minus strand of JAADFX010000014.1, from coordinate 3,107 downwards.
CTGGCTCTGCTGTATCAGGAGTACCGCCTCCTGCATAACCGGAAGCCTGAGCCGGGGTACCTGCTCTCAGTTCTGAACTCAACGGGGGTGCTCCTGTACGATGCCAGCTCGGGCAGGTACTACCCCCGGGTGGATGCTGCCGCCGCCTACAGCTTCATCAAACCTCCCGACGTGACCTTCGCTCCCCCAACTCCCGCCAACGCCTCCACGGTGAGGGTGAGCTACGTTTTTGTCAACATAACCTCCTCTGAAGCATTAAATCGCTCAGTTCTTGAGTGGAACGGCACAAATGAAACGATGCAGGGCTCGGGGTCGTACTGGTATCTGAACAAAACATACCTGCTCAACGGGAATTACACCTTCATGGTATACGCTCAGGACCTGGCAGGAAACTGGAATTCCAGCGAAATAAGGGTGGTTGAGGTAGACGCTCCCCTTCTTATAAGCATAGAGTCGCCGCTGAATAGAAGCTATCCCTCGCGGAATGTGCACTTCAACATCACTGTTAACAAGCCCCTGGCGAGTGCCAGCGTTTCCATAGACGGTGGGGTCAATTACACACTGACCAACGACTCCATAGCGCACTGGTACAACATCTCAATATCCCTGAGCGAGGGCTGGCACAACGCCACCTTCTATGCTCAAGACCTGGCGGGCAACCTCAACTCCTCCACGGTCTACTTCACCGTGGACACAACCCCTCCAAATGTGAGCTTCATCCCTCCAACACCCTTAAACGGCTCTATAGTAAATGCCACGCGCAACATAACCATAAACATAAGCCACGCAGAGCTTCACCCTGAAACGCTGATACTGAGCTGGAATGGTACAAACTATTCCTACAGCTACAGCGGCAGCTACACCAACATCACCCTTTCCAACCTCCTGGATGGGCGCTACTCCTTCTATGCATGGGCGAACGACACCGCGGGCAATGCCAACGCCACCGAGGTAAGGGCTGTCACCATAGATACCCTGCCTCCCGAGGTGACCAACATTACCCCAGCCAACGGCACAGGTGTTAAAGGCGTGGTAACAATAAGCGTGGTTGCCCGCGACGCCGGTGTGGGCGTTGCCTCTGTCGTGGCAGAGGTGTCCAATGCCACCCACTCGGAAGTGCTGAACCTGACCTACAACGGCTCCAACGTGTGGTACAACGACACCTGGAACACCTCCACGTTAGCTGAGGGCGCGTACAACATAACCATAAACGCCACCGACGCCATTGGCAGGAGCAACGCCACCGAGTACGTTACCGTAGTGGTAGACAGAACATCCCCGGCATCAAGGGTGCTCTCTCCGCTGCCAGGTGAGAACATCTCAGCCCGCAGCTACCTCATCAACGGCACCGCGCAGGACAACGAGAGCGGAGTCTTGAGAGTGTGGGTTAGCGTGGACGGCGGCGCCACCTGGGCGCTGGCCAACGGCACCGAAAACTGGAGCTATCAGTGGAGCGTGGCAAAAGACGGCGTGTACAACATCACCAGCATGGCTGAGGACAGGGCTGGAAACAACCAGACGCAGCTTAAAAACACCACCGTCACCGTCGATGCCACTCCGCCTCAAATAACCCTGCTGCCGCCCACGCCTAGCAATGGCGACACGCTGAGCGCGGGCACGAAGAGCGTCACCATAAACTTCACCCTCAGCGAGGCGCATCCTGACACGCTTATACTCAGCTGGAACGGCGCCAACCAGAGCCTGAACATTTCCTCAGGCTATGGGAGCATAACGCTGGGTGTTTCCCCTGGCGGCAGCTACACCTTCTACCTCTGGGCCAACGACACCTTCGGCAACGCCAACTCCACACCCCCGAGGAGCTTCTCAGTTGCCGCGGAGAGCACAGTCTCCGCCGCCGGTGGCGGCGGTGGCGGAGGGCTGCCCAAAAATGCGGTTGAGATCCCCGGGATAAGGGCCGGAGAGAGCTACGTCGCGTTCTTTGACAGGAGACATGTTCCCGACATTGTGAGCATAGAGCTCTTTGCGGCTGTGGACCAGTACTACACCAGAATCTCTGTTGAAACCTATGCGCGAAAGCCGTCCTGGGCTCTATTCGAAGAACCTTCCGGCGAGGTGTACCGCTACTTCAACATCAGGTACTCCAGGCCCGGCACCTACGTGGCGAAGGCGGAGATAGTGTTCAGGGTTGCCAAAGCGTGGCTCAGGGAGAGGGACATAAATCCGGCGACGGTGGCGATGCTGAGGTACGCGGGGCGCTGGGAACAGCTCGAGACGCAGCCTGCGGGCGAGGAGGGCGAGTACCTCCTGTACAGCGCAACTACGCCGGGATTCTCCTTCTTCGCGGTTGTTGGAGAGCCCGGCACGGGGTTCAGCGTGGTAAAGAAGGAGCAGAGGAAAGAAGGTGAGGCAGGAGGAGTGGAAAAGTCCGCGCAGCCAGTGGCGGCGTTAAGAAATGAGACGGTGGAAAAAACCGCAGAAGAAGCCAGGGTTGAGGAGGAGGCACCCGGGGAAACGAAAGCGAATGTTACCGAAGAAGCGGAGGCAGAGGAAGAGGCCTCCAAAGTTGAGGAGGAGACTGGGGAGAAGAGGCGGGGCATCTGTGGTCCGACGGCTCTCATCCTGGTTGCGCTGCTTCCCCTCGTGTGCCTGAGGCTCAGGCGGTGTAAACCCTGACGCCCAGCCTTTCTGCAGCCTCACGGGCGGAGTCGTCGACAAAGGGCGAGGAAATTATCACCTCATCTATCCTTCTTCCGGTAATCTTCTCGTATAGCTCGGCCTTTCTCCTCAGTGCGGCCACGTCGCTGGCACGCGCATGGGATGTAACCTCAAGGGCAATAACCCTGCCATTTTTTATTAGGATGTCTATATCCACCACTGCCGGATAGCCAAATACATAACCCTCGTCATCCCTGTACGTCCATTTCTCAACCTTTGCCTTGAGCTCCTTCTCAAGCAGACCTCGCAGAGTCTCCCTGAAGGCGCTCTCGCTCATTATGCCCCATCTTGCACCTATCGCACCGAGGGTGTCTTTATACCCTTAACCTCCTCCCAGATTTTCTCAATGTTCTTCCATATCTCGCGCAACTCCTTTCTTATCTCTCGCTGACCCTCCAGGAGCTCCTCGTAGCCTATTAGCCCTGCGACAG
>JAADFX010000013.1 GCA_013152685.1 Methanobacteriota archaeon | reverse complement strand
ACCTTCCCGGGGTTCTCCAGACGGTGCTTCACAGACTTCGGTATGTAGATGCTCTCATTCTCGTGAACAAACACCTCCTCCTGCCTGCCATTCACCTCCCTGAGAACCCGCGCCGTGCCCCTGACCACAATCCAGTGCTCTGCCCTGTGGTGGTGCCTCTGAAGTGAGATTCTCTTCCCTGGATGTATGCAGAGCCTCTTCACCTTGTACCTCTCACCCTCCTCCAGCAGCGTATAGTATCCCCAGGGGCGGTGGACTGTTGTGTGAATCCTGGCCTCCCTTCTCCCCTCTTTGATGAGCGTCTCCACCACCCCCCTTACGTCCTCCACCCTCTCAAGGTTGCTCACAAGCAGGGCATCCCTAGTATCGACGATGGCCAGGTTCTCAACGCCCAGGCATGCGATAAGGCGGTCGTCTCCGTAAACCAGGCACCTCTCGGTGTCCCTGAGCACCACTTCTCCCCTAGTGGCATTTCTGCTCTCATCTTTCTCCATAATTTCATAGACGCTCTTCCAGTTTCCCACGTCCCTCCACCTGCCGGAGTAGGGCACAACGGCACACCTGGAGGAGCGCTCCATTAAGGCGTAGTCTATGCTGATGCTGGGCAGGTTGCGATAGTTCCTGAGCATCTCATCAAAGCTCCCCATGTGCTCCGCTATTTCAGGTGCATGCCTCCCCAGCTCCTCTGACAACACGGGGATTGAGAAGAGAAAGATGCCCGCATTCCACAGGCAGCCCTCCTCAATAAGCTCTGCAGCCCTTTCCCTCGACGGTTTCTCAATAAACCTCTCCACCTCATATCCTGCTTCGAGCTCCCTTCCAGGCTTTATGTACCCATAGCCCGTGGCGGGATGCCCCGGCTTTACACCAAAAGCCACCAGATACCTCTCTGCCAGAGGCTCAGCTCTTGGAACGAGTTCAAAAAACTCCCTGCCCAGGACGTGATCGCTCGGCATGACCAGGAAGTTTTTATCGCCAAAGTTCTCAGATATGAACAGAGAGGCCAAAGCTATGGCAGGTGCGGGGTTCCTCCTGAAGGGCTCCAGAATGATGTTGTCCTCAGGCACAATATCTTGCAGCTCATCCCTCACATAGAAGAAGTGCTCCCTGTGGGTTGCAACAACCACCTCCTCAAGCTGCTCTGTCGCAAGCTCTGCGGTGGACCTGAGAAGACTCCTACTCCCCTGGAGGGAGAGAAACTGCTTCGGATAGAGTTCCCTGCTCATCGGCCACAGCCGTGTTCCCGAACCGCCAGCCAGAATAACCCCGAGCACAGGCATCCCTCTACCGCTTTTAATTCAAATGAGTTTGTCCGGCATATAAAGCTAACCCGGGGCCTTAGGCCAACCATGAAGCTCTACGCATTCCCCCATGGCTTTCAATTTTAACACGTCAAACTTGGTGCAGTGGGCGAGGTTGTGGCTTGATAGCGGTTCTAACTGAAGTACCGAGGCTGTACTACCTCTTCGCGAGGGAGCTGAAGCGGAAGAGGCTTGAATTTTACAGCCTGACCTTCAGAGACAGGATTCCGGGTAAGGTCAGGGTAGTGCTCACCAGCGAGGAGGAGGCTGCCAGAATTGACTTTCCCCGCGTTGTGGCGGCAACCGAGGAGAGCGTGGGCATCGCCGTGGAGAAGGCGCACTCCCTCTCCCAGGGGCTGAAGGAGCACTACTCGGAGCTCATCATAGGTATTGACCCAGGGGAGAAGCCGGGGCTCGCGGTGCTCGGCGACGGAAGTGTGGTGCACGCGGCGCAGCTCACCTCCCCAGAGGATGTGGGCAGCGCCCTGAGGGACATAATGCACATCTACTCCTGCCGCAGGGTGAGGATAAAGGTGGGCAACGGGGGCGGCGTGTACAGGCAGCGCCTCCTCCGGGTGCTCCAGGACAGCTTCAGCTTCCCCATAGAGCTGGTGGATGAGCACGCCACCACGCCCACCCTGGGCAGGGGAGACATCTCCAGGGAGGTCAGGGACATAATAGCGGCGGTCAACATCGCCCTGAAGCCGGGAAGCAGGCTTGAGGGCAGGGTGGAGGTCAGGCCGACGCCCGGGGAGATAAAGAACATCCAGAAGCACAGCAGGCAGCGCAGTGGAAGCATAACCATCTCCCGCGCCCTGGCCGAGAGGGTGGCTAAGGGAGAGCTCACAATGGAGCGCGCAATAGAGCTTCACCAGCGGGGAAAGAGCCGGAGATGAGGTCCTTTTCTCTCCTCTCGGAGAAGGTCAGGAGGGCTCTCAGCGAGTCGGGCTTTAAGAAGCCCTCGCCCATCCAGGAGGCGGCCATTCCGGTTATTCTGAGCGGCAGGCACGTGCTTCTAATAGCTCCCACGGGGATAGGCAAGACAGAAGCCGCGCTGCTGCCCATCTTCAGCAGGCTTACCGAGGGAGAGGGGGGCGGTGGAATCCGCCTGCTGTACATAACACCCCTCCGCGCCCTCAACAGGGACCTGCTCTCCCGCCTGGAGTGGTGGGGCGAGAGGCTGGGGATGCGCATCGACGTTCGCCACGGCGACACCACCGCCTACCGCCGCAGGAAGCAGGCCCTGTCGCCGCCGGACATGCTCATCACAACTCCCGAGACGCTCCAGGCGATACTAACCGCACCGCTCATGCGCAGGCACCTCCGCGGGGTCCGCTTCGTCGTCGTCGACGAGGTGCACGAGCTGGCAGAAAGCAAGCGGGGGGCGCAGCTCAGCGTGGCGCTGGAGCGCCTCAGGGAGCTGACACAGCGCGACTTCCAGAGGATAGGCATAAGCGCTACTGTGGGCTCTCCAGGCAGGGTTGCTCGCTTCCTGTGCTGCTCCGCCCCGGTTGAGGTGGTGAGGGTAAGCGCCGCAAAGGAGATGCGCATCAGCGTGGAGTACCCCAGCCCCCGGAAGGAGGACCGCGAGCTTGCCGAGCAGCTCTTCACCAGCGTTTCCGCCGCCTCCCGGGTAAGGAGGCTCCGCGAGCTTATATCCCGGCACAGGCACACGCTCATCTTTGTGAACACCCGGGAAGCGGCCGAGGTGCTCGCATCCAGGTTCAAGATTATGGGCGAGCCGGTGGGGATCCACCACTCCTCCCTGTCCAAGGAGGTGCGCATTGCCGCCGAGGAGGAGTTCAAAAGGGGTAAGCTGAGGGCGCTTATATGCACCTCTTCCCTAGAGCTGGGGATAGACATAGGCAGCGTGGATCTGGTGGTCCAGTACTCCTCCCCGAGGCAGGTCTCTAGGATAATCCAGCGGGTGGGCAGGAGTGGCCACAGGCTCGGCGGCGTATCCAGGGGCGTTGTTATAACCACCGACGCCGACGATACCCTGGAGGCGCTGGTAATAGCCAGGCGTGCCGGAGAGGAGATGCTGGAGGAGGTGGAGCCCCACAGGAAGCCCTACGATGTGCTCGCCCACCAGCTGGTTGGAATCGCCCTGGAGTACAGGAGGGTGGAGAAGGAGCGCGCCCTCTCGGTGCTGCGCAGGAGCTACGCCTTCGCCGACCTGGAGCTGGAGGAGCTTGAGGAGGTGCTCTCCCTGCTCGCGGAGCTCCGGCTCCTGTGGGTGGAGGAGGAGCGCTTCGGCACCACCCGCGCCTCGCGGGAGTACTACTACGCAAACCTCTCCACCATACCCGACGAGAAGCGCTACTTCGTCAGGAACATGGTCACCAGGGAGAATGTGGGCGTGCTGGATGAGGCCTTCGTTGTCAACTACGCGGAGCCCGGGAGCAGAATAATCTTTAAAGGCTCGCCCTGGAGGGTGGTGAGCGTCCAGGAAAACGAGGTGCTGGTGGAGCCTCTTGCGGAGGTGCACGGAGCGGTGCCAAGCTGGGTGGGCGAGGAGATTCCCGTGCCCTACGAGGTCGCCCAGGAGGTGGCGGAGCTCAGGGAGCGCGCCGCACGCGAGGGCGAGGGGGCTCTCTCGGAGTACCCCTGCGATGCCTACACCGCAAAGCGGGCGCTGAGCGGCGTGAGGAGGCACCTGCGCAGGGGCATCCCCGTACCCGGGAGGAGGAAGCTCCACGTGGAGCTGCTCTCCGGCCTGGTGGTGGTCCATGCCCCCTTCGGGATGAAGGTCAACGAGACCCTGGGCAGGGTGTTTGCGATAATCCTGACCTCCCGGCTGGGGCAGAGCGTTGCGCTTCGAAGCGACGCGTACAGGATAATTCTCCACACCGGCGTTACCCCGGGGGAGGAGGATGTGCTCTCAATGTTAGAGGTCATGCCCGAGCACCTGGAGCAGCTGCTGGCAGCCAGCCTGAAGCGCACCTCTCTGTTCAGGTGGAAGTTTGTGCACGTGGCAAAGCGCTTCGGCGCTATTTCCAGGGACTACACCTACACCAGCTCAGGTCTGAGGAGGCTGATGCGCGCCTACGAGGGCTCCGTTATATACCGGGAGACGCTGAGGGAGATATTCAGGGACAACCTGGACATACCCCGCACCAGGAAGGTGCTGGAGAAAATCCGGGAGGGGGAGATTGAGGTGGTGGTGGAGAGGCGGAGGGAGCCCTCGCCCATTGCAGAGCCCGGGCTCAGGAACTACGGGGAGGTGGTGCTGCCGGAGAGGGCGGAGAGGCTCATCCTCAGGGCGCTGAAGCGGCGCATTGCCCAGCGCCGTGTTGAGATGTTCTGCCTGTACTGCGCCTCCTGGTACGAGAGCTTCAGGGTGGGCTCAATACCCGAGAATCTGCGCTGCGGCAGGTGCTCCGCCAGGATGCTGGCGGTGCTCAAGGGGAGCTCAAGGGAGCTGCGCAGCCTCTACAGGAGGTACAAGCGGGGGGAGAAGCTCAGCAGGGAGGAGATGCGCGAGGTCAGGAAGCTGCAGCTCTCTGCGAACCTCTTCCTGTCCTACGGAAGGGCTGCGGCAGTCGCCATGGCTGCCCGGGGCGTTGGTCCCGAGACTGCGAAGAGGGTTCTGGCGAGGGCTCTGGGCGAGGAGGAGCTCTACAGGGAGATTCTGAAGGCCGAGCGGGAGTACGCCAGGACGCGGATGTACTGGGATTGACAACGTTAGCATGCTCCGAGAGGGCGATGGTAAGGGTGAAGCTCTTTGCCTGGTTCAGGGAGAAGGCGGGCGTGGCGGAGGTGGAGCTCAGCCTCGGGAGAGGGGCGAGGGTGAGGGACGTTGTGGAGGAGCTCAAGAGGCGCTACCCCGGGCTTGAGGAGGCCTTCAGAGGGGGGAACTTCTTTGTCTCTGTGAACCACGAGGTGGCTGAGCTGGAGCAGGAGCTGGGCGAGGAGGACGAGGTCGCCTTCTTCCCCCCGGTTTCCGGCGGATGAGGGGCGATGGAGGGACTCGTCCCGGCGCTGCTCTACGAGCGCGCGGACGGAGAGGTGAGGTGCAACCTGTGCGAGAGGCGCTGCCGTGTCCCCGAAGGGGAGCGCGGCTTCTGCGGTGTGCGCACAAACCTCGGCGGAAGGCTTTACACCGCCTCCTACACCAGGATTTCCGCAGTGGAGATGAGGCCTGTGGAGATAAAGCCCTTCTACCACTTCCACCCCGCCTCCCAGGCGCTGACCTTCTCGAGCTGGGGCTGCAACCTCTCATGCATGTGGTGCCAGAACTGGCACCTCTCCAGGAGCAGGCCGCCTGAGAGGAGCGAGCCCCTTCCGCCGGAGGAGATGCTCCGGCTGGCGCTGAGGCTGGGTGCACAGGGAACCTGCGTCAGCTTCAACGAGCCGACGCTGCTCTTCGAGTACTGCCTGGAGCTTTTTCCCCTCGCCCGCGGCAGGGGGCTGTACAACAGCTTCGTCAGCAACGGCTACATGACGGAGGAGGCGCTCCGCATGCTCGTGGACGCCGGCCTGGATGCAATAAACATTGACATAAAGGGTGATGATGAGGTTTACAGGAGGTACTGCGGCGGAGCCCGCGCCGGGGTGGTGTGGAGGAACATTTCCCTTGCCAGGCGGCTTGGGGTCCACCTGGAGGTGGTGAACCTGGTGGTGACCGGAGTAAACGATGCGGAGGAGGACCTGAGGTATGTGGTTGAAAACCACCTGAGGCATGCGGGCGAGGAGGTGCCGCTGCACTTCACCAGGTACCACCCAGCCCACAGGTTCAGCGCCCCGCCAACGCCTGTGGAGAGGCTGGAGTTCGCCAGGGAGCTGGCGAGGAGGGAGGGCGTGCTGTACCCCTACATAGGGAACGTGCCGGGACACAGGTACGAGAGCACCTACTGCCACGCCTGCGGCAGGCTGCTTATCCGGAGGAGGGGATACAGGGTGCTGGAGTACAGGATTTCCGGGGACAGGCGATGCCCCCGCTGCGGAGCGGAGGTGCCACTGACGGGGCGATTCCACGGCTGAGGGGAAAGCGCCCCTCGAAACTTATTTATATACGGGGAGAACACTTCTTATTGGTCTGTAAGCTGGATGGAAGTGAGAAACATGCGGAGGATTTTAATAGCCGGAATTCTGCTGCTGGTGCTGGCTTTTGCGGGCTGCACCGGAGGGGGTGGCGAGACAAAGGCACCTGCCAAGGAGGCGGCGCCTGAGGCGCAGCCACCCGCAACGGAGGCCCCGAAGGAGGCGCCGGCAGAGGCTGAGGCGAAGCCCGCGCTCCACGGCGAGGGCAAGTGCGACCAGTGCCACGACGCCCCAACCATGGAGGACATGCGCACGGGTCTGCATAAGCAGGCCTTTGAGAAGTTCGAGGGGCACAAGAACTTCTGCCAGGAGTGCCACGATGTCCAGAAAACCTGCACTCAGTGCCACGCTCTGCCAGCGGTGATGCAGTAAGTTTTATGCCTCAAAAACCCCTTTTATTTTTTTATGCAGCGGCTTCTGCTCCCCGGTGCGGTCGTCCTGCTGCTTGCAGCCCAGGGATTCGCCCTGGAGGGGGCGGCGGGTGCCAGGGTTTACTCCGCAGAGGACTACGCAGCCTTTGCGCTTGGTGCACTGCTGGTGCTTCTGGGGGTGCTTGTGGTTCTGGAGTACCTCTACGCTGAGGGGTCCCATAGGTAGCCGGCAGCGGAGAGGAGGAGGAATAGGGCCACCAGGGCAAGCCCGATTCTTGTGCGCCGGCTTCTGGTTTCGGGGGTGTCCTCGCCGGAGTCCAGCTTGGGCACCAGGAAGAGGAGAAGGAGGATGAGGAGGAGGACGAGGATGTTCACAGAGTTCAGGGCGGGGGAGATGTACCCGACGCCGCGCTCTATTACGTAGAGCCAGAGGAAGAGCCACGGGGGCTTCAGGGGCTCGCTTAGCTCGGCGCCAGCCTTTGCCGAGAGCTCAAAGGGGCTGAGGACGCTCCAGAGCAGAATCAGCCCAACGGTGGCGCTTCCGACACCCACCTCGAGCCAGTAGAGGCGGGTTTTTCTGATCTGGTAGTAGTGGAGGAGGAGAAGGAGGAGGTAGAGGAGGGGTAGGAGCACCACGTGGGCTGTGTAGAATCTTGCGAGGCTCCGGGAGGTTATCTCGGTGCCTCCCAGGATGAGGGTGCGCAGCGATTCGCCGACCAGCGGGGTGTAGCCCAGTATGGAGGTGGTTATCTGTATGCTGTAGTAGCCGACCTCGTCCCAGCGGAGCAGGTAGCCTGTGAACAGAAAGAGCACAGTGACCACAAGCATGAGCACTCCGGTAGTCCACGCGCCCGAGAGGCTGAGCTCCCTGACATCCGCGGAAGCCGGAGCGAGCCTGGAGAGGAGGTAGCTGCCATCCTTCCAGAGGTAGAGCCTGCCCTTGTAGGTGCCCATGAAAAACACCCTCAGCATGTGGAGCAGGGTGCTGGCGATTAGCACGTCTGTGGCGTAGTGGTGGACGCTCAGCATCACCTGACCGAAGGCCACGTGCTCCGAGATGTAGAGGATGCTCTCGTAGGCAACGCTGGGGTGGGGCTCATACCAGAAACCAAGGGCAATGCCCGAGATGACCAGCACAATAAAACTCGCCAGCGAGGCTGCACTGGGCCAGTACACGGGATTTAGAATCAGCTTTTTACCCCAGCTGAGGAGCGTCACACAACCACCGGTGTTTTTATTGGTTCTGCGGAGTATAAAAAGGTGTTTGAATATCCCGGGGAATAGCGTTTGAGCAAGTTTTTCTGAAGCCTTGTGTGGAATTAGCACGTCCACCCTGGCGCCATGGTGGCAGGGGTACGCCGGGGAGGAGATTTGAACTCCTGCGCTCTTGCGAGCACCAGATCTCGAGTCTGGCGCCTTTCCGGGCTAGGCTACCCCGGCAGACCTTCCTAATCACCCACAAGTACCGAGTCAATATTTTTTTGTTACAGGGCATTACAGTAATCGTTGCATTTTGCAAACATTATTGTAACGCAGAGGCTCTGCGTTTTTGTAAATTATATTATAAAAAATATATTTTTAATGATATAATTTTGGAGCCAGAATTTTCAGAAATGTTTTCAAATTGCAAACATTTTTGTAGTGTCTATGGGGTGCAACACTGCCAAGCGGTGTTGCAGGTGGGCTGCGTGGTGGTATTCAGTGCGCACATCAAATTTTTCCCATACCCAGATATCTGCCCGGCAGTAAAAGTCCAAATACGGCCAAATCACGCGGTCCCCGGTCCCCGGGGACTGCTTACTGTACAAAAGCTCAAAAACACCTGCAGGGTAGCCAGCTCATCATGCTGTCCGCATTTATTTATATACGCGTAAACAACGGACTACCGTTGTTTACCGGGACGGAGACTACGGGAGGTACACGGGAGAGCCGCCGCGGCTCTCAATTATCTCCTGAGCTCTGTTGAAGGTTTCTTTATCAATTATAGCCCTGTGGTTGTTCTTTTTGATTATTCCGTTCCACTCAAGGTATCCTGCATAAATAGGATTCTTCAAAATCCTTGAAATTGTGTATTTAGCCCATTTTCCTCCTTTCTTCGTTGGAACTCTCCTCCTGTTCAGCTCGGCGCAGATCTCCTCCAGGGTCCTCCCCCCTATGTACTCCCTGAAGATCTGCCTCACCACCCTGGCCTCCTCCTCAACAACCTCCAGCCTTCCTCCTGAGTAGCTGTAGCCGTAGGGGTGGGCGAAGCCCAGGTAGGGGTGCCTGCCTCCGCCCAGCTGCTCCGTCGGTGTCCTCGCCTTCTGCTCCATCCCCGTGTAGACCCTCTCACCTATCTGCTCGCTCTCCAGCTGTGCGATGCGCTGGATAATGTCCATCACGAACCTGCCCATGGCTGTGGAGGTGTCGAGGCTCTCCGTCATACTCACGAACTCCTTGTTGTTCCTGTTGAGCAGCTCCATCATCTCCATGAAGTTCCTCGAGTTTCTGTGGATTCTGTCCATCTTCAGGACGAGCAGCACGTCCCAGTTGTCCATCTCCCGGAGCATCCTCTGGTACGCGGGCCTGTTGGTGTGCCTCCCAGAGTATCCGTCGTCCACATACTCCCGGTAGACCACCCACCCCCTGGCGGAGCAGTAGCTCCGAAGCCGCTCCAGCTGGGCGTCCAGCGAAAAGCCCTCCTTGGCCTGGTCCTCCGTGGAAACGCGTACGTATATGGCGACCCTCTTCTCGCCGGCGTCGGGTGTAGCGGCGCTCCTTTTCCTCTTTCCCATAGAATGCAGTTCGATTTTTTGCAGATATATATCTTTCTACGCTAGATTTTTCAAAATAATATCTATTTTCGAGAGGGTCTCCTTTCTCAGCCTCCTGCTCTCCATGTCCCGGGGTCTTGTCCTTCCCGCCAGGTACCTGTACCTGCCCAGCAGCCTCTTTACTTTCGCCCTGTCTCTGATGGCGCCGCGGGACAGCTTCTCCTCGATCTCGCAAACCTTCCTGTAGTAGGCCGCCACCCTGTCCTGGGGTTCGGGCAGGATCCGCTTTCCTCCCGCTCGCCTCCTGCCGCTCCTGAGGACCTCCAGGAACTCCAGTGTGAGGTCGGCCAGGTCCCTGCCGGTTTCTGTGAGCCTCACCACCCTCGAGCGCCCGCTCCGGGACGTCTCCACAACCCCCAGCTCCTCCAGCTCCTTTATCAGGTTGAAGCAGTGGGCGTAGGTGGACCGCGTCCTGGCGGCGATTTCTGAGATGTTTGCCACCTCCTTCTCCCTCAGGAAGAGGAGCACATCCCGGGGTTTTGTATGAAAAAAGGGGTCTCCTCCCATGTTCACCACCTATCTTAAATAAAATATATTTTACATAATATATAAATCTTGTGGAGTTTTACAAAAATGTTTTACGGCTTAAACCATTTCTGAAAATTACAAAATTGTTTTCATTATTAAAAATACCATCTAGGTGGGTGAATTTCATGAGCAGGATAGTGTGCCTTACGGTAGCGGGCTCTGATAGCGGCGGCGGCGCTGGCATTCAGGCGGACCTGAAGACCTTCGCGGCCCTCGGGGTTCACGGTGTAAGCGCCATAACCTCAGTAACCGCCCAGAACACCTGCGGCGTGGACGCCAGCCACCACCTCCCCCTGGAGGTTATAGAAGCTCAGCTGAAGAGCCTCCACTCAGACTTCAAAATCAGCGCCGCCAAAACAGGAATGCTTGCAACGCGGGAGATAATAAGGCTTGTGGCAGAGAATGTGGGCGACTACCCGCTGGTGGTTGACCCCGTGATGGTCGCCACCTCTGGAGATGCGCTGCAGCAGGGCGGTGCGGCAGATGCGCTGAAGAAGCACCTCCTGCCCGTGGCGACCCTCATCACCCCCAACATCCACGAGGCGCAGGTGCTCTCCGGCATAAGGATAGACACCCTCGAGGATGCCAGAAGAGCGGCTGTGGAGCTCGGAAAGCTCGTCGATGCCGTGGTAATTACCGGCGGCCACCTGCAGGGCGTGGACATCCTCTTCCACCGGGGTGAGCTGACGGAGATTCCCGGCAAGCTGCTGCCCGGCACCTACCACGGCTCCGGCTGCACCTTCTCCGCCGCAGCGGCCGCTTACATGGCAAGGGGTCTCTCCCTGGAGGAGGCCGTCAGAGAAGCTAAGCGGTACACCTTCCTTTCCCTGAGCGCCTCCCACGCTCCTGGCAGGTGTGCCAGGGTGCCGGACCACCTCTTCCCCCTGAAGCGTGAGGCTGAGAGGCACCGCGTGCTCACCGCCCTGGAAGACGCCGTGGGCGAGTTGCTCCGCCTTCCGGGATTTCCGGAGCTCATACCCGAGGTGGGTGTCAACCTCGCCCACTCAATTCCCCTCCCCGCCTCTCTGGAGGACGTCGCCGGCATCAGGGGCAGGATAGTCAGGGCCGGCGACAGGGCAGTCGCCGCCGGCTGCGTCTCCTTCGGCGCCTCCAGGCATGTGGGCAGGGTCGTGCTCGCCGCCTCCAGCAGAGAACCGCGCATAAGGGCGGCGATGAACATCCTCTACTCCCCCGAAGTAGTAGGAGCCGCGCAGCGCGCCGGTCTGAAGGTCGGGAGCTTCTCCCGGGAAGACGAGCCCCGGGGCACCAGCACCATGGAGTGGGGCACCCTCAGCGCAATAGACGCCTGCGGCTTCGTCCCGGACATCATCTACGACCTGGGCGCCCACGGCAAGGAGCCCATGGTGAGACTCCTGGGCGAAAGCCCCCGGGACGTCCTCAAAAAGCTCGGGGGGATTCTGCGGGAGCTCTCCCTGTGACCTAACCTGCCGCCCTGTAGATGTGCTCCCTGCTGTCCACCACCTCGAAGAGCTGCTTTACCTCCCCGGTAAGCGACTCCACCCTCCCGGTAACCAGAAAGCCGCCCCTCCTCAGGGAGGTGTGCAGATTCCTGTATAGCACCTCCAGCGAATCCCTGGAGAAGTATATGGCCACATTCCTGCAGAACACCACATCAAAAAACCTCACCCACCGCCTCCTGAGGATGTCCTGCCTCTCGAAGAGCACCATCTCCCTTATCTCCGGCACCACGGCGAACCTCCTCCCCCTCCTCACAAAGTATTTCTCCAGCAGCCTGGGCTCTACATTTCCCAGCGCCTTGAGGTCATACTCCCCCTTAATCCCCCTTGCCAGGGAGGCGCTGTCTATGTCTGTGGCGTATATCCTCACCCTGCGCCTCCCCCTCTCTCCGAAGAACTCCGAGACCAGGATGGCAATGGAGTAGGGCTCCTCCCCCGAGGCGCACCCCGCGCTCCAGATTCTTATATCCCTCCGTGAAGCGAGCTCCGGAAGCACCTTTCGCTCAAAGGCCCTGAAGGTGCTCGGATTCCTGAAGAACTCCGTAACATTCACCGTCAGCCTGTCCAGCAGGCGCCTGTACTCCTCCGGGTTTCTCCGCAGGAACTCCAGGTACTCGTCGTAGGAGCCGAGCCCATTCGCCCTGATGCGCACCCCGATCCTGCGCTTCAGGTAGGAGGTCCTGTAGCCCTCCAGGTGCAGCCCCGAGCGCCTCTCTATCTCCCGCAGCAGCCTGCTGAAGTCCCCGGGGTAGTCCAACACACCTCCGGCGCCGCCGCTCATAGCACCCTCCTTCCGTGCCTGAAGCTTCTCACAAGCAGCTCGCCGGTGCTCAGGTCGAACTCAATGCTCCTGCCGTAGTCCCTGCCCGTATCCTCCCCCACAATCCTTATCCCCTCCCTCTTCAGCACCTCCCTGACGCTCTCCACATTCCTCTCCCCAATGGAGCTGGTGCAGTTCCTGAACATGGTGGCACCGCCCGCGATCTTCGCCACTATCCTCTCCCTCGCCGCCCCCTTCCGCACCATCTCCTCCAGCATGAGCTTTATGGCGGCGTCTGCGTACTTCCCGGGGTTGGCCACCCTGGCGGTGCCGTTTATCGATGGGAGCATCACATGGGCGAGCCCGCCCACCCTGCTCACCGGGTCGTACATCGCCACGCCAACGCAGGAGCCGAGTCCCAGGCTCACCAGCACCGCCGGCGACTTTGCAACCACATACTCCCCTATTCCCACATTTCTCCTCATTTCAGGTACATCCCTATAACTTCTAGCACCTTCCTGTAGGACTCCTCGTCCAGCAGGAAGAAGAACTGCGCCGACAGGCTGCAGGAGGCTATCACAAACCTGGTCTCAATTGTCACCGCATAGTTCACCCTCTCGCCGAGCTCTATCACAATCAGGTCCACCACCGCACCCGCCATGTCGTAGGCCATGCTCGGCGTGGAGGGCACAAACCTCCTGTTGAGAAACTCCCCCAGCGCTGAGAGGTAGGAGCCCGAGATGATGTTGCCCAGCTCTTCCAGGGCGGACTGCTCCAGCGGCGCCGAAAACTCCGGCGTCGGCTCCTCGCCGAGCAGCTCCCTCACCAGGTACCTGGCGGTTTCTGCGGGCAGCGCTATAAGAATCTTCCCGGGAATGTCGCCCGAGACATTCAGGTAGATCCCCACAATCGGCACCTCGTAGCCGCCCACCACCTCGGGAACGCGCCGTATTGGCACCACGTACGCCCTGGGCACCACCATGGTAACGCGCTTGTTTATCATCTCCGAAAGCGCCGTGGAGGCGTGCCCGGCACCTATGTTGCCTATCTCCTTAAAGGCGTCCTGCTGCTCCTCACTCATCACCTGCACTTCCGCTGCCTCCGCCCAGTCCCACAATGCTTCCAACATCAAGCATCAGCGCTACCTCCCCGTTGCCCAGAATGGTCCCCCCGGAGAACTCCCGGAGCTTCGCCGCCTCACCGGAGAGCGGCTTCAGCACCACCTCCTGAATCCCGAGCACCTCCTCCACCACTATCCCCCTGCGCATGCTCCCCTTTTCCAGGACCAGGACGTACCTCCCCCCGTTCCCTCCGAAGAGGTTCTCCACCGGCACGTAGTCCTCCCCCAGCCTCACCACCCTCCTCCGGTGGAGGGTGATTATGCTCGAGCTCTCCAGCACCCTCGCCACATTTGCGATGGGCACTCCGCATACTATGCCGTCAACCCGCACCAGCATCGCCTGAAGTATCGCCATGGTCAGGGGCAGGTGCAGCGACACCCGGGTGCCCCCTCCGGGGGTGGTCTCCACCTCCACGTGTCCCCCCAGCGCCTCCACTGTGCCCTTCACCGCGTCCAGCCCCACGCCCCTGCCAGAGAGCTCCGTCACCCTGCCCGCGGTGCTGAAGCCCGGCAAAAAGAGCAGCTTCAGAACCTCCTCCCTGCTCATAGCCTCTGCCTTCTCCCTGCCCACCAGACCTCTCCTCACAGCCTCCTCCCTCACCCTGTCCAGCTGAATCCCCCTGCCGTCGTCCTCCACGGAGATGACCACGCCGTCCCTCTCCTTCACCGCCGAGAGGGTTATCCTCCCCCTCCTGGGCTTACCCGCCCTCTCCCTCTCCTCCGGCGTCTCAATGCCGTGGGATATGGCATTTCTCAGGATGTGCACCAGGGGCTCAACAATCTCATCAATAACCGCCCTGTCCAGCTCTATCTCCCCCCCGTAGATGGCAAACTCCACCTCCTTTCCCTCCCTGCGCGCCGCTTCCCTCACCATCCTCGGGAAGCTGCTGAAGATGTACCCCAGGGGCACCATCCTGGCCTTCATCACCACGAACTGCAGCTCCGATGTCAGCCTCCGGGTCATGTCCAGCGCATCCTGCAGCTCCTCCAGCCCGTGCCTTCTGGCGATGTCCTCCAGCACCGAGCGGTTAATAATAAGCTCCCCGGTAATGTTCATCAGGGCGTCCAGCGTGGAGGTGCTCACCCTGATGCTCTGGCTCCTCCTCTCCCCTGACCTTTCCACCTCCCGCACCTCCACTCTCTCTATCTCCGGCAGCCCCTCCACCGCTTCCCTTATCTCCTGCATGCTGCGCCTCGACCTGAGGCGGACGACGAAGCTCCTGTCGAAGCTCTCCTCCTCCAGCCTCTCTGGCTCCGGGAAGGTGCCGGTGATGTACCCCATCCCGGAGAGGCACTTCAGCACAGTGAATGCCCTGACAGACTTCAGCACCTCCCCCTCCTCTATCCACACCCTGAGCTCATAGTTGGGCCTTATCCCCCCGGAGATAAGCTCGCGGAAGGGGCTCCTCCTTCCGCCGCGCCCTTCGCCCGCCTCCCTCCCCTGCAGCCTGCCCAGAAAGGCGTCCAGCTCCGCGTCAACCTCACCCGATCGGAGCATCTCCTCCAGCAGGTCAACGCCCTCAAACAGCAGGTCCATGAGCTCCTGCTTTATGCCCTCCCTCTTCATCTCCTCCACCAGGTTCTCCAGCCGGTGGGTGAGGGTGGCGATCTTCTCGAGCCCCATGGTGGACGCGAGCCCCTTGAGGGTGTGCACAGACCTGAACACCTCCTGCAGCGCCTCCCCCCTGTCCGGCTCCGCCTCCAGCTCCACCAGGAGCCTGCCGAGGTTCTGGAGGTGCTCCTCCGCCTCCTCCAGGAACATCGCCATATACTTCTGGGTGTTCATCGCCTCTCCTCCAGCAGCCTCCGCATCTCCCGTGCTATGTCCCGCAGGGGGAGCACGCGCTCCGCCGCCCCCGCCTCTATCGCAGCCATCGGCATGCTCCTAACTGTGCAGGTGGAGGGGTCCTCGGCGATGGTCGCCCCTCCCGCCTCCCTGATCGCCCTCAGCCCCCTGGCTCCGTCGCTGCCCATTCCCGTCAGAACAACTCCGATGACCCGCGAGCCTGCGGCCCTCGCCGCCGACTCCATCGCAATGTCTACCGAGGGCTTCGCGCCCCTGCTCCCATCCCCATTCAGCAGCCTCACGGCGAGCCCGCCGCTGCGCCTCTCCACGCTGAGGTGCCTTCCCCCCGGGGCAACGTACACCACTCCTGGTGCCAGCAGCTCTCCGTCCTCAGCCTCCTTCACCTCCATCGCCGAAATCCTGTTCAGCCTCCTCGCAAAGGCAGCCGTAAAGTTCCGGGGCATGTGCTGCACCACAATAAAAGCCGCCGGGAGGTCTGGGGGAAGCCTCCTCAGAACCTCCACCAGCGCCCTGGGTCCGCCGGTTGAGGCGCCCAACACCACTATCCGGAAGTCTTCGTCCCCGGCGGGAATCCTGCCCACCTCTGCGGTGGCGGCAACCCTTACCTTCTTCAGCAGCTCCTCCGCCACCGCCTCTATCCCGCCAGCGCTCTTGGACACGAAGTCCACGGCACCCATCTCCAGTGACTCCAGGGTAACCTCAGGGCGCTCGTAGGAGCTGAAAACCACCACGGGCGTCGGCCTTCTCCGCATGATTTCCCTCAGCGCCGCCATGCCCCCCATGCCCGGCATAAGTATGTCCAGCACCACCACGTCAGGCGAGAGCTCCAGAACCTTTTCAACAGCCTCCTCACCGCTCTCCGCTGTACCCACGACCTGCATGTCCTCTTCTCCGCTCAGGATGTCCACAAGCATCCTCCGCATGAGCGCAGAGTCGTCAACCACCAGCACCCTTATTTCCGACATTGCACCGCTCTAGCTGGTTCTGTGCACCACCTTCTTTATCGTCTCCACCACCTTGTTGGGCTGGAAGGGCTTTATAATGTAGTCCTTTGCGCCCGCCTGTATCGCCTCTATGATCATCGACTGCTGCCCCAGAGCGCTGCACATGATTATCACGGCATTGGGGTCGAACTCAATTATCTCCCTCACCGCCTCTATGCCGTCCTTCTCGGGCATCACTATGTCCATGGTGACCACGTGGGGCCTGACCTCCTTGTACTTCTCCACTGCCTCAGTGCCGGTGCTCGCCTCTCCCACCACCTCGTACCCCGCCTGAGTCAGAATCTTCCTGAGCATGTTCCGCATGAAGGCGGCATCGTCGGCAATCAGAACCCTGATGCTCATTCTCTCACCTCCTGTGCCACCAGCTCTCTGACCTCCTGCAGACCCTCCACCTCCTCCGGTTTCAGCACCCTGCTCAGGTCCAGGATTATTATCAGCCTGTCCTCCCGCTTGCCCACACCCTTTATAAATCTGGTGTCTGCGCCGAAGACGTGCTCGGGGGTGTCCACCTCCTCCCTGCTCAGGCTCAGCACCTCTGTCACCGAGTCCACCACGATGCCCGTGGGCTCCTCCTGGTCGAGCACAATTATCCTGCGGCCCGGCATCTGCTCCTCGGGAAGCCCGAAGAGCCGCCTGAGGCTTATCACCGTGGTGAGCTGCCCCCTCAGGTTTATAATGCCCTCCACGAACTCCGGCGCCCTGGGCAGCCTGGTGATCTTCTCCATGCGGATTATCTCCCTGACCTGCGAAACCTCCGCGGCGTACTCCTCATCGCCGAGCCTGAAGACCACCAGCTTCAGCTCATCCTCCTGCATGCGCCTCACCTACAGGTTGAATCTGTCCACGAGCTCCTGCAGGTCGGTGGCGAGCTTTGCCAGCTCCTGGGCACTGGCGGAGAGGCTCTGCATGTTGGCGGTCTGCTCCTCCGTGGCGATGTTCGCCTGGTTTATGTCCTGGGCGCTCTTTTCGTAGTGCTTTGCGATCTCCAGGATTGCCGCAACCTGCTCCTGGGTGCGCTTCTCAGTCTCTGCCTGCATCTCCTCCACCATGGTGGCTATCCTCTCAGCCGCCTTCGCGGAGCTCTCAGCCAGCTTCCTGACCTCCTCCGCTACAACGGCAAAGCCCCGCCCGTGCTCACCCGCGCGCGCCGCCTCAATTGCCGCGTTCAGAGCAAGGAGGTTGGTCTGGTCGGCGATCTTGGTTATAACCTTGACCACCTCCGCCACCTTTGCGGAGTTCTCCCTGCTTATCCTGGCAAGCTCGTTTATTGCCTCCGAGGCGGATGCTGCCTTCTTGGAGTTTTCAAAGGTCTCCTTCGCAATGGTGGCGATGGTCTCGGAAAGGTGCTCAAAGCTGGCGGTCATCTCCTCACTGCTCGCGGCGAGCTCCTCAGAAACGGCGGAGACGTGGGAGCTCGCCTCCTGGAGCTTCTCAACCAGCTCCTTTATAGCACGCATCTCCCTGAGGTCCTTGATGATCTCCACGGTGCCCATGAACTCTCCCTTGGCGTTTTTAATGGGGGAGGCGGTTATCTCCACGGGTATGTCGCCGCTGCCGGGCTTCTTCACCGTCTGAACCGTCACCCTGCCCTCCCTGTGCACCCTCTTCGCCGGGCAGGCGTCGGTGTGGCACGCCTCCTCCGGCAGAACGTCGTAGCAGTACTTTCCGATGGCGCTGTCCACGTCCACACCCGCTAGACGCGCTGCCGCGGGGTTGAAGTAGGTTATCTTCAGCTCCTCATCCATCACCATGACCGCCTCGCCGAGGCTGTCAATTACAGCATTGAGGTCCCGCTTGTCGCGCACCAGCTTCACAGACCCGATACGCTCACCTCGCCTGTTGAGCACCGGGGATGTGCTGATCTCCACGGGTATCCTCCTGCCGTCGCTGGTCAGGAGGCTCACATCCCGCCGTATAACGTCCATCCTTCCCTCGCAAACCGCCACCGACGAGCAGTTGGGGGTGTGGCAGGCGGGGGTGACGCCAACGTAGGTGGTGAAGTCGTAGCAGTACCTGCCCATCACCTCCTCGGGCTTGTAGCCCAGGAGTTCGGCAACCCTCTGGTTGAAGTACACCACCCTGAGGTCCCTATCAAGAATGTAGAAGGCCTCGCCGGTGTTTTCGAGCACCTCGGCGGTGAGGTTGATTATGTCTGCGTCACTCTCGCCGGGGGATTCGGCAGCCTCCGCAGAATCCTTTGGGGCTGTTTTAAGACCTGGTATGGCAATAAAGGAGAACAGCTTCCTGATATTCATTTCTATCTACCTCTCGGGGAATTATGAGACCTTTTTTAAAAAAATCGCCTTTGTGCATATATAACATTTTTTTCTCAGACAAAGTCTCTAAAACTGAGAATAAGCTCTCCCGGCTATTGGGAGTCTCAGGCCCGTCATGTCCCCTGCTCTCTAACACCCGGAGCTCATCGCTGGCTGGCGCCTGAGCTCACCCGGGGACCCTCTCCAGAGAAAGGGCTGGCTGACGGACCCCTTTTCGGCGCACGGTTGTCCTCCCGTCATCGACTGCGCTCTGAGCACCCTCCGGGAGGGGCCCATACGCGCCGTGTACCCGCCGACTTGCCCCGGCTCTCACCGCGGGCATCATGCCTGCTTGAGCCGGTCTTCGAATCGGCGGTACATAAGATGTTGGGAGCATAACCTTCACAGCTTTTTTGAAATGCACCTGCCTGCCGCTGGGATGAGACGGAAGGTGGAGAAAATAGAGGGGGCGTGTCATTCAACACTGTGCTTTTTAACAAGCCCCGAGGGAACACGCCCGAGCCACCACAAAAGCCTGTTTTAAGCAAAAAATTATGGTGGTATTATCAATGTTAGGTTTTGTCATGGGGTGTATGAAGAAACTCAGATATATAATCTCAGACCCGGAAATCTGCCATGGGAAGCCTGTTTTTAAGGGCACCAGAGTTCTTGTCTCAGATGTGCTTGAGTTGCTAGCTGCTGGAGAGAGTGTGGAGGAAATCCTACGGGAGTATCCTCAGCTAAATGAGGAAATGATAAGGGAAGCCCTAGAGTATGCTGCAATGCTGGTGAAGAGGGAACATGTCATTGAAGTTTCTGCTTGATGAGAACATCCCCTGCTCTGTGTTTAAATTTCTGAAGGAAAGGAAATACGATGTATTTTATGTGCCAAAGGGTGCTAAGGATAGAGATGTTGCGGAACTCGCAAAAAGGAAAAATGCGGTGCTGGTTACGAGAGACTATGATTTTGCAAACATACTGCTCTACCCACCTCAAGAGTTCCACGGCATAATAATACTGAAGGTCCACCCTCCAGTGGCAGAGAAGCTGATAAGCTCTATGAAAAGTGTGCTTAAGGCAGAAGAGGAGTTCAGAGGTAAAGTCTTTGTTGTGATGGAGGATAGGATTAGAATTTTGAGGTAGGTTCCAAATTCGATGCGAAGGCAAGCCCCGAGGGGGATTTGAACCCCCGACCTGGTGATTACGAATCACCCGCTCTTCCAGCTGAGCTACCGGGGCACCGCCACTAATGGCTTAGCGCACTTTCACGTAGTATAAATTATTTATAGCGGCCCTGCCACTTAACTCCATGAAGCTCCTTGGCATAGACGAGGCGGGTCGCGGGCCCGTGCTCGGCAGCCTTATCGTCGCCGGCGTCCTGTGCCAGCGTGAAGAGCTTGATGAGCTCGTGAGGCTCGGGGTGAGGGACTCCAAGGCTCTCTCTCCGGCACGGCGGGAGCAGCTCTATGAGGATATCACCTCCAGCTTCCGGTGGCGCACCGAGGAGATAACCCCCAGGGAAATCGACGCCAGGCACAGGAACGGGCTCTCCCTAAACCAGCTGGAGGCGCGGGCCATGCGGAGGCTCATCCGCCACTTCTCGCCGGGTGTTGCCTACATCGACTGCGTTGGGCGCAGCCCCCGGAGGTTCAGGCAGATGCTCTCCGCTCCCGGAGTTAACTGCTCCCTAGTGGTTGAGCACAGGGCGGATGAGCGCCACCCCCTGGTTGCCGCAGCCTCCATCATCGCCAAAGTAACCCGCGACCGCCAGCTTGCAGAGCTGAAGCGCCAGTACGGCGACTTTGGTAGCGGCTATCCCGCCGACCCCCGCACCCTCTCCTTCCTGAGGGAGAACATCCACTCCCTCCCACCCTTCGTAAGGAGCTCCTGGCGCACCCTCTCCAGGTTCAGAAACCTTCCCCTGGACAGCTTCAGGTAGCTACTTCTCCTCCAGCCCCACTGCCCTGAAGAACCTGTCTGTAATTGCCTCCTCCGCCAGCTTCAGCAGCGACTCCTTGTCCTTCACACCGCCGAACAGGCCCAGGGGTATCTTCGCCGCGGCAGCGGTGGCGTGTCCGCCAGCGCTGCCGATGTTTCCGAAGGCCTTCTGCATCACCTCCCCCAGGTTAATCCTTATGTCCTTGTTCCTGCCCGAGATGTGAATCACGTCGCCGCCTATTCCATAGACCAGCACCGTTGAGATGCCCTCAAGCCTCAGCAGGTAGTCTGCCGCCTGGGGCAGCGTGTCTCTGTCGCGGATGAACCCCACGTTGGTCAGGAGGAAGCTCCCCCTTATCTTCCTGTTCCGTATGGCCTCACTCAGCACATCCAGCGTCTCCGCCGACATAAGGGGCGTCTCAATCTTCAGGAGGAGGTCGTGGTCCGCCTTTGAGTACAGCAGCGCCACCGCCTTCAGGTCTTCGCCGGTGGTTCCCCGGGTGAAGTCGTTGGTATCTGTCTTAATTCCGTACAGCAGCGCAGTCGCCAGCTCGGGGGTTATCTCTATGTTCAGGTGGGTGAGGTACTCCGTAAGAATCGTGGAGGTCGCGCCCACCTCCGGGCGGATGTCCTTGTAGGCCGCCTTCACCCGGCTCTCATCCACAGGGTGGTGGTCTATAACTATGTCTGGAACAATGTTCTTTGGCAGGGAGTTGTTCTCCCCGGGTATTGAGGCCTCTATCAGGGCGATTTTTGAGTACCCCCTGAGGTCGCGCACCTTTGCGATGGGCACCAGGGTAATGCCCAGAAGATTCACCAGGGCGCGGTTCTCCTCGTGCCCTATCTCGCCCCCGTAGATAATGTCGGCCTTGCTCCCGAACTCCTCCACAATGCGCTTCAGGGACAGGGCGCTCGCAATTGCATCCGGATCGGGATTGTCCTGGGTGACTATCGCAACACCCTTCGGGGCGTCCTCGATTATCTTCCTTAGCATGCGTAGCTTCTTCCTCAGCCCCAGCTCCCTCAGGGACTTTATCGCCTCGTCGGCAACCACAATGGTGGGGTATATGACCACGTCTATATCCAGGGGCTTGAACTCCTCGGAGCTGCTATCCTTGCCGGCGCGCAGAATAATCGGCACATCCCTGCTCAGCTTTCTGACCGCCGCCGCGGCGCGCTTGTTGAGCTCCACGTCGGTGGTCAGGATGAGCACCGCCTCCGCCTCCCCGACGCCCGCCTCGCGGAGGGTCTCTGGGTCGGTGATGTCCCCCTTAATAACCCTCTCAAAGTTCCTCTCCTTGAGAACCTCTATCCTCTTCTCGTCTATATCTACAATAACCAGCTTCTTCTTCTGCTCCTGCAGCCTGCTCGCCGCCAGGTAGCCTGCGGTGCCGCACCCTAGTATGGCATACATCACCTGAAAACTGAACCTCTACGGTTTTAAAGCTTTCGCACCCCGGCGGGGGCTCAGAAACCTTTATTAAATCCGCGGGGTTTACCTTTTACCCACACCCTTATGGAGGTATCGGCTTGAAGAGGACAAAGCTTCTCATTCCAGGCCCGGTTGAGCTGGACAGCGAGGTTCTGCTCGCCATGGCGAGACCCCTCATGGGGCACCGCACCCCCGACTTCGAGGAGATTCTGCAGGACTGCTGGCGCCTTCTCAGGGAGGTGTACCAGACCCGCAACGACGTGGCAATAATCACAGGCTCCGGCACCAGCGCCATGGAGGCAGCTTTGGCTAGCGTGGTCAAGGAGGGCGACGAGGTGGTCTCAATAACCGGCGGCAAGTTTGGAGAGCGCCTCGCAGAGATTGCCGCAGCCTTCGGGGCAAAGGTGAAAAAGGTGGAGGTGGAGTGGGGCGGCACCTTCTCCCTGGAAGAGGTGGAGCGCGCGGTTGCCGAGAGCAACGCGGTGGCGGTAACCCTCACCCACAACGAGACCAGCACCGGCGTGCTGCACGACGCCAGCGCCATCGGCAGACTCGCCAGGGAGTACGACCTCCTGTTCATAGCCGACTGCATCACCAGCGTTGGCGGCGATGAGGTGAGAACCGACGAGTGGGGCATCGACCTGTGCATCACGGGTTCGCAGAAGTGCCTCGCCGCCCCGCCGGGACTGGGCTTCGTGGCGGTGAGCGAGCGCGCCTGGGAGGTGATAGAGAACAACCCCGGGAAGAGGGCCTACTACCTGGACCTCTCGAGGTACAGGAAGGCCCTGGAGAAGGGCACCACGCCCTACACGCCCTCTGTGTCGCTGATATACGGACTCCACGCGGCGCTCAGGAAGATAGAGGAGGAGACGCTGGAGGCGAGGATACGCCGCCACAGGAGGCTTGCGAGGGCCACGCGCGAGGCTGCCAGAGCGATGAACCTGGAGCTCTTCGCCGCCGAGGAGTGCGCCAGCAACACCGTAACGGCAATTAAGATTCCCCCACACCTCAGCGACGACGACGTGCGCGGCGCCCTCAAGCGGGAGCACGGCATGCTGGTGGCTGGCGGTCAGGCACAGCTGAAGGGGAAGATATTCAGAATAGGGCACATGGGCAACGTCACCTTCGCTGAGCTGGTGCAGGTGCTCGCCGCCCTTGAGCTGGTGCTCAAAAAGGCCGGACACGACCTGGAGCTTGGAGCTGGGGTTGCGGCGGCGCAGGAGGCGTTCTCGGACTGAGGCTCCGCAGAAAGATTTTATTTTCCGGGAGCCAAGAGCATAACCGTGGCCAGGCTCAACCTGATAGCGGATGTGCACGCCAGCCTTCCAGCCCTGGAGGCTGTGCTGGACGAGCTTCCCAGGGCGAGGACGCTCCACCTGGGCGACGTGGTGGGCTACAACCCCCACCCGGGGGAGGTGATAGAGCTCCTGCGCGAGAGGCGAATCCCCTCTGTGATGGGAAACCACGACATGGCGGTGGTGACAGGCGACACAAGCTGGTTCAACCCCGTGGCTGCCCGCGCAATAGAGTGGACCCGGGAGCAGCTGGGAGAGGAGGAGCTCTCCTACCTGGCATCGCTGCCCCTGGAGATGAGGACGGAGGAGGTGTACGCTGTGCACGGCAGCCCGCGGAGAAAGCTGGAGGAGTACGTGTATCCCGACTACCCGGAGGAGGTCCTCGAGGGCTTTGCGGGGCTCGCCATGCGCCCTGTTATCGCCCTGGGGCACCTCCACATACCCTTCGTCCGCAGGACCGGCGACACCCTGGTGCTCAACCCGGGAAGCGTGGGGCAGCCCCGCGACGGCTGTGCAAAGGCGAGCTTTGCCACCATAGACCTGGAGACGCTGGAGGTGGAGGTGGTGAGGGTGGAGTACGACATAGACAGAGTGGCGCGGGACATACTGCGAGCCGGCCTGCCTGCGATTCTTGCACAGCGCCTGTACGCGGGGTATTAGCTGCGAGCTACCTAAAATGGAATTAAAATAAAAACAACGGCAAAAGATGTATCAAGCTTCCGTTGCAGCGATACCGCTCGCCAAAGCAAAAAATCTGAGGAATTTCAGGCGAGCAGAGAGGACGCTGGGTGGTTCTCCCTACCTGACCTTTCTTATCCTTCCCCCTGCAATCTCCGCCACGTTCATAAAGAGGTCCCTGAAGCTGGAGAGCTCCCTAGTGGAGTGCATCTCCCTGTTTACAAAGCATATGAAGAACAGTCCCTCGTTGCTCAGGTGCTCGGCGGTGCGCGATACAAAGCGGTACGCCTGCTCCGCTCCCAGGGTTACTATGACGCTGGACAGGGGCTCAAAGATGAAGAGCGCCCCGGCGGGCATCTCCTCGAACACGGCGCTGAAGTACTCCAGGCTGGAGATGGGCACCTCCTCGATTCCGGAATCCCTCTCCGGCGGCCCGCCCTTTGTTGCCAGGTTTATCACCCTTACCCTGCCAGCCTCTATGAAGTTGGCGAACATCTCCCTGTAGCGCGAGGTACGGGGCTGCATGCTCACCAGGAACACGTCCCTGTCGTTTTCCAGGTGCTCCCTCACTATGCCCGAGACCACATCCTCGAGGCGGGTGTCGGAGGTGTACTCTATGAGCGCCGACTCACCGAAGATGACCTCCTCCTCTTCTGGTGCAAGCTGCTCCTCGCCCTCCTCGGCCCCGCCCTCCGGCGACGCCTCTGCTCTGGTGCCCTCACCCGCCTTCGCCTCCGCCGCGGCTTCCGCCTCCTTCACACTCTCCTCCAGGGGCTCAAGCGCCACAGCCACAACATTCTCTGCGAACAGGCTAACGGGCCTCGAATACCTCCTGAAGCCCTCGGCCCGCACCTCCAGCAGGTACTCGCCCATCTCAAGCGCATCGAAGTAGGCAACGCCCAGGTTGTTGGTTTTTGCCTCACGGCGGAAGTTCTCCCTGGAAACCGCCACCAGCGCATCCCTCACGGGGGTTCCCAGCTCCCTGCGGCTGACAACCACGCTCAGGTCGCTGCTCCTTAGCCTGATGCTGAAGACCTCACCCTGGTCCATGCTTATATAGCGCCTGTGCTCCTCGGGAGATATCCCCTCTCCGTCGATTATAACATCGTACTCCCCGGGCACCAGGCCCTCAAAGACGCACCTGCCGCTGCCGTCGCTGATGCGCACCTCCTCAAGGCCGGTGTCCCTGTTCCTCAGGACCACGCGCGCACCCTGAATGGGGTTGCCGGCATCATCGGTTACCATGGCTGTGAACCTGTGCCCCCTGTAGGGCTCCTCAGGTGGCTCCTCCTCGGCAACTTCCTCCCGTGGGGGAGGGCGCATCCTTCCCAGGAGGGCGGCAAGGGCTCCGGGCACCGCAACTGCCGCTGAGATGCACACCCTGCCCAGGCGCAGCAGGAAACCCCTGAGCACGCCGAGGGGAAGGCGGGGCAGGCGTAGCCTCATCCGGCGGAGCCTTCCCGCCATGAGGCTCAGGTGGAGGAGGAGCGTCAGCACCACAATACCGAGCAGCAGCACCATCTCAAAGGTGGTGTAGGCGCCGGCGAGTACAAAAAGGGAGAAGAGGAGCAGCCTCTCTGCCCTGCTGCTCAGCCATCCGGCAGCACCGCCGAAGTGCTGGTGGAGCAGCCACCCGGCGAGCAGCACCAGGAAGAGGCCCAGGTACTCCCTGGCGCCCAGCCAGGGCAGCTGGGGCTGGTATATCGCCGAGGGGAGAGTGTGGAGGACCGTGAAGTAGACAGGAAGGTCAAGAACTGAGTCCAGGACCTGCCTCGCTCCCGTGGCGGAGCCCAGGCGCCTCAGCACCTCTCCCCCGAGGGCGCTCAGGAGCAGCAGCGCCACGAGAGCCAGCTTCAGCCATTGAGAGTATGGGTCCTGGGTGAGGATGAGGTAGAGCGCCGCGCAGGCGAGCAAGGCAGTCGCCGCTGAGAAGAGGAGCACCTGAGCGCTCCTATCCGCTTTGTCCCTCTCCAGGAAGTACAGCAGAACCTTCGCCGCCGGAGCAAAGAGCACTCTCGCAATCATTTTGTCTCAGTAATGTTTACTACGGGAAGGTGCAATATTAATCTATGCTCCACAGCTGCGGAGGCCTGCCCGGGAAGCCGGGGATTCGCATCTTCGCCATAGACGTGGGGATGGGCACCCAGGACGTGCTGGTCTTCGACTCCACCCGCAACCTCGAGAACAACCCGAAGCTGGTTCTTCCCTCCCCCACGCGGATACTCGCCGCCCGCATAGCGGGGCTGAGGGGCGACCTGCTTCTCACCGGGGAGACGATGGGGGGCGGACCCCTCGCCTATGCGCTGGGTGAGCACCTGAAGAGGGGCTACAGGGTTTTCATGACCCCCAGGGCGGCGATGAGCGTCCGCGACGACCTGGAGCAGGTGCGCGAGATGGGGATTGAGGTGGTGGACGAGGAGGAGGTGGCAGGCCTCAACGGAGTCACCAGGCTGCGCACGGGAGACATAGATTTTGAGCTCTTCCGCAGCCTGCTGGAGCAGGTGGGTGAGCCCTTCAGCTTCCACTACTTTGCGGTGGCTGTCCAGGACCACGGAAGGGCGCCCAGGGGCACCTCCGACAGGGTGTTCAGGTTTGAAAAGATCGCCGAGCACGTGAGGCGGCGCAGGCACCTGCTTGAGCTGGGGTACACCTCGCCCCCGGAGTACTACACCCGGATGTGCGCCGTGAGGCGTCAGATAGAGGCAGAGACGGAGGCAAAGCCCTTCATCGCCGACTCCAAAATTGCCGCAGTCGTTGGAGCGCTGCACGGCGTTGAGGAGCGTCCCGCCATCTCCATAGACATCGG
This sequence comes from Methanobacteriota archaeon, assembly GCA_013152685.1. Taxonomy (GTDB): domain Archaea; phylum Hydrothermarchaeota; class Hydrothermarchaeia; order Hydrothermarchaeales; family BMS3B; genus Pyrohabitans. The sequence goes on along the minus strand of JAADFX010000013.1, from coordinate 8,570 downwards.
CAACGGGCACACCCTCGTCGCCCTCGTGGATGAGGACAACCGCATCTCCGGCTTTATGGAGCACCACACGGGGCTGCTGAACAGGGAGAAGCTCGAGCGGCTTATAGTCAGGTTCGCCGAGGGCGAGCTCACCAACGAGGAGGTCTACAACGACTCTGGCCACGGGTGCGTCATCCGCGAGGCAGTGGGCATCGAGGGGGTCAGGAGAATAATGGTCACAGGTCCCAACAGGGGTATGCTCAGGGGCTCCTCCCTCAGGGTGGAGTTTGCCTCACCAGCGGGGGATGTGATGATGACCGGCGCCGTTGGGCTTGTGGACATGGTGCTGCACATGTGCAGGGGCGAGAGATGATTTCGGAGGTTTTGCTGCCTCTTCTCCTTCTGTCGGCGATTTATGGGCTGGTGATCCTCGGGCTCACTGTGGTCCTCCGCAGGATGGGAATTTTCCCGCGCTGGGAGATAGCCCTGAGCTTTCTGATCTTCGGGGGCGGGGCGGGCCTGCTCGCCGCCTGGGTGTGGCCCGGAGAGGCGTGTGTTCTCCTCAACGTCTTTGCTGTCTTCCTTGGCGACGAGGTCTACCGGCTTGCGATTCTCCATCTGGGAGACATAAGCTCCCCCCAGGCCCACTACACCATCCCCTGGATTCTAAGGATACCCCAGGTGTATGTGGTGGTGTCGGTAGCCTTCTGGGGGCTGGTGGGGCTACTGCTCCAGAGCGCATTCAGCAGGAGAAAAAGACCACCGGCTGACTAATCCGCCTCCACCACCCGCGATATGCCTGACCTCTTCTCCACCAGCAGGAGCCTGTCCGCTGCCTGCTCGAACTCCTTGTCGTGGGTCACAACTATCGTCTGGGGTATCGAGGTGAGGCGCTTTATAATCTCCACCAGCTCCTGGCGGCGCTGGGCGTCCAGGTGGACAGTGGGCTCGTCGAGCATTATCATCTCCAGGGCGGAGCCCGAGAGCGCCCTGGCGATGCCCAGGCGCAGCGCCAGTGCAAGAGCCACGCGCTCGCCGCCGCTGAGCATATCGGCGCTCTCCTCCCCCAGGGGGCCGTAGAGGGTCACGCTGAAGTCCTCGTTGAGCGTTAGCTCGCTGTAGGGCAGGTTGAACTCCTCGAAGACCTCGCGGGTGTACCGCTCTATGAGGGGTATGGCGCGCCTCCGCAGCTCCCTCTGGAGGCTGTCCCTGTGGAAGAGCCCGCGGATTTTCTCCAGCAGGGAGATGAAGCCCTCGAGACGCTCCCTCTCGGCGAGCTTCTCGCGCAGCACCCTGAGGCGCTCCTCCAGCCTCTCAATCTCCGCCCCGACGCGCCTCACCCCCTCCTCACCGGCGCTTATGCCCTTCTCGAGCTCTGTGAGCTTCGCCTGAAGCTCCTCCCGCCTTCCGCGCAGCTCCCTGTGCAGCTCCTCCGATACCTCGCACCCCAGCTTCTCCCTCAGCTCCGCCAGGGAATTCGCGATGCCCTCCAGCTCCTCCTCCGCCTCCCCAAGCCTGCGTTCAAGCGCCTCCTCCTCGCCGGCGTGCCTGCTCAGGTAACCCTTCGCCTCCACGTACTCCTCGTACACCCCCGCCAGCTTCGCCCTCTCCGCCTCCAGCTCCGCCACCTTCTCAGCCAGAGGTGCCAGACGGCGGCGCTCCTCCTCGAGTGAGCGCAGCTCCTCCCGCAGCTCATCGCAGCGCTGCCTTAGCTTCCGGCGCTCCGCCTCCCTCCTCCTGACAACCGATAGCTCGCCGGCAATCCTGTTCACCTCGGCAAGCCTCTTCTCCACGTAGCTCAGCTCAGCCCTGCTTTCCTCCATCCCCCGCTCCAGGGCCTCCGCCCTCTGCACCCACTCCCTCGAGCGCCGCCTGTACTCCCTGCTCACCTCCTCCTTCCTCTCCCTGCTCAGGGGGCTCATGCACACGGGGCATGAGCTGCGCGCTGCCAGCAGCTCCTTCAGCGCCCTCTCCGCCTCCCTCGCCTTTCCCCTGAGGTTAGCCGCCTCTCTGGTGGTCTCCTCAATCGCCCGCCTTATCCTGTGCTTCGCATCCTCCAGCTCCCCGACTCTTCGCTGCAGCGCCTCCTCCAGCTCTCCGGGCGCGGGCACCGCAGCAAGCCCCAGCGCTTTCCCGACCCTGCGCAGGAGCTTCTCAATGTGGTCCTCGACCTCCCTGAGCTTTTCCTCGGCCTCCTTCCTCTCCCTTACCTTGGCCCTGTACAGCGCCTCCACCACTGAGAGCCTCTTCTCCTTCTCCCTGAGCTCCCTCAGGCTCTCCTCCAGCGCCAGGTACCTCTCCCCCATCTCCCCAAGCGCCTCCAGCCTTGCGGCGTAGTGGCTGAGCCTCTCCAGCCTCTCCCGCAGGTGGGACATCTCCGCCTCCAGCATCCGCCGGCGGTGCATCAGCCGGAGCCCCTCCTCCACCAAGAGGAGCTTCTCATCCAGCTCCCGGAGGGAGCCCGCCACCTTCCCGCGGGCGCTTATGGCGTCTTCAAGCAGCCGCTGCAGCCGCTGCAGCTCTGCGCGCTTTTCCCGGAGCTCTTCTGTGCTCCTCTCCAGCTCCTCCTCAACGCCCCCAAGCGCCGCATGGCGTTGCTTAAACGCTGCCACCACCTCCCTCATCCCCGCATGGGCTCTCTCAAGGTCCTCCGCTCCGAGCAGCTTTCCGATGAGCCTCTTCCTCACCGCGGGCTCAAAGGAGAGCAGGGCGTCTATCTCCCCCTGGCGAATGTATATGGCGCTGGTGAACACCTCGGAGTTCATTCCCAGGATGCGCTCAATCTCGCGGGTAACCCGCGCCTCGCCCCTAGCTACAGGCACCTGTGCGCCGTCCCTGAGCTCGTAGAGGGCGCTTCCCGCCGCCCTCCCGGGAGTCCGTCGCCTCTCCACCCTGTACCTCCTGCCACCCGCGTGGAAGATTAGGTCCACCTTCGCCAGGGAGGCGCCCCTCCTGATGAGGTCGTCCAGCGGATAGCCTCGGCGGGAGCTCTTGAAGAGGGCGAAGTTTACCGCCTCCAGCAGGGTGCTCTTCCCGGAGCCGTTCTCCCCCACAATCACAGTTACCCCGGGGGTGAACCTCACCCTGCTCTCAGCGTGGGACCTGAAGTCCTTCAGGGCTATCTCCTCAATAATCACCTGAAACCCTCCAGGCTGACCTGCCGCCGTGCTCCGCCGGGAGGCGCATCCCCTCTCTCCCGGGAGTTCAACCGCTCAAAGAACTCCTCCGCAGCCGCAAGAGCCGAATCCACCTCACCGGAGGCGAGCCTGCGGAAGAGCTCCACCGCCAGCGCCTTCTCCTCCTCGGTGTGGTTCTCCATGCTCTCCAGGATCAGTGCCTCGACGCTTATGCTACCCGACTCCACCCTGCGGGACCCCTCCTCTTCCGGGACAAGCTTCTTCACATCCACATACAGCGCCTTTGGGGAGAGGTGCGCCATAATATCCCTGTAGACCCGCTGAAAGGCCTCCTGACCTGCTCTCACCTCCACCCTGAGCACCGGCCTCCCATCGCACAGCTTCCCCGCAGCCTCCAGCACCTCCGCCGGGCTGCTCAGCACCAACCTCCTGAAGGGGCGCACCTTCCTGAGCCGCACCCACTCAATGCTGGAGGGAGAGATGTCCTCGGTGTCCACAACAAAAAAGCCCTTCCCGTTCCTCTCGTACTCCGCCAGCTCATCGCCCCTCCAGACTTCTGTCGAGCCCGGGTAGGCGAGCACACCTCTCCCGAATCTGTCCACTATGCGCCTGTGGATGTGCCCCATGGCGTAGTAGCTGAAGCTCTCCGGGAGGTCCTGGAGGTCCAGCTCGTACTCTAGGGTGAAGTACTTCCTCACCCCCTGGTGCAGGAGAAGAATACTCACCTCATGCCCCGCCGCCTCCCTGCCAAGCCACTCAAGCTTCTCCCGGAGGACCCTCCGGTGTATCTTTGAAAAGTAGGGCAGGCCGGCTATGAAAACCCCGCCGTGGTTGCGCACAGGCTTTGCCGGCGTCAGAAACTCAACCTCGCGGTACAGCCTCTGCGGCGGCACGGCTCCGCGGCGCATGAGCAGGTCGTGGTTCCCCGCAATGCAGTAGAACTTTATCCCGGCGTCCGCCAGCCTCTCCAGCGCCTCCCGGACGCGCACCAGCGCCTTGACGTGGGGCCGCGGCTCGTCGAACAGGTCTCCGCTGTGCACCACGAAGTCGCAGCCAGCCTCGATTATCCTGTCCACCGCCTCGTCAAAGACCGCGTAGAAGTCCTCCTCCCTCTCATCCAGGTTGTACTGCCTGTACCCCAGGTGGGTGTCGGCGATGTGCGCAAAGAGCATAACCTAACCTCACCTCGGCTGATTTAAAACCTGCCCATTTGTGGCACATCATCTTCCTGTGGAGCACATGTAACTTCGCCGAGAGCGGCGGAAAAGTAAAAAAGGCTACATCTCCTTCTCTATGCTGGCGTCGTCAATCAGCACCCTGAAGAAGTAGCCGGCTCCAATGTCCACATTCGTCTCCACCACTCCCCTCACCACCACCCGGTCGCCCACCTCAAACTGAGTGCCGCCGGTGTAGGTAACCACCAGCTCCCTCTCGCCCTTCCCCGTCACGCTGCCGTCCTGCAGGTGTATCCAGGTCTTGTTGAGTATGTCGGGGAGCACCTTCACCACCACCGCCCTCAGGCTCACCTCGCTGCCGGCGAGCTCATCGCTCCTCTCAAGCACCTCGGCCACGGTGTAGCCCCCGGGAAGCCTCTCAACAGATATGTTCGCCGGCTCTGGTGCGCTGGTGGTGCCGTGGAAGGAGTAGGGCTCGCCCGAGGAGAAGCTCTGCACCATGAGGATGACATCCAGGGTTTTGTTCAGGGTGGGCGACTGGAATCCGAGCAGCACCAGCGCTGCGCTCACCACCACCTCCTCCCCCTCGCTGAGCTCAGTTTTTGGACCTGCCACCCAGACCTCGCCGGTGCCGTCGCTTATTCTTGCGTAGGTGTAGCTCTGGGTCGAGACAGTCTCCTGCACAGTGCCCCGCGTGGTGACGTACTGGTTGCTGAGCTGTGAGGCATTTGCCAGGAGTTCGCCTATTGTGAGCTCAAAAACCTCTGGCTGGAAGGTGAAGTCCTGCACCTCCCCCGGCGGGGTGCTCACGTAGGACTTCTCCTCTGAGGTGCATCCAGAAAGCAGGAGTAGGAATGCGACACTTATTAAAATTATTCTTCTGTCCATACAAATCCTCTTCAATTTTTCAGTAGGCGCGGGGGGTAACGAGGAAAAAATTACTTGACACTTCCTAATAAAATTATCCCGGTGAGGCAATGGGAACGCCCTACCGCAGGCTGGTGGAGGTGGCAGAGGAGCTCAGCCACAGAAGCTCCCGCCTGCAGAAGCTCAGGATACTCACCGCCTTCCTAAGCTCTCTGAGGCCTGAGGAGGTGGCTCCGGCGGTTAGGCTGCTGCTGGGCCAGCGCCCCGGGGGCTCGCCGCTGGAGGTGGGCTGGGCAACCCTGAGGAGGCTCTCCTCCGGCACCACAGTGAGCGTGCTGAACGGCTCCCGGGTGAGCATCACCGAGGTGTGGGATGTTCTCCAGCGGGTGGCCGGGGTCAGGGGGCCCGGCTCCAGGAAAAGGAAGGAGAGGCTCCTGGCAGGGCTGTTTTCCAGGGTGGGGAGGAGGGAGGCGGAGTGGCTCATGAGATGCATCCTGGGGGAGATGAGGACAGGGGTGAGCGAGGGGCTCATGAGCGAGGCGGTTGCAAGAGCTTTTAATGTGGATGTGGAAAGGCTCAGGCTTGTGGCTGCGCTCCGGGGTGATGTTGCCGGAGTGGCTGGAGCTCTGGCAGCCGGGGGGCACCTCCCGGAGCCCAGGATCAGGCTCTTCACCCCCGTAAGGCCGATGATGGCACAGCCTGCCGCCAGCCTGGAGGAGGCCCTCAGGGGAGAGGTGGCGCTGGAGTACAAGTACGACGGTACCAGGGTCCAGGTCCACCTCGCGGGAGGGGAGGTGAGGATATTCTCCCGCCGCCTGCGGGAGCTGAGCCTTCCCGGAGTTGTGCCCCTGGTGGAGCAGATAGATGCGGAGCAGGCGGTGCTGGACGGCGAGGTGGTTGCCGTGGACGATGCGGGCAGGCCCCTGCCCTTTCAGGACGTGATGCGCTCCCTAGCCGGTGGCGGCAGGCTGAGGCTGTACCTCTTCGACCTGCTGCACCTGAACGGCAGGGACCTGCTGGAGGTGAGCTACGCCGGAAGGTGGAGGCTTCTGGAGAAGATTGCAGGGGAGGAGCTCCTCGCGGAGCGCACAGTGACCTCCTCCAGGGAGGAGGCGGAGGAGTTCTACAGGAGGGCGGTTGAGGCCGGGCATGAGGGTGTGGTGGTGAAGAGGCTGGAGGCGCACTACCATCCCGGGAGGAGGAGCGACGTCTGGCTCAAGGTCAAGCCCTTCGTAACCCTGGACCTGGTGGTCACGGGCGCTGAGTGGGGCCACGGAAGAAGGCGCCGCTGGCTGAGCAACCTCCACCTGGCTGTGCGCGGAAGCTCCGGGTTTCTGATGGTGGGCAAGACCTTCAAGGGGCTGAGCGACGCCATGCTTGAGGAGATAACCGGGGAGCTCCTCAGGCACAGGGTATCGGAGGAGGGAGGTGTGGTGAGAGTGGTGCCCACGCTGGTGGTGGAGGTGGCCTTTGACGAGGTGCAGCGCTCCCCCAGGTACGACAGCGGCTTTGCGCTGAGGTTTGCCCGGGTCAGGCGCCTGAGGCGCGATAAGAGCGTGGAGGAGGCGGACACAATTGAGAGGCTCAGGGAGGTGTACCGGGCGCAGCTCAGGAGGAAGGGGAGGTTATAGTTGTTAGATTTAAGGGGGAGGTTGATGATACGCTTTGAGCGCGTAACAAAGAGGTTCGGGCACACAGTGGCGCTCAGGGACCTCACGCTGGAAATTGAGATGGGGGAGCTCTTCGCTCTGGTGGGACCCAACGGCGCCGGGAAGACGACGGCCATCCGTCTTATGTGCGGCGTGCTCAGGCCAACCTCAGGGAGGGTGACTGTGGCCGGGATGGATGTGGCGGAGAACGGCACCCTGGTAAAGCGCAGGATAGGCTACCTCCCCGAGGAGCCGAGCCTCTACGAGCGGATGACGCCCCGGCAGCTTCTGCGCTTCTTCGCCTCCCTCTACGGCGTTGAGGATGCGGATGGCAGGATAGAGGCGCTGCTGGAGCTGGTGGGAATGCTTGACAGGGCGGACTCGAGGATAGCCACCTTCTCCAAGGGGATGAGGCAGCGGGTCTCCATCGCCCGCGCCCTGCTGCACGACCCGGAGATTCTGGTGCTGGACGAGCCCACCATGGGGCTGGACCCCCTCACCGCCAGGGAGATACGCAGCTTCGTCTCGGGCCTGAAAGGGCGAAAGACGGTGCTGCTGTGCACCCACTACCTGGAGGAGGCGGAGCAGCTGTGCTCGAGGATGGGGATACTCCATCGCGGGAGGCTGGTGGCCCTGGGGAAGCCCTCAGAGCTGAAGTCCGAGCTCGAGGCACTGGGGGTTGAGTCCCCCACCCTCGCAGACGTCTTCGCCTACCACACCGGGGGCGGGTAGTTTTGGGTGCCCTTCTGGTTGCCAGGCGGGAGCTGTGGGAGATTGTGAGCAACAGGAAGTTCATGGTCGCCTTTGCGCTTCAGACGCTTCTTCTCCTGGCTCTGCTCCCCGCCTTCTCGAGCGCCTTCTCCTCGGGAAATCTGGCGCTCCCGTCGCCGAGCATGAAGGGCTTTGCTGCGCTGGGCGTCGTGGCAGAGGGTGAGGACTGTGCGCTTCTGCTGGAGGTGCTGGAGGAGAACGAGAGGCTCAGGCTCTACTTCTTCTCCAGCCCACCGGAGGAGGAGCTGGAGCGGGGGCTCATAGACGCCTACCTCCTGATTCCCCGGGAGTACCAGGAAAGCTCCCTGAGGGAGCTGCAGGTGGTCCTGTTCCTGGGCGGGGGAGCAAAGGCCTCCGTGGCGGAGGACGCCGTCCTGGAGAGCGTCGCCGCCGCCAGCTCGAGGCTCGCGGCGGAGAGGAGGGACAGGCTGGGTGTGAGCCTGGAAAGCCAGGTCACCCTCGAGAGGGTGTTCCTCAGGCCGGCGGTGGTGGAGAGAGCCGGCGGCCAGCGCTTCTCCAGCTTTTTCCTCGCGTACCTCCTCCCGCTGGTGCTCTTCTTCCCCATATTCATGTCGGGCGGGCTCGTGCTGGACTCGGTGGCGGGAGAGAGGGAGCGGAGGACCCTGGAGGCGATGCTCTGCGCTCCCCTTTCCAGGAGGAGCCTCATCACCGGGAAATTCATCGCCCTCTGGGGCTTCGTGACCGCGGAGGTGGTGGTCTGGCTGGCGGGCATTGGCGCCCTGGGGATACCTGTGGCAAGGCCGTGGGAGGCGCTGCTCCTTCTGGCAGGGGTCAACGCCCTGGTGGTCTCCCTGGCGATGGCGCTGGCGCTGTACTCGCGCAGCCTAAAGGAGGCGAACATAGCACTTATGCTCTTCTATGTGCCCCTCTTCGTGGGGCTTATATACTCCCTCAGTGCCGAGTTTTTCTCCCCGCGCGACATCTTCGCCTACATCCCCTTCAACCTGATTTCCCGTGCTGTAAGCGGGGAG
>JAADFX010000012.1 GCA_013152685.1 Methanobacteriota archaeon | reverse complement strand
GGCTAGGTAAATCAATAAGCTTTTCAACAATGGATTTTGGATCTAAATTTAAATTTTGTTCTATTTCTGCAAGTTTTATATTAATTTTTGAAACAACGTAGCTATACATTTTACTCCTCTTATGTTAGATTTATGTATATTAATAACGATTTTATAATCTCAAACATTTTATTTATATTTTTTATGGAAAAATAATATGGCACTAAGCGGACCTATACCCAAACAGGTATAAATCCCGGCGGGTCCACTTTTTCTTGGCGGTTTTTTTCCGGGGCTGACTTGCGTACAACATCGCGGCAGGTTAGCGTTGAAACTATAGCAACCTGCAAAACTCCTCCACAGTGAGCCCGGCATCTTTGATTATCTTCCTCAAAAGAGTTCTCTTCACGGGCTTTTTGGCATGTACGGTGGCAACGTAGAATCCAGCTTTAGAAAGAGCTTTGATGACTTCTCTGCCGTAGACCACAGGCAGCTTCAAACCACTACCTCAACAACCCGTTTTCTATCTCCTTCCTTAAGCACAAGCTCCTCTTCATCAGCCTCAAGGTAAAGCTCTATAGCCTCTTTAATATTCTCAAGCGCCTCCTCTATGGTGTCGCCCTGAGAGTAGCAGCCGGACAGAGAAGGTACACTAACAACATACCCCCCATCTTCTTTGTCCTCTTCAACTATGACTTTGAACTTCATACCTCCACCTGTTTAATTGACCTGAAATTTAACGTCGCGAGCACTTTTATAACAGCGCTTTTCTATCTTTTTGAGAACCAAATAATCGCCGGAAATATTGCTGTAAGCAGTGCTCCGATCTTGATTAGAGTCCACCAAAGAGGACTTTCTCCAAAAAAAGCCTTTACAACAAGATCAGTTATTCCAATTTGTGTTGGAGTTATCCCAGTTTTCTAATTGAAATAAGTAATTCTTTCCCAGGAGCAGTTGAAAAGTGAAAAATTATATTTCCGGGTGTTTATTCTGATACTAAAAGTGTCAATGAATCCCACTTGTACCCTCAACCCAATCAAAGTCACCGCCAAAGAAGAGTATTTTTGCAATTCCCTTGGGCCCACAACGCAGACACTACAGCGCTGCACGAGGGCCTTCTCCCTCGGCATCCACTCAGAAACCCTTATATCACCCCCCGCAGAGCTATTAGTATGCGCCTCTGTGTTCTCCTCCTTTACCTGATTCTGGTGGGCAGCGCCTACGCCTCTGCCGGCGAAGTGGACGTAATCCTGGTCAGGAGCGACCTGCCCCAGGAGTTTGCGGTGGCACAGGCGTACTCCCACCTCAGCGGTGTGCCCATAGTCACCACCCCCTCGCAGGAGCTCAGCGACGAGGCGAGGGAGCAGCTCAGGGGCTACATCCAGCTGGGGTACAGGAACCTGGTGATCATCGGCGGTGAGAAAGCCGTGTCGCTGGAGGTGCAGCGGGAGATAGATGCCCTGGGCTACGTCACCCGCAGGATAGCCGAGGCGGACCGCTACGGCACTGCTGCCACCTTTGCAAAGGAGTTCTACTCCCGGGCGGAGGGGGCGATTCTGCTCTACGGCGAGAGCTCTGAAAACCTCCTGCTGGCGATGAGGCTGAGCTACGCCACAGGCTACCCCATCCTCTTTGTCAGGCGCGACCACGTGCCGCCGGCGGTAAAGGACGCCCTCGCCTCCCTGCGGGTCAAAAAGGTCCTGCTCTTTCCCGGTGGACTGGAAGCGAGCGTAAAGGAGGAGCTCTCCGGCTACAGGGTGGTGCCCGTAGAGAGGGGCTTCGCACCGCCGGCAAAGCGGAGCACAGCCCTGCCAGTGGCAACTGCCTTTGCAGCCGGCCTCGTCCTGGGGGTGCTCGGCGCAATCGCCTACAGGAGGGTGAGAAAGATGAAGCAGAGGCTGCCCTACGAGGTGCTGAGCGAGGACGAGGAGCGCGTGGTCAGGGCGATAACCGGCGAGGGGGGCAGGCTCACCCAGGACGCCCTGCCCGAGAAGACGGGCTTCTCCAGGCCGAAGATAAGCAGGATTGTGAAGGAGCTGGTGGAGAGGGGAATCATCGAGAAGGTGCCCAAGGGCAGGACCCACGAGCTTATCATAAAGAAAGAGTTTTACAGGTAGTAGTCTGAAACACGCAGCGTACAGGAGATATTTCAGGCAAAAGCGCATTAATTTGTGCCGTGGAAAGGTTAGAAAAGGTTATGAATGCTTGCAGCCAGCAAATGCCTTTCCGCGTGATATGTGCATATCTCCCTGAAATTGTTGCACCGGAAAGGTTAATATAGGTGATTTTCCTATCTAAATGCAGCGACTAAAGAGGGAGCCGGTTATGGACGTAGTTCAGAAGATTCGCGACAGGAGCGCCGCAGTTGCCGTCGTAGGTCTTGGCTATGTCGGCCTGCCCACCGCGGCGGTGCTCGCCGCAAGGGGCTTCAGGGTGGTGGGCGCAGATATAAACCAAGCGGTAGTGGCCAGTGTTAACCGCGGAGAATCGCCGATAAAGGAGCCCGGCCTTGAGGAGCTGGTAAGAAAAGCAGTGGCAGAGGGCAGGCTCAGGGCGGTTACCTCAGCCCGGGAGGCCACGCAGGAAGGCGACGTTGTAATTGTGGTGGTGCAGACGCCCATAGACGAGGAGAAGCGCCCCGACCTGAGCGCCCTCAGGAGCGCACTGGAAGAGGTGGCGGCGGCGCTGAGGAGGGGGCACCTGATAATCATAGAGAGCACAATTCCCCCGGGGGCAACGCGCAATGTTATAGCCCCGATACTCGAAAGCTCTGGCCTAAAGGCGGGGGAGGACTTCCTCCTGGCCTACTCGCCGGAGAGGGCAATACCCACGCGCACCCTGGAGGAGATTCAGAGCAACGCGCGGATTGTTGGGGGGCTCAACGAGGAGAGCGCCCGCGCTGCGGCTGCCCTCTACCGGTGCCTCACCAGCGGTGAGGTCTACCAGGAGAGCGTTGAAGTGGTGGAGGTGGTCAAGCTCATCGAGAACACCTTCCGCGACGTGAACATCGCCCTGGCGAATGAGCTCGCCCTGCTCTGTGAAGCCATGGGTGTGGATGTGCTCAGGGCAATAAACCTCGCGAACAAGCATCCCCGGGTTAACCTCCACATGCCCGGCGCGGGAGTTGGCGGGCACTGCCTGCCCAAAGACCCATACTTCCTGATAAACGAGGCGAGGAAGAGGGGCTTAAAGCTCAGCCTGATAGAAGCCGCGAGGGAGCGCAACGACAGCATGCCCCTGCATGTGCTCCGCAAGATTGAGCAGGCTCTGAAGAGCAGGGGCAAGAGCCTGAGCAGCGCTAAGGTGGCGGTGCTCGGCATAGCCTACAAGGGCAACACCGACGACACCCGCATGAGCCCTGCGGAGCCGGTGGTGAGGGCGCTGATGGAGCGCGGCGTTGAGGTCATCTCCCACGATCCCCACGCGAAGCAGGACTTTGGCGGGAGGTTCTCCAGCAACCTGAAGGAAGTCGTAGCCGGTGCCGATGTCCTGGTTATACTCACCGACCACGACGAGTACAAGAGGCTCAGCCTCGAGGAGCTGAGGCCGCTGCTCAAGAGGGATGCGGTGGTCATAGACGGCAGGCGCATCCTGGCGAGGGAGGAGGTGGAGCGCCTGGGCATGGACTACCTAGGCGTGGGGTGCTAGCGCCTGAGCTTCCTTACCCCCACTGCGAGCAGGAGAAGCAGCAGGACTCCGGCACCCGCGTAGAGCACCTTGCCGCCTTCCTCCGGGGAACCCGCAGCCACCTTCACGGGTACTGCAATCTCCTGCACATATACATTGTCGTCCCCGGCCTCGCTGTCGCCGGTGCACCTGATGCTCACCCTGAGCCTGTACTCCTTGGGTACCGCGTCCTCTTTAACCTCAAACTCTATTGCGCCCTCGCCCACCTCTCCGGGCTTGAGGCTGCCTATAAAGTCGCTGCGGGTCGTGAAGTCGAAGGGCTGGGAACTCTCCCTTATAACCCTTATATCGGTGTTCTCAGCCTTCTCGCCCCCCGTGTTCCTTATCCTGAGCTTCAGCGTAACCCTGTCTCCGGGGGTGGGATTCTCCGGCACAAGCTCAACACCGGAAAGCTCAAAGTAGGGTGCCGGCTCGACAAGGATGGAGATGCTCCTCTCCTCCCTGTAATCCCTGCCCGCAGAGTCCTCATACTCAACCACAAGAGGGAGCTCATACTTTCCCGGCTCTGCCCTCTCCGCCACGTCCAGGTGGAACTCCGCCGTGGCCTCGGCGTAGGGCTTTATATTCCCCAGGAAGCTTTCCCCCGCCCCCGAGAAGCTCTCGGCAAAGGGGGCGTCGAGGAGGAGGCCTGCCCTCACGTTCCTCGCCTCGGCATCGCCGGTGTTTGCTATCCTCACGGTGAGCTTCACATTATCTCTCCCGCTCCTCACCTCCCTGGGCGTCGTGGCTACTCCGGCGACGCTCAGCTTAATTTCACCCTCCACCGGCAGGGCGAGCTGAAGCACCTGCGACCTGGTGTTAAACTGCTCATCCTTCCACTCCACCAGCAGCGGGACGTAGTAAACTCCGGGCGGGGTGCCCTTCTTCACATAAACCCTGTAGCCCAACTCCACCTCCTCGTTCTGCAGGATTATCCCGAAGTACTGCTCAGAGAGGATGCCCTCCCTCACCCTGCCGATGTGCCTTCTGGGCGAGCCCACCGGGTCTATCGGCGACCTGTCCTCGGGGTCGAAGGTAACACGCGCATAGGCCGCATAACTCGCCCCGAGATTCTTCAGGGTTATGTTCACATAGCCGTAGCTGTCCTGCCTCAGCTTTGTGTGCTCCACCGCCGTGACATAGAAGTCCGCGTCCAGGGCGTAAGCCAGGCCAGCAGACAGAAGCACAGCCACAAATACCACACACCACCTCACACTCTTACCTCCTTCAATCTGTTGAGAATCAGAACCGCCGAGGGAACAAAGGTCAGGGCTGAGAGCATGCACGCGAGCACGCCGATGCTCATCACATTGGCCAGGTCCCGCATAAAACTGAGCTCCCCCAGGGCCATGGCCCTGAAGCCCACCAGGGCCGCCAGGGTGGTGATCGCCATGGGCTTGATGACCCTCTCCAGGGTTAGCCTCATGGCCTCCTCAGGCGGGCGGGGCGGGCCGAAGTACCCCCTTACCTCCTGCATGTACCTCCCGATTATCTGGATTGCAAAGTCTATGCCGATGCCCATAATCATGCTCACCACGCCTGCTAGGATGGAGGAGATTTTAATTCCCAGGGCGCCTATCATCCCGAAGCTCCAGAAGGTTCCCAGGGCCACGCTGAGCAGCGGGAGGAAGCTGTACCTCAGCGACCACAGAACCAGCGCCGTGAAGACGAGGATGCCCAGGAAGCTGAACTTCGTGGTTGACTGCATATCCCCCGCGGTAAGCTCCTTGAAGATCTTCCCGTTCACGGGATCGCCTGCCACCACCGCCCTCACCCCCGGAGGGGGAGTAATCGAGCCTATGGCGCTCTCCACGTCCTCCACAAAGCTCTCTTCCCTGCCCGAGACGTCGCTCACCTGAAGCCTTATCAGCGCCGTCGCCCTGTCCCCACTCACGTACGCCTCTGCCGCAGGGGTCCCCTCAAGCCTGAGCTTAACCTCATCCAGGGTCCCGGGCACGTCTTCACCCAGGTAGTCCACGTAGCTCCTGCTCCCGGATACCCCCTCTATGCCCCTTAGCTTACCCTGGATTGCGCTTATGTACCTCGCCACCTCCGGCTGCCTTATGTCCCTGACGGAGTGCACCGAATTCTGCTCCGGGTCAATAAAAACCACCACGAACATGTTCTGGGAGCCAAAGAACTGGTCCTCAGCTATTTTAAACCCCCTTATGACCTCCATATCCCCGGGGAACATCTTCTCGAAGGCGGTGGCCTCGAGCTCAACCTCCGAGAGCTGGACGTACGCCAAGTAGCTTGCGGCGAGGCAGAGCGCCAGTAGGAGGTAGGGGTGCTCCGACGCAAACCTGGCGTACGCCCTAATCAGCAAGGTATCCCCTCCTGTCCAGGATTGCTATTAGAGCGGGATTCACAACTATTGCGCCCAGGTAGCTGTAGAATATTCCAAGAGCGAGGGTGGAGCCCATCTTCTGGACCATCGGCATGGTGGCAAGGAGGAGGGCGAGGAAGCCGGCAATTGTGGTTGTGGCGGAGCCGGTGATGTTGAGCCCGACCCCGGGCACTACTACTCCGAGAATCTCCTCGGGGCTCCTGCCCTTCCGCTTCTCCTCCTCGTACCTCTTTATCACAAAAATTCCGTACTCCACCCCCAGGCCGAGAATCATTGCGCCAATGCCCACAGTGCCTATGCTCAGGGGTATGCCGAGCCAGCCCATGGTTCCCAGGGTCCAAACCACCGAGAGCACGAGGGGTGTGAACACTACCAGCCCCTTAATCACCGACCTCTGAAGGATTACCAGGAGAAGGAGGATTATCAGCGCCGCGACGCTCATTGTAAGCGCAGCGTCGTGGATCAGAAGCTCAAAGAGCGCCACCCTCATTGGCGGGGTGCCCGTTATCAGAACCTCCACCCCCGGAGGCTTCTCGGAGCCCTCCACCACCTCCCTGACCCTCTCCACCAGCGCCCTGTTCCTCTCCTCGCTTGCACCTATGTCGGAGTAGATGTACATCGCCGTTGCTGTTAGGTCCCGGGAGTAGAAGTCCCTCAGCTCGGGTATGGCGGAGTAGAGGGCCCTGCTCTCCTCAAGGCTCCGGGGTGTGCCTGTTTTTTCATAGATGGAGTAGGCGGAGTGCACCCTGGAAACCTCCCTCTCCTCAGCCAGGTTCCTGTGGACCTGCTCTATCATCCTGGCAACCCTCGGGTCGCGGATGTCCTGAACCCTGCCGCTGAGCTCGCTGTCCGAGAGCTTTATTATCACAATCACCGAGTCGGAGCTCCCGAACTCCGCGCCCACCTCCTTCATCTTCTCAATCGCCTCAATCCCCGCCGGAAGCTCCCGGGTGAGGTCTGTCTGAAGCCCCATCTCAGGCAGGCCCAGCGCCGCAAAGAGTGTGAAGACCAGCGCGAGGGCGACAATCACATGCCCCCACCCCGCCTGAGCCCGGGCAAGCCTCACCAGAGCGCCCCTGAGAAGCATGTTTACCACTGAAAGTGGTTAACCACTTTAAGGTTTTTCGTCTGCTTTAACCACCGGCGGTAGTTAATTTTAATACCACAGCCGCAGAGTCTCACTCAGGAGAGAAGGAGGAAATGAGCCTCGAAGACAGGCTGAGACTGTTCGGGCTGAACAGGTATGAGGCCCTCGCCTACGTGGAGCTTGCCAGAAGGGGCGTGCTGACCTCAAAGGAGATAAGCGACTTCGCGGGTATCCCCTACCCCAGGGTCTACGATGTGCTCACCTCGCTGGAGAGGAAGGGATGGATTGTTAGGGAGCCGGGCAAGCCCATGCGCTACAGGGCGGTTGAGCCTGAGCAGGTGCTCAGGAGCGTGGAGAGGGAGACCAGGAGAAGGCTCGAGGAGGCAAAGGAGGAGATAATCCGCGGCCTCAAGCCGGTTGGCGGGGATTCAAAAAAGGTGGGCGTGTGGATAATCCGCGGCAGGGAGAGGATTCTGGAGAAGGTGCTGGAGATGCTGGGCTCCGCCATGGAGTCGTTGAGCCTGCTGGTGCCCTTTATACCCGCGGACCTTGCGGGAGAACTCACCGGGATGAGGAGGGTTATTGAAGGCAGGGCTGCGCTTGGCGTGGAGGTGAGGGTGGTCGCCGGCGAGGAGCTTGGAGGGGTTGAGATTCCCGGCGTGGAGGTGAGGGTGTGCGGTGAGAGAATAGGCTGGGTTGTCATAAAGGACGACGAGGAGGTTTTCTACGCCTCACCCTACGGAGATGAGACGGGGGGTGTGGGTATATGGAGCGACGAACCCGAGCTGGTGAGAATAGCCAGCGTGATGTTCAAATACCTCTGGGAGGGCTCTGAAAAGGGGTAGGGAAAGGCCTACTTTTCAGCCTTCTCCCTCATAATAAAGATGCGGTTTATCGCCGAGATCATTGCTTCGACGCTGGCGTTGACTATGTCCTCGCGCGCCGCCTTTCCACTGGCGACGTTGCCCCTGCTATCCTCCAGCTTGACCACGACCTCCGCGAGGGCGTCGCTCCCGCCGGTTATCGCCTCGAGGTGGTACTCGGTCAGGCGGATGTCCTCCACCTCGCTGAGCACCTTGCGCACGGCGTTCAGCGCTGCATCCACCGGGCCAACGCCGGTCTCCGCGCCCATGAGCTCCTTGTCCCTGAAGCGCAGCTTGACGCTCGCCGTGGGTATGACGCGGTTGCCCGTCATCACCGCAAACTCCTCGAGGTCGACGACCTTCTCCTGCTTCGCCACCTCTCCCACCACCGCCTCTGCTATTGCGAGCAGGTCGGCATCGGTAACCCGCTTGCCCTTGTCGCCCAGCTCCTTGACCCTGCGGGTAATCTCGCGCACCTGCTCCCGGGTGGCGTAGATGCCCATCTCCTGGAGCATGGCGCTTATGCCATGCGCGCCGGCGTGCTTGCCGCTCACTATCCTCCGCCTGTGACCCACCATCTCGGGGGTCATAACCCCCGGCTCAAAGGTCTCGGCTTTAACGAGCACGCCGTGGGTGTGGATGCCCGACTCATGAGAGAAGGCGTTCTCGCCCACAATGGGATAGTTGGGGGGCATCCTTATTCCCGTGAGGCGCTCCACCAGCTTCGACGTCTCGTAGAGGTACTCTGTGCGGATGCTGGTCTTAACCCCGTAGATGGAGGTCAGGCTCATCACCACCTGCTCAAGGCTTGCGTTGCCCGCGCGCTCGCCTATGCCGTTGATGGTAACCTGCACCTCCTGCGCCCCTGCCTCGACGGCGGCAAGTGAGTTGGGCACGGCTAAACCAAAATCGTTGTGGCAGTGCACGTCTATGGGGATGCCCACATTCTCGTACACCTCACGGGTGATGCGCCTCATTGCTGGAGGAATCATAACCCCCACCGTGTCGGGGATGTTTATTATGTCGGCGCCCGCCTCCTCGGCGGTTTTGAAGACCTTTATCAGGTAGTCCATCTCAGTGCGCGTGGCGTCCATGGCAGAGAAGAGGCACTTCACCCCGTGCTCCTTAATCCGCTCCACGGCGCTGGTTACGAGCTCCAGCACCTCCTCGCGGCTCTTCTTTATTGTGGCCTCACGCTGTATGTCGCTCGTGGATACGAAGGTATGCACCATGTCCACGTCGCAGTCCAAGGCGGCGTCGATGTCCTCGGGAAGAACCCTCGCAAGGCCGCAGACCTCGGCGCTCAGCCCTTCCCCGGCTATCCTGCTCACCGCCTCCTTCTCACCCCGCGAGGAGATGGGAAATCCCGCCTCGATAATGTCGACGCCCAGCTTATCCAGCTGCCGCGCTATGGTTATCTTCTCCTCAACAGTTAAAGAAACCCCCGGTGTCTGTTCTCCATCCCTGAGCGTCGTGTCAAAAATCCGAACTCGCTCCGGCAGGCGCATCTCGCGCTTTACTTCCTCAATCACGTAGAACGTAATCCCGTCCTGCCATGGTATCTTCTCCCGAAAAGTTGTACCCGCTTGGAAGGAGGTTAACAATGTAAAGGTATTGTAAAATTTTTTGTAAAACGGTTGCTTAAACTATCTTCTCCATGCGCTCCAGCGCCTCCTCTATCCTCTCCACGGGCTGGGTGAGCGCAAACCTCACGAAGCCCTCGCCGTGCTCCCCGAAGCCCACC
>JAADFX010000011.1 GCA_013152685.1 Methanobacteriota archaeon | reverse complement strand
GCCTCGAAGCTACCAGCGGTGGTAATTATGGCAAGTTCACGCATCCCCGGGTTTTACAAGCTCCCGCCGCAGGAGAGGCTGGCTAAGGTTAAAAGCTTCGCCTCCCTGGGCGAGGAGGAGGTTGAGGCCATAGCGAGGCACGGCTCGCTCACAATAGCTCAAGCCGACCGCATGATTGAGAACGTCATAGGCACCTTTGAGCTTCCCCTGGGCATAGCCACCAACTTCCTGATAGACGGCAAAGAGTACCTCATACCCATGGCCATAGAGGAGCCGAGCGTTGTGGCAGCGGCGAGCAACGCGGCGAAGATGGCCCGCCCTGGAGGCGGCTTTGTGACCAATGCGACGCCGCCCATAATGATAGGGCAGGTGCAGCTCACAGGCGTGGAGGACCCCTACGCGGCGAGGATGGAGATACTCAACATAAAGGAGGAGATTATACAGAAGGCGAATGAGCAGGACCCCGTGCTGGTGAAGCTGGGCGGCGGGTGCAGGGACATAGAGGTTCGCGTGCTGGACTCGAGGCGCGGACCCATGGTGGTGACTCACCTGCTTGTGGACTGTCGCGATGCGATGGGGGCGAATGCGGTAAACACAATGGCAGAGGCGGTGGCGCCGCTGATAGAGCGCGCCACGGGCGGGAAGGTCTACCTGCGCATAATCTCCAACCTGGCCACCTTCCGCCTGGCGCGCGCAAAGGCGGTTTTTAAAGCTGAAGCCATAGGCGGCGAGGAGGTGGTGGAGGGCGTGCTCAACGCCTACGCCTTCGCCGAGGCTGACCCCTTCCGCTGCGCCACCCACAACAAGGGGATAATGAACGGCGTCACCGCTGTGGTGCTCGCCACGGGCAACGACACCCGCGCCGTTGAGGCGGGGGCGCATGCGTACGCTGCACTGCGAGGCTACAAGCCCCTGACCACCTACGAGAAGAACCGCGACGGCGACCTGGTGGCGACGATAGAGCTTCCTGTTGCAGTAGGTCTGGTTGGAGGTGCAACAGCCTCTCATCCAGTGGCAAAGGCGTGCATAAAGATTCTGGGGGTTAAGACGGCGCAGGAGCTTGCAAGGGTAATCGCAGCCGTCGGCCTGGCGCAGAACTTCGCCGCGCTGCGCGCCCTCGCAACGGAGGGAATACAGCGCGGTCACATGGAGCTGCACGCGAGAAACATCGCCGCCATGGCAGGCGCCAGGGGCGAGGAGATAGACCTCGTGGCAGAGGTGCTCGTGAGGGAGCGCAAAATCCGCGTTGACCGCGCAAAGGAGGTGCTGGAGGAGATAAGGCGGGGATAATCCTTTTACTCGTTAGTCCTCGCTCCTCTGAGCATGAGCCTTGAAGTTCTTCAGCAGAAGTGGCTCGCCACCATGGACATGCTCGTCGAGCTCAACCGCGAGAAGTTCCGCTCACCGCGCGCCAGCGAACTTCTGAGGCATGCCAGAAGCATGATAAACGAGGCCTCCCTCAACCGTGCCGCCGACGAGGCGTTCATGGTCAAGGTGGAGCGCCTGCTCGAAGAAGCGCAGCGCGAAATCTTCGTGGCCGCACAGCCCCTGGGCGACGACTTTCTAATGCGCTGGAGTGAGACCTTCGACCGCATCGAGGCGGGAGAGCGCTACGGTGACTACAGCCTCAGTGTGACCCGCTTCTACCCCCACCTGCCCAGGGCGAGGAAGTGGGTGAGAATCAAGCAGCCCTCAGGCTTGACGCCAAAGCGACTGCTGGAGATTTCTCACAGCTGCAACGTCAAGATAAAGCGCCACGGCAGGAGGCACCTGGTAATAGTGGGCGACGGCGATGCTCTGAAGCGGGCGCTCGCCGAGGTCGCCCCCTACATCAGGGGCGAGAGATGATAATAGACGCGCATGCGAACTTCTCATCGGGGGAGGAGCTGAGCGCTTTAGAGCGGGAGGCTGCCAGGGAGTACTTCCTGACCACCGGAATAGAGGTCACCCGGCACGGTAGCATTGAGGACCTGCTGGAGGGGATGAAGAGCCACGGCGTTTCGAAGGCGGTGCTTGCGCCCCTTGTGACCTCGACTTCACCCGGCGAGGCGGAGAGGCTGAACAACCTCGTGGCAAAAGCGGCGAGAGAGAGCAGGGCGATAATTCCCTTCGCCTCCGTAAATCCAGGCTGCGAGGGCGCGGCGGAGGAGCTGGACCGCGCCGTGGCAGAGCTCCGCCTGCGCGGGGTTAAGCTCAGCCCAAACGAGCAGAACTTTACCCTTGCCCAGGATGAGGTGTGGTCGCTCTTCGAAACCATAGAGCAGCTGCGCATTCCCGTGTTGCTCTCTCCCGGCTTCACCGCCGTGGAAAGGGACAACTTCTCACCCGAGGAGGCAAATGAGCTCATTGTGAGCTTTCCCCGGGTTACCTTTATCTTCGCCCACCTGGCGAGGTGCAGGCGCGGAGAGGCCACGCCAAGCGTTATACCTGAGCCCAACGTCTACCTGGAGACCTCCCATGCGGCGCCTGAGGAAATCCTCAGGGCGATGGAAATCTTCGGCTCTGACAGGGTCCTCTTCGGCTCCGACTTCAGGTACAACTTCTATCCCGGCTATGAGGTTGAGAAAATCACCTCTTTACCAGTAGCAGAGGGAGAAAAGCGGAAGATGCTCTACGAAAACGCGGCGAGGTTGTTCAGCGTTGAGGAGGGCGGAGGGCTGCTCTCCTCGCTACTCGGAAGGCGCTAGTACTTCCTCCTTATGAGAAACTCCGCCAGCACCTCTATCTTCTCCACGGCTTCATTTTTTATTCCCGTGGCGCGCAGCTCCTTCAGAGCCTCCCCCTCGTACTTCTCGGCCATCCTCTTGGTGTACTCCCTCGCGCCGGTGCTCTCCAGCACCTCCAGCACCCTCTCCACGTCCTCCTCGCTCAGCCTGTCCTTGGAGTAGGTCTCGGTGAGGAACTCCTTCTCCTCCGGTGAGGCCTTCTCAAAGGCGTAGATTACTGGCAGCGTCTTCTTTTTGTTTCTTATGTCGCTCGCCCTGGGCTTGCCCGTCTCCTTCTCCCAGATGCCTATGATGTCGTCGATTATCTGGAAGGCTATGCCAATTTTGCGCCCGAAGCTTCTGAAGTGGCGTATAACCTTCTCGTCCCGCGTGGCGAGCATCGCGCCGATGTGGGTGCTCGCCTCGATGAGCGCCGCCGTCTTGCGCGAGATCATGTCCAGGTAGCTGTCGATGGTTATGTCCATCCGCTCCTCGAAGCTCATGTCCAGGTACTGCCCCTCGCACAGCTCCATTATGGTTTTATTGAGTATGGCGAGCACCTCCACAACCTTCTCGTCGGTTACATTGTAGTCCCTGAGCCTTAAAGCCGCCAGGTTCGCCAGGACGTGCATGCCGTCGCCAGCGTTAATCGCGTGGGGTATGCCGAAGAGCTTCCAGAGCGTGGGGCGGTGCCTGCGCTCCTCGTCCATGTCCTCGATGTCGTCGTGAATCAGGGAGAAGTTGTGGATCAGCTCAATAGCCGCCGCCGCGGGCAGCGCCTTGGTGTAAACTCCCGCGAGAGCTTTGTAGGTGAGCAGGCACAGCGTGGGTCGGAAGCGCTTCCCGCGGTACTGCTTCGCCGGCTTTAGCGACTCGTCCAGCCAGCCCAGGTGGTACTCCATCATCTCGTACAGCCGTCTTGGCTCACTGCGCTGCTGAAAAACAGCCCTTATCTCACCGTCTATCATCTCAATGTGCTCTGCAAGTATCTCCTCCGCGCGCATTGCCACACCTTCAAAAGCTTGCCTACCTTTGGTCTCGGAGAATAAAAATGTTTCTGTATGCAGGGGCGCACACACCGCCACCTTCCGGAACACAGGGCTGCTCACCCTTCACTTTTCCGGCGCTCCTGGGAAAGGTAGAAGAGGGCGGGAAAAAAAGGATGAAACCGCCCCCCAGGTGAAAACCTTTATACCCGCCGGAGGGAAATTTAAAAAGGAGATGCGCCCGAGGAGCTTCAAGGACCTGCTCTCGGCGGAGGAGAGTCTCTTCCGCAGCCCTGAAGTATTTGACCCGGACTACGTGCCGGAGGAGTACCTCCACCGCGAGGCGCAGATGCGCAGCATAGCGCACTGCATAAAGCCGGCGCTGCGCGGAGAGCGCCCCCTCAATGCGCTGATCCACGGCCCTCCGGCCACGGGTAAGACCACCGCCATGAGAAAGCTCTTCCAGGAGCTTGAGGACACGCCAGGAGCGGCGCGCATAGCTAGAGTGCACATAAACTGCCAGATAACCTCCACCAAGTTCGGAATCTTTTCGCTGATACACAGGGCGGTGGTGGGGCACCTCCCCCCTGAGACGGGTGTGCCCTTCTCCAAGGTATACGAGGCGACCTTCAGGAAGCTCCGCCGCGAGAACAGAATACTCCTCGTCGTGCTTGACGACATGGACAACCTCCTCCGCGAGCGCCACGCCAATGAGGTGCTCTACGACATACTGCGCGCCCACGAGGTCTTCCCCGGGGCAAAGACGGCAATCTTCAGCATAGTGAGCGGCACAGAGTTCCTCTACAAGCTGGCCGACCGGGTTCGCTCCATGTTCCGCCCTCAGGAGATATACTTCCCGCCCTACAGCGCCGGCGAGATGTACGACATACTCAAACGCAGAGCGGAGCTTGGCTTCTTCCCGGGTGTAATCGACGACGAGCTGGTGGAGAAGGTGGCGAGCTACGCCTATGAGCACGGCGACCTTAGGCTGGGCATAGAGCTCCTCAAGGCGAGCGCCCTTATCGCTGAGTCCCACGCCTCGCGGAGGATTGAGGAGGAGCATGTGGAGGAGGCCTACTCCAAGTCAAGGGCGGCGACGCTCCGCTCACTGGTGGAGCCCCTGTCGAAGGAGGAGAAGCAGCTTCTAAAGCTCCTGTGCGAGGTGGAGGAGGGCATCACCTCCGGAAGGCTATACGAGCACTTTTCCGGCAGGACAGGGCTGAGCTACACCAAGTTCTACCGCCTCCTGAAAAAGCTGGAGGAGCTCCGCCTGGTGGACACCAAGGTGGTGAGCGCAGCCGGACGCGGGAGGAGCAGGAGGATATTTCTGCGCCCCCAGCGGGAGGAGCTTCTGAAGGTGCTCCCATGAGGGTGGTGGTTCTCCGCCTGGGGCACAGACCTGAGCGGGACAAGCGCGTGACCACGCACGTTGGCCTCGTTGCGAGGGCCTTCGGTGCGAGCGGGATGATACTCACGACGCCCGACGATAAGGTTGTGGAGAGCATACGCAAGGTGGTTGAGAACTGGGGGGGCAACTTCTTCGTGGAGGTGGAGCCCGAGTGGCGCAGGGTTATCAGGGAGTGGAGGGGCACAAGGGTGCACCTCACCATGTACGGCGAGCACGTGGATGAGAAGATAGGGGAGATACGCTCCTCCGGCAAGGACGTGCTCGTGGTTGTGGGCGCCGAGAAGGTGCCGGCGGAGGTTTTCCAGCTGGTGGACTACAACATAGCCATAGGGCACCAGCCCCACAGCGAGGTTGCAGCGCTGGCGGTTTTTCTGGACAGGCTGTTCGAGGGCGAGGAGCTCCACAGGAGCTTTGAAGGCAGGATGAGGGTGGTGCCTTCTACGCGGGGGAAGCGGGTTGTCCAGCGGTGAGCGCCTCCTCATAGTGGGAGTGCACACTCGCCCTGCGGTGGCCTCGGCAAAGCGCTCCCGCTACGCCGTGGAGAGCGCTGACTACTTTGGGGATGTTGACCTGAAGAGGCTCGCGGACGTCTCGCTGAGCATAGTTGAGCAGAAGCCGTACCGCTCCAGCGGGAGGTTCGCGGAGCAGTACTCCGACGGGAAGCTGCTCGCCCTTGCGCGGCGCCTGGACGGAGACAGGATAATCCTCACCTCCACGCTGTCCCTGCGGAGCAGGAAGGTCGCGGGCATCTCAGGGGCAAGGGCGAAGAAGCTGAAGGACAAGGCGTACCAGCTGGCAAGGGTGAGGAAGCTTGAGCCGGAGGTGGCTGTGCCCGAAACCAGGGTGGTGGAAGGCAGGGACGAAGCGGTAGAGGCGGCGCGGGAGATCGGCTTTCCGGTGGTGGTGAAGCCCGCGCTAGGAGCGGGTGGCGAGGGCGTTGTGCTCGCGAGGCGCGAGGAGGAGGTTCCGGATATACGGGAGCGCTGTCTGGTGCAGGAGTACATTAAGGGAAGGCCGGTAAGCGTCTCCACCCTCTCGGCGGGCGATGAGAGCGCTGCCGTATCCACGAGTGTGCAGCTTCTGGGCTCGAGGCTGGTTAATGCGCAGGGCTTCAGGTACTGCGGGAGCATAGCGCCCTACTCCAGCGACGAGCGGCTTTTAAGCATGGCGGAGGAGATCTCCCGCCTCTTCAGGCTAAAGGGGTGGAACGGCATCGACTTCGTGGAAGCGAGGGGGAAGTACTACTTCATGGAGCTCAACCCGCGCTTCCAGGGAACTCTGGATGTGGTGGAGCTGGCGTACGGCATTAACATAGTGGAGGCTCACCTCGCAGCCTGCGATGGCGAGCTGCCTGAGCAGTGCCCGGCGGCGGGGCGCTTTGCAGCCAGGCTCACCCTCTTCGCCGGCGAGCGGTGCATAGTGAGGGGGAATTTAGCGAGGCTGTGCAGCGACGTGCCGGTGAGGAATGCGATAATTGAAGCGGGCGAGCCGGTAACCACGGTGCTAGCTTCAGGGGATAGCAGGAGCGAGGCGCTCCGGCGCGCGAAGGAGAAGGCTAAGCGGGTGTACTCCCGCTTCCTCTTCCCCGTGAGGGAAGCTTTTTAAACCCTGCCGCGAAAGCTAACCTGAGATGAGCTCGCTGGAGGAGCTGAGGAAGGAGATAGACGAGATTGACGCCCAGCTTTTAGACCTGCTGAGGCGCAGGATTCGCATCGCCGAGGAGGTGGGCAGGTACAAGCTCGCCCGCGGCATGCGCATAGAAGATGTAGAGCGGGAGAAGCAGGTCCTCAAGAGGGCGCTTTCAAGAGCAGGTGAGCTCAGTGAGGAGTTTGTGCGCGACATCTTCGAGAGGATTATCCTGGAGAGCAAGCGCGCACAGCGGCAGGGCAAGGTGGCGATACTCGGACCGAGGGGCACCTTCTCGGAGGAGGCGGCATTGAAGTTCATGAGCTCGCCCCATTTAGTGCTCGCCCGCGACATCGAGGAGATTTTCGACCTGGTGGAGAGGGGCGAGGTTGAGTTCGGCGTCTTACCTGTGGAGAACTCCCTGGAGGGTAGCGTGGCTTTAGCCATGGAGCTGCTGGTAAAGCGGGACGTTAAGGTCTACGCCGAGGTTATTCTGGACATAAACCACCACCTGCTGGCGCTGCCCGGGGTAAAGCTGGGCGAGATTCGCAGGGTAATCTCCCATCCCCAAGCCCTGGCGCAGTGCAAGGGCTTCCTTTCTAACTTGGGCGTGGCTACGGCCAACTACCCGAGCACCGCCGACGCGGCGAGGGAGATCAAGGAGAAGCAGCTCCGCGACACTGCCGCGATAGCTCCCCTTGCGGCGGCTAAGCTTTACGGTTTAGAAGTGGTGAAGGAGAACATTCAGGACCTGGACCACAACCAGACGCGCTTCTTCATTCTTGCGAAGAAGGACCACGCTCCCACCGGCAGGGACAAGACCTCCATTATTCTGAGCCTGAAGGACAAGCCTGGCGCACTGTACGAGATACTCGCGAACTTCGCCAGGGCAAAGGTGAACCTCACAAAGATAGAGTCCCGCCCCTCGAGGAAGGCGCTGGGGGACTACATCTTCTTCATAGACTTCGAGGGGCACCGCAGCGAGCCGAGGATAAAGCGCGTGCTCGAGGAGGTTGAGCGCCGCGCCTCCTTCCTGAAGATACTGGGGAGCTACCCTTCCGGGGGTTGAGATGAGCTTCCTGGGAATGGACCACGGCACCCGCGAAATACGCTTCTACCTCCTGCCGGAGAATCTGGGATTCTCCATTCCGAGAAGAAGAGCCGCTCGCGGAGGGGTGCTGCGCGAGATTGAGCGCAGGGTGGAGCTCTCGCAGATTGAGCTCGCGGCAGTAACCCACGGGATGGGCGACGCCATAAGCGCCATAACTCCAGTTGAGCGGGTGGAGAATCGCGGCGTTCTCCCGGGAGGTGGAGCTGGAGAGCACGTGGGCGGCGGTGAACGCGCCTTCGACGAGATTGCGCAGAGCGGGATTAAAGTAGTTGTGATACCAGGCCTCCACCGCGGCATCGCCTGCTTAGACGAGCGCATGCGCGCCCTGTACTCGCACATGGCGAGCGCCGAGAAGGTGGGCATAGCCTACGACGCCTACCTGAAAGCTAAGCAAGAGCTAAACGCTGAGAGCTTAATAGTGAGCGACATAAGCTCCAATACGGTGAACATCGCCGTAAGGGAGGGGAGGATCGCAGGCGCAGTGGATGCCTGCCTTGGCGCCATAGGCATGCTTCATGGCCCATTGGACCTTGAGGCGATCCGCCGCATCGATGCAGGCGAGCTCACCGCCAACGAGGCCTTCTCCCGCGGAGGTGCGGTTAAAATCTTCCCCTTCTCTGACTTCAGCGAGGTGCTGGAGCCGAAGAGCAAGAGGGCAAGGCTCGCCCTGAATGCTCTCCTGCTGAGCGTGGAGATGGAGATCCGCTCCCTTACAGCGCTGGTTGAGCCAGAGGCGATAGTTGTTACGGGCGGTGCCGGTGCTCATGACGCGGTGTTTTCAGGGCTCGCTGAAAGACTGCAAAAGCTGGCGCCGGTGCTTCGCACCGACGAGTACAGCGCCGCCAGGGGATGCGCGGAGATTGCGAGGGCAGTGCACGGGGGCGCGAGGGAGATTCTTGGCATTGAGGTGGAGGTTTGAAGGGCAGGTAGTTTTTTAAGCTTTGAATGGTATCAACACTCCTATGAGTGGATTCAGAATTTTCAAAACAGAAGAATTCGACAAGGATTATGCTAAACTAGACAAATCAGAACAAAAACGCGTGGACAAGATTCTCAGGCAGTTGATGGAGAGGGGCGATAAGGTAGGTAAACCATTAGCAGGACTTTCATTTTTCAGGGAAAAGAAGTTTAACGGCAAGCGCTTGTACTACTTAGTTTATCGCGACATTCTTGTGGTACTAATTCTTGCAATAAGTGATAAAAAGGCGCAGCAGGCAACTATAAACCAGATCCTTATAAATCTAGCTGAATATCAGCAATATATTTTTGAAACATTGCGGAAAAAAGGAATTATTTAGGCTTCCACTCACTAATTCTTCCCTGCTTTATGTCTTCAAGACCCTTTTTTATCTTCTCTACGAGTTCCCAGTCTATCTCAGCTCTTTTTTTAAGTTCCTCATATTCCTTTTTTGATATGGTAACTGTCTCCATACTATGTCTCAAAAGCCATAACGTTTAAAAATATTTCAGCCCCATGTCTGCGGTATCCCACAAACTTTTTTATTCCCCGCCCAGAATTTAGCATGGTGGTGTGATGTACAGGATTGCGGTTATCCCGGGAGACGGCGTCGGTCCTGAGGTGATGCAGGAGGGCATAAAGGTTCTCGAAGCGGCTGGAGAGGCTGCGAACATAGACTTCGAGTGGGTGCGCTACCCCTTTGGTGCGGAGCACTACCTCGCCACCGGCGAAACGCTGGGCGAGGACTCGCTCAAAGAGCTCTCGCGCTGCGATGCGATTTACCTCGCCGCCGTGGGCGACCCTCGCGTCAAGCCGGGTATCCTGGAGCAGGGCATCCTGCTCAAGCTGCGCTTCTACTTCGACCAGTACGTTAACCTCCGCCCCGTGAGGCTATACCCGGGCATCCCCACGCCGCTTAAGGACAAGAAGCCGGAGGACATAAACTTCTTCGTTGTGAGGGAGAACACCGAGGACTTCTATGTGGGCGTGGGCGCACGCATTACGAAGGCGAGGCAGAGGGAGGAGCTGGAGGTAAAGCGGGAGCTGTATGAGCTGAAGTTCGGGATGGACATAACAAAGGAGGGGAGCGAAGAGGTTGCCTTCCAGAT
>JAADFX010000010.1:36169-43146 GCA_013152685.1 Methanobacteriota archaeon | reverse complement strand
ACTGACAGAGAAAGATTGCCAGCCTGAGAGGGATGACAGGAAGAACAGCTGACATTGGCACCAGAAACAAAGCTGTGCTGACCGGTGAACTTGGAGTAGGGAAAGTACATCCCCGAGATTATGAGAACGCTGAGTCCGAACACCAGCAGCAGCTTTCCCGACATCTCGCTGACCTGCCTCCTGGCACTTTTGTATAGAATTATGTTCCAGGTTAAAATAAATTTTAGTATTGAGGGAACCCCTCCGCCCTGCGGAACTTTTATAAACCGACCGGGAGATAATTAGAGAGGTGATTACTTGGTAGCCAGAGACGAGCACGAGGATGAAGAAGCTGCCTTGCGCAGGCTGCGCCTGCCCAAGGACGACGAGGTTCTGGGGATAGTGGAGCAGATGTTCGGCGGCTCACGCATGCTGGTGCGCTGCAAGGACAACAAGCTGCGCATGGTTCGCATTCCGGGCAAGATAAAGCGCAGGATATGGATAAAGGTTGGGGACGTGGTGATAGTCAAGCCCTGGAAGGTGCAGGGGGACAAGAAGGGCGACGTGGTGTGGCGCTACACCAAGCCCCAGGTGGACCGCCTCATCAACATGGGGCTCCTGTAGTCATGAGTGTGGATAAGAAGCTTTCGAGGCTTGAAGCGGAGCTGGATAAGCTGCGCCGGCGCGTCAGGGGTGTTGAAGACTTAAAGGTGGCGAGTGAGGTCTTTGACCGTGCGACGCTGCTCACCCTCTATGAGCTCGCTAACAAGGGCTACATCGACGTGATGCAGGGCGTGATAAAAACCGGGAAGGAGTCCAATGTCTTCTTCGCCAGGGACAGGGAGGGCAACCCGCTGGCGGTGAAGATCCACCGCGTTGCAA
Organism: Methanobacteriota archaeon; assembly: GCA_013152685.1. Taxonomy (GTDB): domain Archaea; phylum Hydrothermarchaeota; class Hydrothermarchaeia; order Hydrothermarchaeales; family BMS3B; genus Pyrohabitans. The sequence goes on along the minus strand of JAADFX010000010.1, from coordinate 42,285 downwards.
CCAGCGACTTCAAGGCGATGAGCAGGTACATAGAGGGCGACCCCCGCTTTCCAAAGATGAGGCGCACCCGCAGAGGAATCGTCTACACCTGGGTGAGGAAGGAGTTCAAAAACCTGGAGCGCGCCCACCTCGCGGGTGTCAGGGTTCCAAGGCCGGTGGCCTTCAGGAACAATGTGCTGGTGATGGAGTTTGTTGGCCGGGACGGCGTTCCCGCGCCCATGCTGAAGCAGGTAGAGCTTTCCAATCCAGAAGAGTTCTTCCGGGAGCTCCTCCGCAATGTTCGCCTGCTCTACTGCCGCGCAAAGCTGGTGCACGCCGACCTGAGCGAGTACAACATCCTGGTGGAGGAGGAGCGCCCCGTGATAATAGACCTCTCCTCGGGGGTGGTGAGGGACCACCCCCACGCGCAGGAGTTCTTCGACCGCGACGTCGCCAACCTGGTGCGGTATTTCAGAAGGTACTTTTCGGTGGATTATAAGGAGGTTCACAGCTACATTGTCTCCTGCGGTGGTGACCATGGAGTACCTGAGGATTCCCAAGGATAGGATAGGAGTGCTCATAGGCAGGCGAGGCGAGGTAAAGCGCAGGATTGAGAGGGAGCTCAAGGTTAAAATCACCGTGGACAGGGAGGGGATGGTCACCATAGAGAACGCGGGAGACGAGCCCTTGGGAGCCTGGGTGGCGCGCGACATAGTCAGGGCGATTGCGCGCGGCATGGCACCTGAGAAGGCGATGAAGCTCACCAGCGAGGACTACACCCTGGAGCTCATCGACCTGACAGAGTACCTGCGCACACCCAAGGCACTGGTTCGCCAGAAGGCGCGCATTATTGGCACCGGAGGAAAGACCAGGCGCTACATAGAGAGCACCACCGGCACCTACGTGAGCGTGTACGGCAAGAGCGTTGCAATAATAGGGGGCTACGATGAGGTGCAGATCGCCAGGGAGGCGGTGCTCATGCTGGTGCAGGGCAAGCCCCACAGCGCGGTTTACCGCTTCCTGGACCGCAAGGCCAGGGAGCTCAAGGAGAAGAGGATGCTCTCCCTCTGGAAGCCCAGGCTATGATAATCTCCCTCTTCGACCCCTGGAGGAGCAGCCTGTGCACCTGTCCGAAGAAGTACTCCCTCAACCCCTACACCGGCTGCGCCCACGCCTGCGTGTACTGCTACATCACCAGCTACATCCCCAGAGCCTTTGAGGCCAGGTTGAAGAGGAACCTGCTGAAGCAGGTTAAGCGCGAGCTGTTGAAGCTGGACCCCCGCTTTCCCGTGACCATTGCAAACAGCTCAGACCCCTACCAGCCCCTGGAGAGGGACTACAAGCAGACGCGCTCCTGTCTAAAGCTTCTCAAGGAGCGGGGCTTCCGGGTGCAGGTGGTGACCAAGGGCGACCTGGTGGTGAGGGACGCTTCCCTTCTGGCGGAGATGCACGCCGCCGTGGCTGTTACTGTGACCACCCTCCACGAGGGTACAGCGGCGCAGCTCGAGCCGGGGGCGCCCTCCCCGGAGCGCAGGCTGCGCGCCCTGCAGGAGCTCGCTGAGCGCGGCATACCCGTGGCGTGCAGAATAGACCCCCTCATCCCCGGGGTAAACGACAGCGCGGGGGAGCTCGTCAGGGAGCTCGCCCACATAGGCGTTTGCCATGTTGTCAGCTCCACCTTCAAACCCCGCCCTGACTCCTGGCGCCGCTTTGCGGAGGCCTTCCCGGAGGCTGCGGAGAAGCTCAGGGAGCTTTACTTCAGGAGGGGAAGCAGGGTGCAGAACTCCTACTACCTGCCCCGCGAGGTGCGCCTGGAACTCCTCCGGAGGGTGCGCGACGCCTGCAGAAGATACGGCATCTCCTTCGCCACCTGCAGGGAGGGGCTTAAGCTGAACACCGCCCCCAGCTGCGACGGCACGCATCTTCTGCGCCTACATGCCGGCGACGTTGAGCACGCCCAGGGAAGCTAGGGTCACCACCACGCCCGCTATGAGCACGCCCAGCGCTATCGCGGGAAAGGCGTACCTGAACTTTATTCCGAAGATGTAGGCGGCCGCCACGCCCGTCCAGGCGCCCGTCACCGGCAGGGGGAGGGCAACAAAGGGCACCAGACCGAGGGCGCCGTACTTCTCCACCTTATCTCCCGTCCTCCTCCTCGTCCTGGAAAAAAGCCAGGAAAAGAAGCTGTCGAAGAGCCGGAACCTCCTCAGGTAGTTCTCCACCCTCCCCAGGAATAGGAGCAGCACCGGCACGGGTAAGAGGTTCCCGGCTACGGCAAGCACATAGCTCTTCAGGGGGCTCATGCCGTAAACCTTCAGCGCCAGGGGAATTGCCCCCCTGAGCTCGGACACAGGCATTGCGGCGACTGCAACAACCACAAGCTCCGGGGGCAGGGCTCCGGTTTCTGCCATCCTAACGCCTCTTCAAGAGGGCGCAGCAAAACCTCTGCAAGAAATCATGAAAAATTTAGGAGAAAGGCGGTGGAGGTTTATCCCGGCGGCCGGATTTGAACCAGCAACCTAGGGATCTACAGTCCCCCGCTCTACCAGGTTGAGCTACGCCGGGGTGTGGGTATTACAGAAGATTAACAAGGGGAAAATAAAACTCCAGCACCTCATGCACATTCCCATGCAGCCGTGGACACCTTTGCTCTATATTTGGATTTAAACTAAGATAACAGGGCTGTGTCGTGAAGAAAAATTTTTATACACGCATTTGCATAATTATACACATCCCTTTTTAACCCAGAGGAGGCGAGTAGATGGTAAATGTGGTTTGGATGCAGGGGGCTACAGATAACGGCTGCCTGGTTTCTTTTCTGAACATGCAGCAGCCGGATGTGTACCAGGCGATTGAGAAGCTGGGCGTCAGCATAAGCTACCAGAACACCATAAACCCCACCAGCGGGAAGGACGTTATAGCCACGCTGGAGAAGTACATCGCCGGCGAGGAGCAGCTGGATGTGCTCATAATCGAGGGCGCAATACCTCGCGGACCGAACGGCACCGGCATGGCGTGCTTCATAGGCCCGAAGAGCTTTGCCCAGTGGATAAGTGAGCTCGCGCCCCAGGCGCACTACGTGCTTGCCGTGGGCACCTGCGCCGCCTTCGGCAACATACCCGCGGCTGAGCCCAATCCAACCGACGCTACCGGCGTGCAGTGGCACAAGACGGAGATGGGCGGCTTTCTGGGCAAGGAGTACCGCTCAAAGGCAGGCCTGCCCGTGATAAACATCTCCGGCTGCCCGGCGCACCCCGACTGGGTGGCCCAGACCCTCGTGGCGGTGCTCCTGGGCAAGAACGTGGAGCTGGATAAATACAACCGCCCCAAGGACTTCTTCGGAGAGGAGATAACTGTGCACGACGGCTGCCCGCGCAACGAGTACTACGCCTTTAAAGTTGCCGCCGAAAAGTTCGGAGATAAGGGATGCCTCTACATGAACCTGGGCTGCAAGGGGCCGCACACCCACAGCGACTGCAACCGCAGGCTGTGGAACAGGCAGAGCAGCCTCACGCGCTGCGGAATACCCTGCCACGGGTGCACCAACCCGGACTTTCCCGAGGGAAGCATGCCCTTCTTCCAGCGCCGCAGGCTGGTGGTGGAGGGCTGGAAGGTGGTGCCCTACATCATCGGCTCAGGGTTCATGAAGCTGGCGAAGCCCGAAAGGCTCAAGAACGAGTGAGGTGGAGGCGATGGCTGAAATAGACCTGAGCCCGATAACCAGGATTGAGGGGCACCTGGACTTTAAGATAAACGTAGAAGAGGGCAAGGTTACAGATGCCAAGGCGATAGGGGCGCTGTTCAGGGGCTTTGAGATCATCCTGAAGGGGAGGGACCCCCTGGACGCTCTCGTAATAACACCGCGCATCTGCGGCGTGTGCCCGACCTCGCACAACGACGCCTCTGCGCGAGCCCTCGACGACGCCCTCAATGCCAGCATTCCCGAGAACGGCTACCTCATGCGCAGCATCCTCCTGGGAGTGGAGAACCTGATGAGCCACGCGGCTCATACTTATGTGCTCTTCGGCCCTGACCTGGCGAACAAGAAGTACGAGAAGCACGAGGCCTACCCCGAGCTTGCCCGGCGCTTTGCTCCCATCACGGGCACCTCCTACAAGGGTGCCGTGTTCGCCAGGATAAAGCTGGACGAGATATTCGCCATCTTCGGAGGAAAGCACCCCCACACCACCTTTGTACCGGGAGGAGCACCTGTGCGCCCGCAGCTCAGCGACATAACCAAGGCGCTGAGCATATTCATGCAGGTGCAGGACTTCCTGGAGAACGTAACCCTGGGCTGCAGCATAGAGCGCTGGCTGGAGAACAGGAGCCTCAAGGATGTGCAGAAGTGGCTGGAGGAGGACGAGAGGCACGCGAACAGCGACCTGGGTCTGTTTATCCGCTACGGCCCCGAGCTGGGACTGGACAAGCTTGGCAGGGGTCCTGGCAACTTCCTATCCTACGGAGTCTACGCCCAGGCAGACGGCAAGAACTGGCTGCCAGCTGGCTTCTACGACGGGAAGCACCACACGCTGGACCAGAGCAAGATTGAGGAGCACATAAAGTACTCCTGGTACACCGGCTACGAGGGCGGCAGGCACCCCATGGAGGGGATAACGGAGCCCTATTACGAGGAGGGAGAGAAGTACACCTGGGCCAAGTGCCCGCGCTACGACGGCAAGCCCGCGGAGGTGGGCCCCCTTGCGAGAATGATAATCGACAAGGATCCGCTGGTGCTCGACCTGGCGAAGGAGTACGGACCCTGCGTGTACACGAGAGTTCTAGCCAGGCTCCACGAGGCGGTTCGCCTGGCGGCGAAGATAAAGGAGTGGCTTCTCGAGATTGACCCCGCGAAGCCCTTCTTCGGCAGCTATGAGCGCCCGAGCAACGTGGAGGGGATAGGCCTGACAGAGGCGGCAAGAGGAGCGCTTGGCCACTGGGTGAGAATCAGGGATGGCAAGATAGACAACTACCAGGTTATCACGCCGACCGCCTGGAACGTCTCGCCCAAGGACAGCAACGACGTTCACGGGCCGATAGAGCAGGCGGTGATAGGCACGCCCGTGGAGGACGAGGACAACCCCATCGAGGTGCAGCACGTTATAAGGAGCTACGACCCGTGCATCGCGTGCACTGTGCACGTGATTACGCCCAGAAAGAGCTACAAACTAAAAGTGGTGTAGCTCCCCCTTTCTTTTTTTGAGGTGCGCCCGCCTTGCTCGTCCTGGGTCTTGGAAATACCCTGATGGGCGACGACGGCGTGGGCATTCATGCGGTGCGCAGGCTTTCAAAGCTAGGGCTTAAAGGAGTGGAGCTGGCAGAGGGCGGAGTGCGTGGCATTGGTTTGCTCTCAGAGCTGCGCGGGAGAAGGCGGGTGGTTATAATAGACGCGGTCAGGGGCGGTGGCGGTGAGCCCGGCACCATCTACCGCATCACCGGGGATGAGCTTGCGGATGCCGAGCTGAGCCTGCTGTCGCTGCACCACTTTGCGCTGGAGCATGTGCTCACCCTGGGTAGGGAGCTCCTGGGTGAGGAGTTCCCGGAGGAGATAGTTATTTATGGGGTGGAGGTGGAGAGAGTCAGGTTAGGAGAAGGGCTGAGCGAGCCCGTGGAGAGGGCACTAGCTAGGCTGGTGGAGCTGGTGGCGAAGGAAGTGGCGGAAGATGTGCCTTGCAATACCGGGAGTGGTCAGGGAGATTCGGGGCAGCCTCGCCGTGGTTGACTACGGAGGCGTTGCCAAGGAGGTGGACATCTCCCTCCTGGAGGAGGTGGAGGTGGGCGACTACGTGATAGTGCACGTGGGGTATGCGATTTCCAAGCTCAGCGAGGAAGAAGCAAAGAGGAGCATAGAAACCTGGAAGGAGGCGCTGGAGAGGCTTGGAGCCATTTAGGGACTTCAGGAGCAGGGCGCTGGCAGAGCGCTGCATAAGGGCGATAGAGGAGCTCTCCTCTGGGGAGGAGTACACCTTTATGCACGTGTGCGGCACCCACGAGCAGACCATTACAAGGCACGGGCTGCGGAGCCTTCTGCCCGAGAACATAAGGCTGATCGCAGGGCCGGGCTGCCCCGTCTGCGTCACTCCTGCAAGCGACGTGGACGCGGCGGTGGAGCTGGCTAGGGAAGGCAAGACGGTGCTCAC
>JAADFX010000010.1:0-36111 GCA_013152685.1 Methanobacteriota archaeon | reverse complement strand
GGGGATGTGCGCGTGGTTTACAGCATCCGCGAGGCGGTGAAGCTCGCGCAGAGGGAGCCGGAGAGGGAGTTCGTGTTCTTTTCCATCGGGCTGGATACAACAGCTCCCAGCGTCGCCGCAGAGGTGAGGCGCGGGCTGCCGGAGAACCTGAGCATCCTGAACGCCCTCCGGCTTACGGTGCCGGTGATGGAGCTCATGCTGGGGATGGGCGACCTGCACTTCGAGGGCTACATCGCCCCCGGACACGTGTCGGCGATAATTGGCGCGCGCGCCTATGAGGTGCTCGCAAGGGCTTACAGCATGCCTGTGGTGGTCTCCGGCTTTGAGCCCCTGGATGTCCTCCTGAGCGTGGCGATGCTCATAAAGCAGGTGAGGGAGGGCGATGCCAGGGTGGAGAACGAGTACACCCGCACGGTGAGCTACGAGGGCAACACCATAGCACAGAGGCTCGTGGAGGAGGTCTTTGAGGTTGCGACGGTGCACTGGCGCGGAATAGGCAGGGTGCCCTTCTCCGGCCTAAAGCTGAGGGAGGAGTACTCCCGCCATGACGCCAGGGAGAGGTACGGCATAGAGCAGAGGCGAAGCACAGACATACGCCCGGGGTGCAGCTGCCACCTGGTGATTATAGGCAAGCTCTCGCCCAGGGAGTGCAGGATGTTCGGCAAAGCTTGCACCCCCACGAAGCCCTATGGGCCGTGCATGGTCTCCAGCGAGGGCACCTGCAACGTCGCCTATCGCTACGGTGCGTAGAATGCACGAGCTTAGCGTGGCTCTGGGAATTGTGAAGGCGGCGCTGAAGAGGGTTAAGAGGGGACGCGTGGTTGAGGTGCAGGTAGCGATAGGAGAGCTCACCCACATAAACGCGGAGCAGCTCCGCTTCGCCTTCGAGATAGCCTCCAGGGGCACAGCCCTTGAGGGGGCAGAGCTCAAGACGCGGATTGTGGAGGCGGAGCTGCGCTGTGTGCGCTGCCGCACGCGCGGAAAGAGCTTTACCTGCGGGAGATGCGGCTCCGCAATGGAGGTGCTCTCCGGAGAGGAGCTTCTTCTGGAAAGGCTGAAGGTGGTGGAGGATGCACCGCGTTAGTGAGGTGGAGGTGCAGGAGGACCTGCTGCAGGCGAACCGCGAGCTGGCGGAGAGGAACCGGAGGCTTCTGGAGGAGAAGGGCGTGGTGGCGGTAGAGGTGAGCGGTGCCATAGGCTCGGGGAAGAGCACCCTGATTGAGCTCGCCGTGGGGGAGCTGAAGCAGTACCGCATCGCCGCCATTGCCGGAGACGTCGTCGCAAGCCTGGACGCAGAGCGCTTCAGGAGGCTTGGAATAGAGGTGGTGCCCCTCAACACCGGCAGGGAGTGCCACCTGGACGCGCACCTGGTGGGGCACGCGCTGGAGCAGCTGCCCCTGGAGGAGCTGGACCTGATCTTCGTGGAGAACGTTGGGAACCTGATATGCCCCGCTGACTTTGAGCTTGGGGCGCAGGTGCGCGTTGTGGTGGTGAGCGTGACGGAGGGCGACGACATCGTGGCCAAGCATCCCGGAATCTTCCGCAGGGCGCAGCTTGCGGTAATCAACAAAATCGACCTGGCGAGCTTTGTGGGCGCTGACCCGGAGAAGATGGCGCGGGACGCGAGGCGGCTTAACCCCGAGCTTGAGGTGCTGCAGCTCTCGGCCAGGACGGGGGAGAACCTCTCCAGCTGGTACGGCTTCCTGCGCAGGGTCGCGGAATTGAAGCCAACTTCTTCTGGGCGCTGAAAAATAAAGTATAAGTAGCCCGCCTCCCCCAGCTTTTAAGCGGGGAGAGCGGTGGTGAAGATACTCTGCGTGGACGACGACCCGGAGTTTCTGCGGATTCTGGGGAGGATGCTGGAGGAGAGGGGCTACGAGGTGTACCTGGCGGAGAGCGGGAAGCGCGCCCTCGAGATGCTGGAGGAGGTCTCCCCGGACCTAATCCTGCTGGACATCATGATGCCGGAGCTGGACGGCTGGGAGACGCTGAGGGAGATGAGAAGGCTGGGAAGCACCACGCCGGTTATAATGCTCACAATACTCTACGAGGTGGGCGACAGGGAGAGGAGCTTCGAGCAGGGGGCTGACGCCCACGTGCCCAAGCCCGTTAAGAAGATGCAGCTTTTCAAAACCATCGAGTGGGTGCTGAGGAATGCGGGGAGGACCGCCACCGTCTGAGGGGTGCGTGATAATGGTCACCGGGGCACCGGGGACGGGAAAGGGGAGAATTGCAGCCCGGCTCCTGGGGCAGCTGGTGAGCAGGGGGGAGGAGGCCGTCTACATAACCACGGAGGTCAGCCCCATGGAAATAGAGGAGTCCCTGGGACTGGGGAAGGAGCTGTCCCGGGTGCTGTACATCGACGGCACCTGCTGGGGCATAGAGGACTACAGGAAGGTCTCCGAGCTCAGGGGACGGGTAAGCCAGCTGCACAGCCGGCGGCTGGACAGCCTCCTCGCGGGCGTGCAGAGGCTAAGCAGCAACATAATTGTAAACTCCCTCTCCTCCTTTCTTTTCAGGGTGGGAGACAGGCGCCAGATAAAACGCCTGCGGGAGAGGTTCTCCTACACCAGGAGCATGGGCGGCGTTCTCCTCTTCACAGTGCACGAGTATGTGCACCCTCCCCACGTGTACTCCTCCCTGGAGTCCGGGGCGGACGTGATAATAAAAACAGAGGCTGAGGCCGGACCGGCAGCGGGGTACGAGGAGGTCAGATCCTCCGGATGCGCCGTTGTTCTGGATAGAGGCGGTGCCCTGGGCGATGGATTGGAGAAAATGATTGAAAAACTTTTTAAATTAGATAAAAATGGGTTTAGCAGAACTTTTTATATTAGAAGGCTCATATATAGATTGTGGGGCAGGTTTCCTCATGTGTTTTCACCTCCTATCCCGAATCCCTGCCCCCTCCTGACTCCCGCGGGGAGCGCCTAGGGTGTGCCGCTCCACGGGGTGAAAAACTTTTAAGCCTGAAAAAACATTCGATATCCAATGAAAAGGCTTCTCTGGTGGCTTCTCGCCGGCACACGGGGAGGAGAGACCCGTGCAATGATACTCAGGCTACTTAAGCAGCGCCCCTACAACGCCAATCAGCTCACCCGGGAGCTGGGTGTTGACTACAAGACTGTGCGCCACCACCTGCGCGTTCTCCAGAAGAACAGGATAATTGTTGCCAGGGGTGAGAGGTATGGGAGGCTCTACTTTCTGTCACCGCAGATGGAGGAGAATATCCACGTGCTTGAAGAAATCTGGAGCAAAATTGGGAAAAGCAAGTTAAAGAAAGGGAGGTGAGTTGAAGGTATGTTCCACGCCATCTACACCGTCTCAAACTTTCTGAACATGGTGCTTCTGATAATCCTAATCTACCTCTACCTGCAGGACTACAGGAAGGTGCGCTCCACCTTTACCCTGGGGCTGGTTATCTTCGCGGTGGTGCTCTTCATAAACGCCCTCCTGTCCTGCCCCAGCATATTCTACCTCTTCTCAGGCTACGACGTGTGCCCCTTCGAGCCCTACCATGCGCTCGCGTCGGCCTTTGAGACGGTAGCGCTGGTGGTGCTCCTCTACATCAGCACCAGGTAGTTTCGAAAGAGTTGACAAGGTTAAGTTAGTCCGCTGGAGAGGGATAAGATGGTGAAGAGGAGGAAGCCCCGGAAGAGGCAGAGAAATCCGGCGCTGATTCTGTCGCTGGTGGTAATCGCCGGAACGCTTGTGTACTTCGCCACGAAGGACGGGGAGGAGGAGCTTCCCAGGGTTCAGCTTCCTGACTACGCCTACAAAAATGAAAGGGTGCTCACCGCCTACAGGATAGCCGTCGCCTACCCTGAGATAGGCAGGGCGGTGCCCTGCTACTGCGGCTGCAAGGACGTGCGCAGTGAGCAGTTCCCCACCGGGCACAAAAGCCTGTACAACTGCTTCCTGAGCGACGACGGGCGGTTTACCTCGCACGGAGCAAACTGCTTCATCTGCGTTGACGAGATGCTGGAGAGCTACGAGATGTACCGCAGGGGCTACTCCCTCCAGGAGATCCGTGCTACAATCGACGCGAAATATGCGGGAAGGTACGCCGACCCGACGCCCACACCCTGGCCCTCGTGAGGTGGATGGATGGACACAAAAAACCCCAAGACCCTGATAACCCTCGCCGCGCTGCTTGCAATTGTGGCTTTCGCAGTGCTCTCAGCCAAGACCACCCCCGTGGTGAGCGACAAGAACTACACCTACGTGGGAAACCTGGTCTGGCTCAACTCCTACGAGGCGGGGCTGGAGAAGGCCAGGCAGGAGCAGAAGCCGGTGGTTCTTTACTTCTGGGCCACCTGGTGCAAGTTCTGCAAGCGCCTCCACGATGAGGTCTACCCCGACCCCGAGGTGAACTCCCTGCTCACGGAGCGCTTCGTGCTGGTGGCCATAAACATAGACAGGGACAAGGAGGTTCCGCCGAAGTACGGGGTGCAGTACCCGCCGGCGATTATCTTCACCGACGAGAACGGCCAGGTGATAGAGCGGGTGATGGGCTACGTGCCCAGGGACGCGTTCCTGCAGTACGCCCGGGGTGCGCTGAGGAGCTACGAGGAGAGAAGGCGGGGATAGTCGAAATCTATTTAAATCTCCCGCTCCTATGTGTAAGGAGGAGGTAGATAGCATGAGCGAGGACAACGTCGTTTATATCGGCAACAAGCCCGTGATGAACTACGTTCTGGCTGTGACCACCCAGCTGAACACCGCAAATGAGGTTACAATCAAGGCGAGGGGCCAGGCAATCTCCAGGGCGGTGGACACCGCAGAGATAGTCAGAAACCGCTTCATGCCCGAGGTCAAGGTGAAGAACATAGAGATTGGAACAGAGACTATAACCAGGGAGGACGGGAGTACCATCAACGTGTCCAGCATGGAGATAACCCTGGCCAAGTGAAAGGGGCCTCCCCCACTTTTTTTATACCTGCACTGCCATAGTTATTCTATGCCCCGTATCCTGAAGGGCTTCCTGATAGACGCCGACTACGAGACTGTGGAAGGCCGCGCGCTCATCCGCCTCTTCCTCAGGGGGGAGGAGGGGAGCTTCGTTGTTTACGACGACTCCTTCTCGCCCTACTTCTACGCGCTTCCCGGGGATGAGCCGGAGAGGGTTAAGGAGAGGATACTCGCCTCCGGGGCGGCGGAGGCAATTCAGAAGGTGGAGATAGAGGAGAAGAGGCTCTTCGGCACGCCCAGGGTGGCGCTGCGCATTACTGTTAGCCACCCCCAGGATGTGCCCAGGATAAGGGAGCGGATACGCCGGGTGGAGGGCGTGGACCTGATACTGGAGCACGACATCCTCTTTGTGAGGCGCTACCTGATAGACCGCGGAATAAAGCCCCTCACCTGGCTGCGCCTGGAGGTGGAGGAGAGGGACGGAAGAGCACTGCTCCGCGGTGTGGAGCAGCTGGAGGAGGAGCCCCCGGAGCTCAGGGTGGCGGCGGTGGACATAGAGGTGTACAACCCCAAGGGGGCGCCTCGCAGCAGCAAGGATGAGATAATAATGATAAGCGTCGCCACCAGCGACGGCGTGGAGAAGGTGCTCACCTGGAGGGAGGTCCAGGGCCTCGAGCAGGTGGAGGTGCTGCAGGACGAGAAGGAGATGCTGCTCAGGTTTGCGGAGCTCATTAAAGAGGGCGACTACGATGTTATCGTGGGCTACAACACCGACAGCTTCGACTTCCCCTACATCCGCGACAGGCTGAAGAAGCTGGGCATCTCCCTGCCCCTGGGACGGCTGGACGCGGAGCTGGAGGTGAGCAGGCGGGGCGCGCTACCCGAGGCGAGAATCAGGGGGAGAGCCCACGTGGACCTCTACCCCATCGTGAGGCGGCACGTGAAGCTCAACAGCTACGTGCTGGAGAGCGTGGTGGAGGAGCTCCTGGGCATAAAGAAGGAGAAGCTGGACGGGGAGAGGCTCTTCACCTACTGGGATGAAGGCGGGGAGAAGCGCGCCCTTCTTGCAAGGTATGCGCTGGAGGATGCGCGCGTAACCCTGGCGCTGGCGGAGAAGTTCCTGCCTCTCTACTGCGAGCTTTCCACGATAGTGGGGCAGAGCCTCAACGACGTGGCCAGGATGACCTCCGGGCAGCTGGTGGAGTGGCTGCTCATGCGCTACGCCACACCGCGCGGGGAGCTGATTCCCAACCACCCCGCCGGAGAGGAGTACGCCGCCAGAGCGAGGGCCACCTACGCCGGGGGCTACGTGCGGGAGCCGAAGCGCGGGCTGGTGGAGCACATAGCCGTGTTCGACTTCCGCAGCCTGTATCCAAGCATAATAGTGAGCCACAACATAGACCCGAGCACGCTGATTGTGGGCAACTGCGAGGAGAACCGCGCTCCGGAGCTTGAGTACTGCTTCTCCCTGGAGAGGGAGGGCTTCATCCCGGCGATTCTGAAGGAGCTTATCCGGAGGAGAGCAGAGATAAAGCGGGAGCTGAAGAGGAGCGAGGGGGACAGGAGGAGAACCCTGAGCTTCGCCGAGAAGGCGCTCAAGATTCTGGCCAACTCCTTCTACGGCTACATGGGCTACCCCCGCGCCAGGTGGTACCGCCGCGAGTGCGCCGAGAGCGTGGCAGCCTTTGCGAGAATGTACATCAAGCAGGTCATGCGCATCGCCGAGGAGGAGTTCAAGCTGGAGGTGGTGTACGGCGACACCGACTCGCTCTTCGTCGTTATACCGCCCGAGAAGCGCGAGCTCGCGCAGAAGTTCCTCCAGAAGGTCAACGAGAGCATGCCTGGCATAATTGAGCTGGAGTTTGAGGGCTTCTACAGGAGGGGGCTCTTCGTCACAAAGAAGAGGTATGCGCTGCTCAGCGAGGACGGGAAGATGGTGGTCAAGGGCCTCGAGTTTGTGCGCCGCGACTGGGCGCCCATAGCGAGAGAGACCCAGAAGGAGGTGCTCCGCATCCTGCTGGAGGAGGCTGACCCCGAGAAGGCCGCCAGGCTGGTGCGCGATGTGATTGAGCGAATACGCCAGCGCCGCGTTAGCCTGGAGGACATAACCATCTACACCCAGCTCACAAAGCGGATAAAGAGCTACAAGAGCCTTGAACCACACGTGGTGGCGGCGCAGAAGCTCAAGGAGCGCGGCAGGGAGGTGGCGCCCGGGATGATTATAGGTTACATAATAACCAAGGGCACAAAGGGGATATCACAGCGCGCCACTCCGGTGGAGTTCGCAAGGCTGGAGGACTACGACCCGGAGTACTACATAGACAATCAGATCCTGCCCGCGATACAGCGCATCTTCGAGGCGATAGGCTACACCCGGGACTACCTGAAAGAGGGCATCACCCAGACCAGCCTGAGCAGGTGGTTCTAGGAGAACAGGCTGCTGGCGGCGCTGAGGGAGAGGGAGACGAAGGCGTCGGGGAATACGCCTATGTAGACCACCAAGAAGGCGGCTATCAGCAGGGCTGCCGCCAGGAGCCTGGGCTCGCGTTCGCGCTTCACCTCCCTGTCGGAGAAGTACATGTAGCGTATCACCCGGGCGTAGTAGTAGAGGGAGACCACGCTGTTGATTACCAGGAGGATGCCCAGGAAGAGGTAGAAGCCGCCCGCGGCCACGCTGGCGGTGAGGATCATGAACTTGCTAACAAAGCCTGCGAAGAAGGGTATCCCCGCCAGGGAGAGGAGGAAGATGGTCATCGCCAGCGCCGTCAGCGGGAGGCGCCTGCCCAGGTTGGAGAAGTCCTCAAGCTCGGAGCCTATGGCGTAGTAGCTGGCCGCAGCCACCGCAAGGAAGGCGCCGCCCTTCATTATGGCATGGGTCAGGATGTGGAGCAGGCCTGCACCCACGCTCAGGCTGACGTCTGCCTCCGAGGCGAGGAGGGCGAATATTATGAGCACATACCCCGCCTGGCCTATGCTGGAGTAGGCGAGCATGCGCTTTATGTTCCTCTGCGCCAGGGCAACCACATTGCCCAGCGTCATGGTTACCGCGGCGAGCACGCCGAAGAGCAGCGCCCAGTCCTGGAGCAGGGCGGGCGTCGAGAGGCCCACCACAAAGATGCGCAGCAGGGCGACGAAGGCCATCTTCTTGGTGGCTGCCGCGAGGAAGGCGCTAACCGGGGATGCAGCCCCGTGGTAGGTGTCCGGGGCCCACATGTGGAAGGGCACCGCCGCCACCTTGTAGCCAAAGCCGGCGATGAGGAACACAACCCCGAGCACCATCACCCAGTACAGCTCACCCGCACCGGGGAGGGCAGTCGCTATCTCGTAGAGGTTGGTGCTGCCGCTTAAGCCGTAGAGCAGGGACATTCCGAAGACTATCAAACCCGAGGAGAAGGCGCCTATCACGAAGTACTTCATCGCCGCCTCTGTGGTGCGGCGGTTCTTGCGGTACGCCGCAAGGGCGAAGGTGGCGATGCTCGCGAGCTCCACCGCCACAAAAATCAGCACCAGGTCCACCGCCATGGCGGCGAACATCATGCCCAGGGTGGAGAGGAGCATCAGCGAGTAGTACTCACCCTTGTACCTGTCCTTCCTGGTGGCGTCCAGGGAGCCGAGCACCACCAGAAGCGCCACCAGGAGGAACACCAGCTTGAAGAAGATGGCGAAGAGGTCGAGCCTTATAAGGTCCGAGAGCACACCCGCATCCAGCAGCTGGGAGGTGTATGCCGACTTAGCCTGCATCAGCACCAGGGCGAGGGCCACCACGAGACCTAAGAGGCTGAGGTAGCCCAGAAACTCCTTGTCATCCTCGCGCAGCGTCATGTCGATGAAGATCACCGCCAGGGCGAAGATGGCGATTACCAGCTCGGGTAGCAGCAACTCCAGCATCTCAGATACCTCCTATCAGCGCCACTATCTCTCTGGAAGTGCTTCCTATCATCTCCATCAGGGGCGCAGGATAAAGTCCGAGCAGCGTTATGAGCACCACCAGGAGGAGCACGGGTACCGCCTCGTGCCAGCGCACATCACCCCGCGCCCCCTCCACCAGCTCACTGGTGGCACCGAAGGTGCTGCGCTGGAGCATCCAGAGGTAGTAGCCAGCCGTCAGGGGCAGGGATAGCACCGCCAGGTAGGCCAGGAAGGGGTAGGTGCTGAAGAGCCCCAGCAGTATGCTGAGCTCGGCAACAAAGCCGCTGAGCCCCGGTAAGCCCAGAGAGGCCAGGGACGCGAACACCAGCACCCAGCCCAGGAAGGGCGCCCTTGTTATCAGACCGCCGAGGCGCGGTATCTCCCGGGAGCCCACCTTCTCCACGAGCATCCCGGTGAGGAAGAAGAGCAGCGCCACAATTAAGCCGTGGCTCACCATCTGGAAGATGGCACCGCTTATGCCGACGAAGTCGAAGCTGGCAATACCCAGCACCAGGAAGCCCATGTGGGAAACACTGGAGAAGGCCACCAGGCGCTTTATGTCCCTCTGGGCGAGGGCAGTGAAGGCGGCGTAGAACACGCTCACCAGGGCGAGCAGGGCTATGGCGTAGGCGTAGCTCTGGAAGGTCTCGGGCAGCAGGGTGACGCCCAGGCGGAGCAGACCGTAGGCGCCCATCTTGGAGAGCAGCCCCGCCAGCAGGATGGTGACGGGGGTGGGCGCCTCAGTGTAGGCGTCGGGGAGCCAGGTGTGGAAGGGAACCAGGGGGATCTTGAAGGCGAAGCCCACGAAGAGGAGCAGGAAGACCAGGCTCTTGAAGCCCGCGTCCGCAGCTGAGAGCATGTCGGAGATGGCAAAGAAGGAGAAGCTCCCCGCCTTGAGGTAGAGCATTATTATGCCTATGAACATGAAGAGGCTGCCCAGGTGGGTGTAGATGAGCACCTTCATGGCGGCGTAGCTGCGTCGCTCACCTCCCCAGCCGTTTATCAGGAAGAAGGCGGGGATGAGCACAATCTCCCAGAACACGTAGAACAGGAAAAGGTCGAGGGCGAGAAATACGCCCATCAGACCCGCCTCCATGGTCATAAGCAGACCGAAGTACCTGCCGGGATTGGTGGATATGTTCCAGGAGGCGAGCACTGCCACGACGTACAGGAGGGCGGTGAGCAGCACCAGCGAGAGGCTCATGGCATCCACGCCCAGGATGAAGCCTATGCCGAAGTCAGATATCCATACCTGCGACTGCTCTGGGAACATCTCGGCACCGCCGAGATAGCGCTGCAGCACGAGCACTGAAAGCAGGGCTGTGAGGAGGCTCGTGCCGAGGGCCACTGAGCGCGCCCTTGCAAGGCCGTACCTCTCTCCCAGGTAGCTCCCGAGAGCTCCCAGCAGCGGAAGTAATACCAGGTATGCCAGCATCACGCAGCACCTCCTGTAAGGCGGGCCAGGATAAGCAGCAGGCTCGCGCCCAGCAGGAGCCAGGCGGCGTAGTCCTGGGTAACTCCCGTCTGAATCCTGCGCAGGAGCTCACCTGCCCTGGCGGTAACCCTGCCGACGCCGTTCACCACACCGTCTATGAAGTAGGCATCTACGGCGTTGATAACAGTGCTGGTGTCCCTGACCACCCTGGTGGCGAAGAAGAGGTAGAGGTGGTCCAGGTAGTACCTGTGCACCAGCAGGGAGTGCAGGGGTTTAAGGGTGGTGCGCACGCGCTCGGCGGAGATCACAGGTTTGAAGTAGGTCAGAGCCGTCACGCCTATCCCCGCGACTGCAAGGGCTATTGAGAGGAGCACCACCAGCGAGCTCGTCTCGTGGTGGGCCAGCTTCTCGGCCATCTCCTCCGGCAGTGAGCCCAGCACAAACTCGCCGAAGCCCGCGAAGGTCACAAAGCCCGAGAACAGCGCACCCACGGAGAGGATTATGAGCGGTACCGTCATAACCCTGGGCGCCTCGTGCGCATGCCTCACCGCCTCGCTCTCCTTCCCGGTGAACACTATGAAGAACAGCCTGGAGATGTACACCGCGCTGAGCAGCGCCGCCAGGGCGGCGACGGCGAAGAGGGCGGTGCTGTAGTCGTAAACCGAAGCAAGAATCTCGTCCTTGCTCCAGAAGCCGCTCCAGGGCGGCAGGCCGGAGAGCGACCAGGCGCCTATGAAGAACGCCGTGCCGGTGATGGGCATCCTGCGCCAGAGTCCGCCCATGTCGCGAATATCCTGGGAGTGGACCGCGTGGATCACCGCGCCCGCGCTAAGGAAGAGCAGCGCCTTGAAGAAGGAGTGGTTGAGCAGGTGGAAGATGCCCGCGGCAAAGCCGCCCACACCCAGGGCGAGAGTCATGAAGCCCAGGTGGGAGACGGTGGAGTAGGCGATGACCCGCTTGAGGTCTGTCATCACCACCGCCATGGTCGCGGCAATAAGCGCCGTGATGCCCCCTATCCAGGCCACAACGAACAGGGACTCGGGGGTAAACAGTGGGTAGGTTCTGGCAACCAGGTAGACGCCCGCCTTGACCATGGTGGCGGCGTGGATGAGGGCGCTCACAGTGGTGGGGCCCTCCATGGCGTCGGGAAGCCACACGTGCAGCGGGAACTGGGCGCTTTTGCCCACTGCGCCCCCGAAGAGGAGCAGGGACGCCAGGGTCAGGGTCGCCGGCACCGCCGCAGGGGCGAGCTCAAAGAGCTCACTCATGTTGAGGGTGCCGAAGTTGGCGTAGAGCACCAGTATGCCGGCGAGGAGCAGGATGTCGCCCACGCGGGTGACCAGGAAGGCCTTCTTCGCGGCGCTCGCCGCACTCGGCTTGCGGTACCAGTAGCCGATGAGCAGGTAAGAGCACAGCCCCACCAGCTCCCAGCTTATGAAGAGGAAGACCAGGTTGTTGGCAATTACAAGGGCGAGCATGCTGGCGATGAAGAGGCTTATCTCCGCGTAGTAGCGCTGCACCCCCGGATCGCCGTGCATGTAGCCCAGGGAGTAGACCACTATGAGGAAGCCCACGAAGCTGACCACGAAGAGCATAACCGCCGCCAGGGGGTCGACGAGCACGCCAAAGCGCAGCGCCTCAATGCCCAGCCAGGCTATGCCCTCGCTCTCGTACCTGCCCACCTGGAAGACGTCCCTTATGGTGAGCAGGGAGAGGAGCATGCTCATGCCCACGAAGGCAACTGCAACATGGCCGCCGCCCTCCTTCATGCGGCCTCCAAAGAGCAGAATAATCAGAAAGGAGATGACTGGAAGCACCGGAATTACCCAGGCGTACTCTATCATTTCACCACCTCAGCTCCTTAATTTCGCGCAGGTTCACTGTGCGGAAGTTTCTGTAGAGGGCAAGCAGGATCGCCAGCCCCACGCCCGCCTCCGCGGCGGCTATGGCTATGGTGAAGGCGGCAAAGGCCTGCCCGTTGAGGCTTCCGAGATAGCTTGAGAAGGCCACCAGGTTTATGTTGGCGGCATTGAGCATGAGCTCAATACTCATGAGCATCCTCACGGCGTTGCGCGCTGAGAGCAAGCCGTAGGCGCCTATGGAGAACAGGAGCATCGCCAGGAACACGTAGTGGAAGACTGTAACGCTCATCTTGCCTCCTCCTTTTTCGCCAGGAATATCGCTCCCACCATTGCGGCGAGCAGCAGCAGGCCCACGAGCTCAAAGGGCACAGCGTAGGTTCCCAGGTCGAATATCAGCTTACCCACGTTCTCCACGCTGCCAGCCACACTGCCGCGCTCCCCCAGCGACACAAACCCGGAGCTCGCGACGTAGAAGAGGGCGATTATGGCAAAGACCACGGCGCCCACCGGGGCGAGCTCATCACCCTTGGGCCTGCGCAGCTGCAGGTCGCTCCGCGTGAGCATCGTCGCAAAGAGGAAGAGCACCACCACACCGCCCGCATACACCAGCACCTGAATCGCCGCCAGGAACTCCGCACCCAGGGTGATGAACAGGGCGGCGACGCCGAGAAGCGAGAGCGCCAGGGCTAGCACCGCGTGGAAGATGCGCTCTGCCATCACCACGCCCACAGCGCCTGCGATGACCAGGGCTGAGATTACAAGGAAGACCAGCAGGTCAATCACCGGCACCACCCCGCGGATCGCTCTCATAGCCCGCGAGCTTCCACCAGGGGTAGAAGAGCTCCTCCCTGGTGTATTCCGCCAGCTCTATGGGCTCGTTGTCCCAGCTCAGCGCTCCCGTGGGGCACACCTCCACGCACAGCCCGCAGAACATGCACCTGCCCAGGTATATCTCGGGGTGCTTCTTCTCCCTCTTTATCACCCTGTCCTTGACCTTCTTCTCCTCTACGCCCACCACCTTCATCTGAATCGTCTTGTTTGGACACACGCGGGCACAGCTGCCACAGCTTATGCACTTCTTGTCATCGAGGCGCTGCCTGGCGCGGTAGCGCGGCTTCATCACATCGCGCTGCTCCGGATACTGGATGGTAATCGGAGGCTTGAAGAAGTGCTTGAAGGTGACACTCATTGGCAGGATGTGCGACAGATTTTTCAGCCTCTGCTTGAGCATAACCACCACCTAAATGCTTAACACCACTCCGGTTATCACCACGTTCGCCAGCGCCAGGGGAAGCAGGCCCTTCCACCCGAAGCTCAGCACATGGTCCACCTTTGTTCGTGTAAGTGTGCCCCGCACCCACATGAGCACAAAGATTATCACATACATCTTGGCAACGAAAATTGCCACCTGCACCAGGTACTTCAGCATGCCCAGGTTCTCCACCATCGGCGAGATTACCGGGAGGTGCCAGCCGCCCAGGAAGAGGGTCACCACCAGCGCCGAGCCCACCACGAAGTGGATGTACTCGGCGAACATGAACATGGCAAACTTCATTCCGCTGTACTCGGTGTGGAATCCCGCGACGAGCTCCGACTCGCTCTCCGGCAGGTCGAAGGGTATCCTGCCCATCTCAGCCACGACTGCGGCGAAGAAGACTATGAACGCGAGGGGCTGGTAGAAGATGAACCACTTGGGTATTATCCCGAACCAGGTCTGGGACTGCGCCGCCACAATGTCCTGCGTGCTCAGGGAGCCGACTATCGCCACAATGCCTATCATGCTGAGCACCAGGGGTATCTCATAGCTCAGGCTCTGCGCCGCTGTTCGCATCCCCCCCAGCAGGGAGTACTTGTTGTTGGAGCCCCACGCCGCCATGAGCACCGCCAGGGTCGAGAGTGACGCCACGGCGGTGATGTAGAGCACGCCAACGCCCACATCGGCGGCTATCAGCCCCGAGCCTATGCCTATCGCCGCCGCGGGGAGCAGGGCGAAGAGGAAGGCAACCACCGGGGCAAGGTTGTACACCAGCTTGTCGGCCTTCTCGGGCACTATGTCCTCCTTTGTGAGCAGCTTCAGCATGTCGGCTATCGGCTGGAGCAGACCGTAGGGACCGGCGCGGTTCGGACCGTAGCGCACGTGGATTCTCGCGATGACCTTCCTCTCCATCCAGGTGAGGAAGAGCACATTGAGGGACAGGAACAGGATTACGGCCACCACACCTACCAGGCCGCGCAGCACCTTCATCAGCAGATCTTCCACCATAGCCTCACCTGTCTATTTCACCCATGACTATATCCACGCTGGCAAAGTTGACAATCATGTCGGGGATTATCTCACCGGTGGCGTAGTGGGGGAAGGCGGAGAGGTTGCAGAAGGCGGGGCTCCTTATCTTGAGCCTGTAGGGCGATGTGGACTTGCCGTCGCTTACAATGTAGTAGGCAAGCTCGCCCTTTGGCGCCTCTATCCGCGAGTACACCTCGCCCTTCGGCGGGCGTATGACCTTGGGCACATCCGGAGACCTGACCTCGCCCTCCGGCAGGTCATCGAGGGCCTGCTCTATTATTCGCAGGCTCTCGAAGATCTCGCGGAAGCGCACCTTGAACCTCGCCAGCGTGTCGCCCGCCTCCTCGGTAACAACCTCAAAGTCAAAGCGGTCGTAGATGGAGTAGGGGTCGTCCCTGCGCACATCCCGCGCAACGCCGCTGGCGCGCAGCATTGGGCCTGTGACCCCGAGCTCAATCGCCAGCTCCGGCTCCAGGACACCAACACCCTCGCACCTCTTTATAAAAATCTCATTGTTGAAGAAGTAGGTCTCATAGTCGGAGAGCCGCTCGGGCAGGACACGCAGGAAGTTCCTGACCGCTTCAGTCCAGCCCTCCGGAACGTCCTCCTTCAGGCCTCCTATGCGCAGGAAGTTGTAGAGCAGGCGCTGCCCGGAGACCTGCTCCATCAGGTCCAGAACCATCTCGCGCTCCCGGAAGCCGTACATCATCACCGTCCAGGCGCCCAGGTCTGCGCCGAAGGCGGCGATGAACATTAAATGATTCGCGATGCGCTGCAGCTCCGAGAGGATCACCCGCAGGTACTCCGCCCTCTCGGGCACGCGCACGCCCATGAGCTCCTCCACGGCCAGCACGTAGGCCAGGTTATTGGTTATGGAGGAGATGTAGTCGGTTCTGTCGGTGAGGGGAAGGAACTGCTGGTAGGTGCGGTTCTCGGCTATCTTCTCCACACCCCTGTGGAGGTAGCCTATGATGGGCTCTATCTTAACCACCGTCTCGCCGCTCAGCGTGGTCACCAGCCGGGCAACGCCGTGGGTGGAGGGGTGCTGCGGGCCGATGTTGAGCACCATGGTCTCTATCTCACCCTCGCCATCCTGCTCAATCTCCACAGGGGTCTCCCACATCTCCGCCTCGCCCTCAAGATACCAGGACATGGGCTTGGTCTTGAAGTCCTTGCGCAGGGGATGGCCCTCAAAACCCTCCGGCAGGAGCATGCGCTTCAGATTGGGGTGGCCCCTGAAGACTATGCCGAGCATGTCGTAGGCCTCGCGCTCGTGCCAGTCCGCGGCGCGGTAGAGGGGGACCAGGCTGTCAATCTCCGGCTTATCCCTGGGTAGCTCGGCGTTTATCTGGACCAGCTCTCCCCGGGAGTAGCTCCACAGGTGGTACACCGCCTCCATCCTGTCCTCGTAGTCAACGCCGGAGATGCATGAGAGGTGGTCGAAGCCGGAGCCCTTCAAAAACTCCACCACGGGCAGGAGGTCCTCACCCCTTATCCTCACCTGCAGCCTCCGCTCCCGCTGCACCCGCGCCTCCAGCAGCCTGTCTCCAAACTTGGACGTGAGGGTGTCGATGAGCTCGTGCCTCACCTGCTCTTCCCCTGCCTCACTCTGCGACTTCTCCTCCGCCATGCCACTACCTCTTTATCTTGCCCTCTCTTATCTTCTTCTGCAGCTTCACTATCGCATCTATGAGCGTCTCCGGGCGGGGCGGGCAGCCGGGCACATAGACGTCCACGGGTATTATCTGGTCGGCGCCGTTCACCACGCTGTAGCTGTCGTAGAAGGGCCCGCCACAGATGGCGCACTCCCCCATGGCTATGACGTACTTGGGCTCGGGCATCTGCTCGTACAGCCTGCGCACATTGGGCGCCATCTTCTTTGTTATGGTGCCCGCCACTATCATCAGGTCGGCCTGCCTCGGCGTCGCGCGGAAGAGCATGCCGAAGCGCTCGAAGGCGTCGTAGCGCGAGCAGCCGGTGGCCATCATCTCTATGGCGCAGCAGGCTAAGCCAAAGGTGAGGGGCCACATGGTGTAGGGCCTCGCCCTGTCGAAGACGAGGCGGTCCAGCTTCGTGAGTATCACATTGGGAAGCTTCACTTCCATCCTCGCATCCACTCCAGAGCTCCTTTCTTCCAGGCGTAGGCAAGGCCGAGGGCGAGTACGCCTATGAAGATTATTACCTCGATGGTGGCAAAGAGTCCAAAGCTCCTGTAGGTCATCGCCCAGGGGTACAGGAAGACGGTCTCCACGTCGAAGATTACAAAGAGAAGCGCATACATGTAGTACTCCACGTTGTGCTGCACCCAGGCGGGGCCGAAGGGCAGGACGCTGCACTCGTAGGTGAGGTACTTCTGGGGCTCGGGCTTTGCCGGCTTTCTCAGGAGGCTGGCCACAAATATCGTAACCGCTGGGAATATCACGCCGATAATCACGAAGAGTGCAATGGTGATGTACTGCTCACCGATGCTCAAGCTATCACCCTTTTATTTTGAAGAACCAACAACCCAACTATCTAACCAACAGGTAATATAAAAATTTTTCCACGGCAATGTTTGAGATGGGTCAAACAGGGCGGCTCTCTCAGACCGGCGGCTGTTCAAAAAGTTTTGAGCATTCTCCTCCACTTGCCCACCACATCTCCGGCGCGGAATCCGAGGCTCTCATAGAACCTCCTGGCGGAGTGGTTGTCAACTCCCACCCACAGCTCAATCACGCGCCTGCCCCTGCTCCTCAGGTACTCCATACCCGCCTCCATGAGCCTGCGGGCAACTCCGCGGCGGCGGTACTCGGGGCGAACCACCAGCTCGTGGATGGCACCCACCGTCTCGCCGGTGTCGCTGACCCAGTTCGAGTCAGCACATATGAAGCCCGCCAGGCTGTCCCCCACCTCGGCGACAAAAACGCCCTCCCTGTCCCGGGTGATCAGCCAGTGGAGGTAGGCCTTTATCCTCCTGCGGGAGCGGTAGGAGTACTCCTCCAGCCCGCGGTACGCCTCCCTGTACGCCTCGAGAAAGGCGGGGAGGTCCTGCCTGCTCCCGCGGCGTATTCTGACCTCCATGATACCACCTGTATTAACCTTTTTATAACCACGCCATATATCTAACCTGATGGAAGAGCTTGAAAGGGCTTCGGAGCTCCTGAGGGAGCTGGTGAGTATCCCCTCGCCGCCCGGCGGAGAGCAAATGCTGGCTGAGCACATCGCCGCGAGGATGGAGGAGCTGGGGCACAGGGCGGAGCTAGTGGAGGGCAACCTGCTGCTGAACCCGGGGGCGGAGTTCTGGGTGGCGACCCACCTGGACACGCTGAGCGTGAGCGGCGAGTTCCGCGTCTCGGGCGGGGTTGCCTTCGGCTCAGGTGTGTGCGACGCAAAGGCGGGCATAGCCGCGATGCTCCTGGCCCTGGAGAAGATTGAGGAGCTCAGGCTGGGGTTCGCCCTCCTGGTGGAGGAGGAAACCTCAGGCAGGGGCTCGGCGCTGGTTGTGGAGCGCTTCTCCCCGAGGCGCTGCGTTGTGCTGGAGCCCACCTCGCTGCGCATAGCAACGGAGCAGTACGGCGGAGTGGAGCTGAGCTTCAGGGTAACCGGGAGGGCGGCGCATGCGGCTGTGCCGGAGCGCGGAAGCAATGCGATTGAGCGCGCCTTCGAGCTGCTGGAGAAGCTGAGGGAGCTCCCCGCAAGGGTGACCCCCTTCAGGATAGAGGGTGGAGGCGACATCTACGCTGTACCGGAGAGCTGCACCCTGGTGGTGGACCTGATATTTCCCCCCGGCGTTAGCCTGGAGGAGGTGCGGCGCAGGGCGATTGCAATCGGCAGAGCCTACGGAAGCGTTGAGGTGGTGGAGGAGGAAGAGGCCTTCACCCTGGAGGGGGAAGCCTCGGAGCTCTTGGAGGAGGCGCTCAGGCGGCAGGGGGTGAAGCCCCTCTGCGGGAGCATGCCCTCCTGGTGCGACGCCTCCAACTTCAAAAAGGCGGGGTGGGACGTGGTGGTCTTCGGTCCGGGGGAGCTTGCACCCTGCCACACCCACCGCGAGAGGGTGAGGCTGGAGGAGGTGCTCCTCACCTCCCGGGTTATTGGGGAGCTGAATGAGCTGCTCGGGGAATAAAAATATTTTTACACGTGGTTCCGCGGGTTGAGCACGGGTGAGCGCTTGAGGATCGCCGTAATCGACCACTCCCGCTGCCAGCCGAAGAAGTGCTCTCTGGAGTGCATAAAGTTCTGCCCCGGCGTGCGCATGGGCGATGAGACGGTGGTGATGGATGATGCCAGGGGCAAGCCGGTGATCTCAGAGCTCCTCTGCACCGGCTGCGGAATCTGCGTAAAGAAGTGCCCCTTCGAGGCGCTGACAATAGTCAACCTCCCCGACGAGCTGGACAGCGAGAAGGTGCACCAGTACGGCGAGAACGGCTTCCGCATCTTCAGGCTGCCCTACCCCAAGGAGGGCGCGGTCACGGGTTTGATCGGCGAGAACGGCATGGGCAAGACCACTGTGCTGAAGATTCTCGCGGGCGAGCTGGTGCCCAACTTCGGCTCCGGCGAGGGTGAGAAGGAGCGCGTGCTGGAGCAGTTCGCCGGCACGCAGCTCTACGAGTACTTCAGGGCGCTCTACGCGGGCGAACTCAGGGCGGTGCACAAGCCCCAGTACGTGGACGCCCTGCCCAAGGTTGTCCAGGGGGAGGTGCGGGAGCTGCTCTCGGGCATAGATGAGCGGGGCAGGATGCGCGAGCTTGTGGAGAAGCTGGAGCTGGAGCATGCGCTGGAGAGGGAGCTCTCCCAGCTCAGCGGGGGCGAGCTGCAGCGCGTGGCGATAGCGGCGGCGCTGTTGCGGGAGGGCGACGTGTACATCTTCGACGAGCCCTCCAGCTACCTGGACGTTGCCCAGCGCCTGAGGGTGGGCAGGGTGATTCGCGAGCTGGCGCGGGAGAAGCGCGTAATCCTGGTGGAGCACGACCTGGTTGTTCTCGACTACCTCGCCGACTATGTGCACGTGCTCTACGGCAGGGCGGGAGCCTACGGAATAGTCTCCCATCCGCGCAGTGTGCGCCAGGGGATAAACGCCTACCTCAACGGCTACCTGCGGGAGGAGAACGTCAGGATAAGGAGCGAGCCGGTGAGGTTTGAGGTCCGCCCGCCGGTGGTTGCAAGGGAGGAGAACCTGCTGCTGAGCTTCTCGAGGCTCAGGAAGAGCTACGACGGCTTTGAGCTTGAGGTGGAGGGAGGCGAGTTTTACAGGGGCGAGGTGGTGGGCGTCCTGGGGCCCAACGCCACCGGAAAGACCACCTTCGTGAAGATGCTCGCGGGCGTGATTGAGCCGGACGCGGGGGAGGTGAGCACCTCCGCGAGGGTGGCGTACAAGCCCCAGTACATCAAGCCCGAGTTCCAAGGCACGGTGCTCGAGGCCATTGCAAAGGTGGCCCCGCCGGGGGACGCCTTCTTTGAGAACGAGATCGCCAGGCCTCTGGCGCTGAAGCCCCTCTACGACCTGAGCGTTAGGGAGCTGAGCGGGGGCGAGCTGCAGCGCGTGGCAATAGCGCTGTGCCTGGCTAGGGAGGCGGAGGTGTACCTGCTGGACGAGCCCAGCGCCTACCTGGACGTGGAGCAGCGCCTCCGCGTGGCAAAGCTGATACGCCGCGTCATGGAGAAGCGCGAGGCTCTCGCGATAGTGGTGGACCACGACATCCTCTTCATAGACTACATCTC
This sequence comes from Methanobacteriota archaeon, assembly GCA_013152685.1. Taxonomy (GTDB): domain Archaea; phylum Hydrothermarchaeota; class Hydrothermarchaeia; order Hydrothermarchaeales; family BMS3B; genus Pyrohabitans. The sequence continues at coordinate 16,016 of JAADFX010000010.1, read as the reverse complement.
CGACAGGGCGATGGTGTTCGCAGGCGAGCCCGGGACAAGGGGCAGGGCCACACCACCCCTGGAGATGCGCACCGCCATGAACACCTTCCTGCGCAACATGGACATAACCTTCCGCAGGGACCCCGAAACGGGGAGACCCCGCGCCAACAAGCCCGGAAGCGTTAAGGACAGGGAGCAGAAGGCGAGGGGGGAGTACTACTACCTGTAGAAGTCACCAACTGGTATCTATTTATTCATCACTACTTAGATGCGCCTTAGATGCCTATGATATATCTTTATGTTATTTGGTTCGGAGTGCCACAAAACCATTATTCTTGGGTCATCAATGTTTGCAATCTTCCGCTTAATATTTTCTGGTAATTCTCCATTAACGCTGCCATATATTAACATCACACCTCTATAATACTCCGCCTCATTCAAAAAGTACTCTAGAGTTTCTAAATCTTTTCTCAATTCATTTATTCTCTTTTCTACTTTTATTGATTTTACTTCAATTACCACAAGATTATTCATATCTCCTGGAGCGTGAACGATAAAATCTGGTTTCTTGGCTTTCCTAATAATTGGATGCCCTTTTTTATCAACCTCGCCGTTCAACTTATATTTAGATTGAAAATCATTTCCTAAAATGCAGCGAAGTTGATGGTAAAGTTCATAACAGTAAACACGTTCTCTATACTCCGGCTCATCGCCTCCTGCAACAGGTAATTGAAAATAATGTGGTTCCATATTTTCTGCCGCTTTAATTAAACTTTTTAGAAAATATTGGAAATCTTGTTCCATCATCGTTATATTTACCCCCAATACAGTTACCATATCCCTAATATTTAAATTTTCGTGTTTGTACATTAAAAATACTATCTCCAGCTTGTTGAAATTGTACACCCAAAGATAATATGCGCGAGCGATTATCACCAAGTTGGCAATAGCACATGGAAAGTATTAAATACACCCGCCGCAACTGTTGAATTCTGGTGATCGGGTTGAGCTGCTGCTGTGAAGAGGAGAGCGTATTCCACAAGAAGCTCAAGGTGAAGCTGAAGGAGAAGGGAAAGGAGGGCAGGATCACCTTCCTCAAGGACTACCTGGACTACCTCCTGAGGAACGACCGTCCCCTCCCGCCGGACTTCCCCACCTTCGCCAGGGAGATTATGGGCCTGGACGACAGGCGGGGGTTCATCCACATAAGGATATGGCACGAGAGGAGCGAGCTTGTGGAGTTCGCCCAGGCGATGGGATACGAGTACAGGATAGACCACTATGACTGATGAGGACTTCTTCGTTGGAGAGGCTCTGGTTGGAGAGGAGCCCGAGATAGCCCACATAGACCTGATTGTGGGGAAGAAGAGCGGCGCCGCTGGAGTGGCCTTCGCCAGCTCCCTCGCCCAGCCCAGGGCGGGGCACACACCCATTCTCGGGGTAATCCGCCCCAACCTCCCGGCGAAGCCGGCGACGCTTATAGTGCCCAAGGTGACGATAAGAAACCTGGAGGACGCGGAGAAGATGTTCGGCCCGGCGCAGAGCGCCGTGGCCAAGGCGGTGGCAGACGCCGTGGAGGAGGGCATAATCCCGAAGGAGAGGGCGGAGGAGCTCGTGGTCATAGCCTCGGTGTTCATACACCCCCGCGGAAGAGACTACCAGCGCATCTACCGCTACAACTACGCCGCGGCGAAGCTGGCGCTGCGCAGGGCGATGGCGAAGTTCCCGTGTATAGATAAAGTTTTAGAGGAGAAGGATAAGTCTATGCATGCCATGATAGGATTCAGAATAAACAACCTGAAGCACCCGCCCTACCTGGAGGTGGCGCTGGACATACCCGACTGGCGCAGGGTGGAAGGGATTATCAGGGCACTGCCCAGGAGCGACGCAATTATCATTGAAGCGGGCACACCCCTGATAAAGCGCTACGGCGTGGAGGTGGTGCAGAAGATCCACCAGCTCCGCCCGGAGACGGTGGTGGTGGCGGACCTCAAAACCCTGGACACCGGCAACCTCGAGGCAAGAATGGCGGGCGACGCCACCGCAGACGTAATAGGCTTCTCAGGCTTAGCCCCGCTCAAGACCATGGAGAAGTTCATCGAGGAGTGCAGGAAGGTGGGCGCACTCTCGCTGATGGACACGCTGAACGTCCCCGACCCGGTAGCGGTGCTGAAGAAGCTGAAGGTCAAGCCGGACATCGTGGAACTCCACCGCGCCATAGACGTGGAGCAGACGCAGGAGAGCGAGTGGGGCAACATCGCCGAGATTAAGCGCGTGTGCGGCGGCAAGACCCTCGTCGCGGTTGCCGGCGGGATACGCGTCGACCGCGTGCAGGAGGCGCTGAAGGCGGGGGCAGACATCCTGGTGGTGGGCAGGGCGATTACCGCCGCGAAGGATGTCACCGGCGCCGCGAGGGCCTTCCTGAAGGAGATGGGCGTCACAGAGGTGGACCAGTTCAGAATAATGACCGACTTCTAAAAAGAGGTTAGAGACTCACCAGTAGGTCCTGAGGAGGTCGTCCTCTGTGAGCTTCCTCACCCTGCGGGGGTCGTAGAGCTGCACGCCCTCCTCCGCCGCAGCGTGGGCGTGGGTCCCGCAGTTGCCGGCGCACATTCCCATTATCCTCACCTCAGGTTATTTTAACCCGTGGTTAGAATACTAACATTGCAAAGATTTTTGTGATGGCTACGCTCCAACCTTCTCAAGAACTCTTGCAAGGGTCGCCTTTATTTCGTCTATCTCCTCGTATATTCTCGCTATATCCTCTGCGAGGTGGTCTTTGAGGGCTTCCCTATTCCTTTCCCCCTCCTCTCTAATCGCGCGGATGGTTTCATCCTGCTTGCTTAGCATTTCATCCATTTTACCCAGCATTTTATCCTGCTTGCTGAGCATCTCACCCTGCTTTTTGAGCATTTTATCCTGTTTTTCAAGCATTTCCCCCTGCTTTTTAAGCATCTTCCCGCCGTAGGTGGCGATTTTGCCCAGCTGCGCTGCGGTGAGGTAGCGGTAGTAGTTCTCAGTCTTCATAACACTGCCGGCGTAGTCCTCAACCTCCACCCTCTCGACACGGCTGTTCTCGGGGAACTTCGAGGAAGCGATTTCGATAAAAGCGTTCACCTTCTCCTCGGAAGAGTCAACCAGAGCATAAACCGCCTGCCTGCTGCTGACGTAGGTGTTGTCGGCAAAAAAGCGCTCAACTTCCAGGCTCTCAGCCAGGCCCAGGAGGAAGGGGCGGTAGCCGACGTCGTGGACTTCGCCGATAATCGTCACCTTCTTCTTCATGATAACCTAAATTTCCCGGGGGAGCTTATATATAGTTTTACCTGGCTATGCCGCTGAACAGGAGCGCGAAGTGCAGCATCTCCTTTTAGTTGTTATTAAACAGGTAATGGTTATGCCAGAAAAGCCGCCTCTCAGGCTCTACAACACCATGACGCGCAGGAAAGAGCGCTTTGTGCCCCTGCGCGAGGGCGAGGTGAGGATGTACACCTGCGGTCCGACGGTTTACGACTACGCCCACATAGGCAACTTCCGCGCGTATGTTTTTGAGGACCTGCTGCGCAGGTTTTTGGAGTACCTGGGCTACCGCGTGCTTCAGGTGATGAACATAACCGATGTGGACGACAAGACCATAAAGCGGAGCCGCGACGCTGGGATAAGCCTGCGCGAGTACACGCGGCGCTACGAGCGCGCCTTCTTCGAGGACCTGGAGAAGCTGAACATAGAGAGGGCGGAGTACTACCCCCGCGCCACAGAGCACATCCCGGAGATGGTGGCGCTGATTCAGAAACTCATGGAGAAGGGCTACGCCTACCGCGGCGAAGATGGAAGCGTGTACTTCGACATCTCAAAGTTCAAAGAATACGGGAAGCTCTCCAGGCTGAAGCTGGAGGGGCTGAAGGCGGGCGCACGCGTGAGGCAGGATGAGTATGCGAAGGAGGAGGCGCGCGACTTTGCGCTGTGGAAGGCGTGGAGCGAGGAGGACGGCGACGTCTACTGGGACACGCCCCTCGGTAAAGGCAGGCCGGGGTGGCACATTGAGTGCAGCGCCATGAGCATGCGCTACCTGGGCGAGACCCTGGATATACACGCAGGGGGAGTGGACCTGATCTTCCCCCACCACGAGAATGAGATTGCCCAGAGCGAGGCGGCGACGGGCAAGACCTTTGTGCGCTACTGGGTGCACAATGAGCACCTGCTCGTGGAAGGGCGCAAAATGAGCAAGCGCTACGGCAACTTCTATACGCTCAGGGACCTCCTCGCGAGGGGCTACGACCCGCTTGCAATACGCTACCTGCTGCTGGCGACGCACTACCGCAGGAAGCTCAACTTCACCTTTAAAGCCCTGGAAGACGCCACCCGGGCGGTGGAGAGGCTCAACGACTTCCTTGCCCGCCTCGCGGGCTACTCCGCCAGCGCAGAGGGGCCCACTGAGCTTTCGAGGGAGGTTGAGAAGGCAAGGGAGGAGTTCGAAGCCGCCCTCTGCGACGACCTGGACACACCCCGCGCCCTTGCGGCAGTTTTTAAGCTCATGCGCAGGGCGAACAGGGCGATAAGTGCGAGCAGGGCGAGCGCCGCGGATGTGGAAGCGCTCAGGCAATTCTTCGCCGACTTCAACCGCGTCTTCGGCGTAATCCGCGAGGAGAAAAGGGAGCTGCCAGAGGAGCTTCTCAGGCTGATACGCGAGCGCGAGGAGGCGAGGAGGCGGAGGGACTACGCCACCGCAGACCGCATAAGGGAGGAGCTTTTGAGGCACGGGGTTGTGGTTGAAGATACCCCCCAGGGCACGCGCTGGAAGTGGAGAAAATAGTTCAGAGGTTAGGGCTCAAGGCTTAGGCAGGTGAAAGCATGGTGGAAAAAGAGGCTGTGGTAAAGGCGCTGAAGGAGATAATAGACCCGCACACCGGCATAAGCGTGTACGACATGGGGCTTATAAAGGACCTGGAGGTGAAAGACGGCGAGGTCTCGCTGACCTTTGTGCCCTCCTCGCCCTTCTGCCCCCTTGGTGTGCAGCTAAGCATGCAGATCAAGGAGAAGCTGGAGAAGGTGGAGGGGGTCACGAAGGTCAAGGTGCGCGTCTCCGGGCACGTGCAGGAGAAGGAGCTCAACGAGATGCTCTGCAAGTAAGGGCGCCGCCTTCGTCACCCTATCACGCTACTGCGTGAGACGGGCAACCCCGCCCTTACCAACCCTCCCTCACCTTCTAGTGGTGACTTTGTCACATCTATCTCTTCGCATGAAACAATTAGTTCTAATTCCATACATGAATCTATTTGTTTTTATCTTGCACTTTTTTGATCAAATCAATTAAAATATCGCATTCATCATCAGATAATTCAATTATCTCTCCTGGTTTTCTGTTTATTAATTTTTCAATCAATTTTTTCTGTTCATCTGTAAATTTGATTTCATCTTTTGCAAATCTGTCATAAATCATTCTGGTCACAACTGCTATAGTAGAACCAATAGATGCTCCACGTATTCTCTTTTTGTCAATCGCATAACCTGCTATTGCACCTCCAATGGCAGCCAATATATCTCTTTTTTCTCTTTCAGGTTTTTGGCTATACCATTGTAATATGATTTTTATTGTTTCCTCATCTTTTACAATTTTTTCCAGTAACCAAGCCTTATGGTCAGCCACCACTATCTTTGTATCGTTTGGAAGGTTTATTTCTTTCACAATAGACACCCCACTAACTAAAATTAGAGTGCTTCTATTTAAAGTTTATTATTCTAATTTTAAGGACATGAGCCTCCTTGCTCTTCTCGGAGAGCTTGAGAGCCGCGAGCGGGTGCTGCGCAGAGTCGCCAGCTTCTGCTCGGGCAGGGTGCTCGACGTAGCCACCGGCTCGGGGTACCTGGCCAGGAAGATTCGCGGCAGAGTGGTCTGCTTGGACATAGACGCGGCGAGGGTTGCGAGAATAGGCGAGGTTGTGGCTGGAGACGCGCGCCTTCTCCCCTTCCGCAGCGGGAGCTTCGACGTTGTCGCTACCTGGTCTGCGCTGGCGCACATCCCGGAGTGGCGTGCCGTGATTAAAGAGATGTTCCGCGTTGCGAGGAGGCTGGTGATTACCGCCGAGCCCAGGGGAAAGCTCGCCCTCCTCGCCTTCCGCGACTTCCGGTGCGAGCACGAGCTGGACATAGAGGAGGTCGTGGCTGAGTTTGAGCGCTTCGCGAGGGTGGAGGTGGACTACTACGAGCACTTCGCCGTGGTGAGGGGCTGGAAGACCCCAGAGGGCTCACCTATCGCCCAGCACCCTCTCAATAACCTCAAGTAGCTCCTTCATGTCGAAGGGCTTGTTTATGTGGGCATCCGCACCCGACTTCTTGCTCTCCTCCACGTCACTCTCGCTGGTTCTCACAGTAAACATCACCACGGGTATCCTCCGCGTCCTCTCATCCGCCTTTATCCTGCGGCACACCTCCCACCCCTTTATCCCGGGCATCATCACATCAAGCAGAATAATGTCCACCTCCTCCTCTTTCAGCTTCCTGAGGCACTCCTCCCCGTCCCCCGCCTCCACAACGCTGTGCCCCGCCCTCTCCAGCATCCTCCGGGTTATGTACCTTATCTCCGGCTCATCATCCACCAGCATTATCCTGGCCACATCAACCACCTCTCTGTCCTGCCTGCCCCATTCTCCTGCCTCACTCGACGGGAAGGCTCACGTGGAAGGTGGACCCCCTGCCCACCTCCGACTCCACCCATATCCTGCCCCCATGGGCCTCTATAATCCGCTTTGTCACCGCCAGCCCTGTGCCCGTTCCACCGTACCTCCTGGTGGGGGAGGGGTCCAGCTGGGTGAGGGGCTTGAAGATGTCCTTGAGCCTGTCCTTCGGGATTCCAATGCCTGTATCGCTGATGCTTATCCTCACACTCCCATTCTCTCCCTTCAGCGTCACCCTCACCCTCCCGCCGGGCCTGTTGAACTTAATGGCGTTGTCGAGCAGGTTGAGGAGGGCCCTCTTCAGCTTGAAGGGGTCAACCACCACCTCGCCCCTGTAGTCAATCTCCAGCTCCATCTCTATTCCCTTCTCAGCCGCAAGCTCCCGCCTCTCCTCCACAGCGCTCCTCACTATCTCCTCCACCCTGGTGCGCTTCCTGTGGAGGGTGAGGTCCCCGCGCTGCACAGTTGCGATCTCTATCAGGTCCTCCACTATGTCGTTGAGCCTGCGCAGCGCCTTGATTGCCGACTCCAGCTCATTCCTCCTGTCCTCCTCATCCTCCTCCACCATGGCGAGCTCCATGAAGCCCTTGGCGATGGTTATGGGTGTGCGCAGCTCGTGGCTCACATTGGCGATTATGTTGCTCTTCAGCTCATCTATCTCCTTGAGCTCCTCATAGGCGCGCTTCAGCTTCTCCTGAGCCTCCTTCTGTTTTGTTATGTCCACGAAGGAAACCACAGCCCCCTCTATCCTTCCCTCCTCGTCCTTCATGGAGGAAATTGAAAGCTGCACAACCCTGCCCGAGAGCAGTGTGGCCTCCAGGGTGACCGGCTCCTCCGCCTCGCCCCTGAGGACCTCCAGCACCCTCTCCTCAACCCCCGGCTCCAGGAAGTGCTCTCCAATCCGGGTGGTGAAAATCTCTCCCTCCCCCTTCTCCAGGTACTCCATGGCGCGGCGGTTGAAGTAGTTTATCGTCCCGTCCACATCCGTGGTTAGGACTGCCGCGGGTATGGTGTGGAGAATGCTGTCCATCTCCCTCAGGATTTCGCGCAGCTTCCTCTGGGACTCCTTGAGTATCTCCTCGGTGCGTATTCGCTCAAAGGCGGCGGTGATTATGTTTGCCACCGACTGGAGGAAGTCCACATCCGCCTGGGTAAACTTGCTCCGCTCCCTGGAGTGGACTCCCATAACCCCGTAGACCTTGTCCATGTATATCATGGGCACACTTATCCCCGACACCACACCGTGCTCCGTCAGCAGGCGGGGCGGGCTGAATCGCCTCTCCTCCCGGAGGTCCTCCACCAGCACAGGCTTCCTGGTGCGCAGCGTGTAGCCCGCCTGGGATGCCGTATCAGCGCTTACGGTGGCGCTGCCCACCATTCCGGGGCGCCAGCCCACGCCGGCGATGAGGCGGAGGTTCTCGCCCTCCAGCCACAGGATTTTGCAGAACTCGGCACCCAGCGCCTCTGCCACCAGCTCCACCGCCTCCTGCATAAGCGCGTCCACGCCCACGCCCTTCATGAAGAGCTCTCCCAGCCTCGCAATAACAGCGTGCTGCTCCGCCCTCTTCTTTGCCGCCTGCTCAGCCCTCCGCTTCTCCTCCTCATCCTCGATAACCCTGAGGGCGAAGGCCAGGTCCTCCCCCACCCGCATCAGGAGCTCCATCTCCTCCTCGGTGAAGACGTCGCTGGAGTCAGAGTACACATTTATTGTGCCATAAACCCTGTCGCCGCACACAATGGGCACCGACGCCGAGGACCTGTAGCCCCTCTTCATCGCCTCCTCCCGCCAGGGGGCATAGTTCTCATCGCTGGAGATGTCGCGCACAACCTGGGGCTTCCGGGTCTTTATCGCCATGCCCGTCGGACCCATGCCCGTCTCGGAATCGTCAAAGGTGATGCGAACCCTCTCCAAGTAGCCGTCGTCCACGCCCGCCTTCGCCACCGGCACCACCTCCCCCGTCTCCTCCCTGGGCACGCCTATCCAGACCATCCTGTAGCCCCTCACCCGCTGGAGGATCTCGCACACCGACTGGAAGAGGGAGTCCCTGTCCCTCTCCCTGGTTATAACGCTCCCCACCTCATTTATCGCCCTGAGAACCCTGTTGAGGTGCTTTATCTCCTTCTCAAACTTCTTCTGCCTGGTCACGTCCCTGTTTATCTCAACTATCCCGACTATCCTGCCGCTTTTGTCCCTGATGGGCGTGGCAGAGATTTCAGCAATCCACCGCTCGCCGCTTCCCCTCAGATGCTCGTGGATTATGCCCTTCAGCCTTCCGCGCTTCGGGGACTCCGCCAGGGGGCAGAGAATCCCCCGGCAGGGGGCATCTTCCCCGTGGATAACCTCGTAGCACTTCCTGCCGATGAGCTCCTCCCTGGTGCGTCCGAAAAGTTCCAGTGCCGCGGGGTTGGCCTCCACTATGTTGTAGTCCAAGTCTATGACAACTACGCCCTCCCCCATGGAATTGAACACATCTTCAAGGAGCTCTTTTTTATCTGTTTTTGAAAGCAACTTTTCCAAATTCCCAGGTACCTCCACGGGTATTCTCGGCATAACGCCCAGTGCCACAGTCTTTACTATTTTGGACTGTGCACAATAAAAATTTTTCTAAAATAAAATTTTACAACTGCCAGCGGGGCTATCACCCGGACCATGCCCCGGTGAATTCCATGTAAAGCCTACTCCGCAGGCTTGGCGTGAAGCTCCGCCAGCTCTCCGAAGTACTCCCGCTGCACCTCCAGCAGGGCCTCAACGCTTGAGGCGCCGGCGTACTCCTCCAGAAGGCTGCGGTTGAGCTCCAGGAAGCTGTGCCCCCAGCTGAACTTTGAGAGCAGAGCCCTGGCCTGCTCCTCCTCACCCAGGATGCAGAGCGCCGCCGCCAGCGCTTCCACGGTGCTCAGCCTGGCGATTTTTCCGTAATTCACGGGGTTCGCGGCCACCAGCAGCGGGAGGGAGCGGTGCCTCGCCCTGCCACGGTACCTGCTGAAGACCTCGCGCGCGCTCTCCCAGGAGCAGTCCAGCGCCACCAGGGTGCCTGCGCCATCCTGAGGCGAGAGCAGCCTCGGCGCAAAGGGGTTGAGAACAACCGCACCGCGCGGAATTGCACGCATGCTGCGCACAAGCTTGACCAGCGAGAAGCGCGACAGCTTTAAGGCGGTGCACTTCTTGGGCGCGCACTGCCCCGCGTGGTACACCAGCAGCCTCATCGCCACCACTACGCAACTACCTCTGTGACAACGCCTATGCCCTTGCTCCTGCCCTCGCGGAACACGAAGCGCTGCCCCCGCTCCACGAAGTGGGGCGCATACTTGAAGGTCACCCTCACCCTGCCCCTGTCGCCGGCCGCGAGGAATTCTCTATCGAGAGGCTCCAGCACCACAGCTTCAGAGATTGTCTCCAGGTGAATCACCGGCTCATAACCGCGTGCAATCCGCGTCGGGTGGTTCAGCACGACAACGTCTGCGAGGAAGCTCCTCACCGCCTGCAGCTTCTCCCTGGAGGTCAGCACCATTCCGCGCCTGGGCTTTATCTTTGCGCCCTTTATCGCTATCCCCACCACCTCCCCCACCTCTGCGCTCTCAACGCTCAGGTGGTGGACCTCTATGGAGGCGCCCCTCACCCTGTGCCAGGCGCCCTTCTCATCCGGACCCAAAAACAGCTCCTGCCCCCTTTTTACACTCCCCCGCTTCACGCTGCCGCTCACCACCGTGCCGGCGCCGGGAACGCTGTATATCTTGTCTATGTACATCATGAACTCCGCCTCCCGCTCGGGCCGGGATACGCGCTTGGGCAGGTAGTAGAACAGCCTGTCCAGAATCTCCAGCCCCTCACCGGTCTTTGCAGAGGTCACCACAACCGGGACAAGCACCCCGCTCTCCCAGAAGTTTCCCAGCTCCGCTATGTCTCTGGGGGAGGATATGAACTTGGGGACCCTGCCCACCAGTGTCAGAAGACGGGCTATCTCACCCTGGAGCTCCCCCAGGTCCCTCGCCCTGTCAGCCTTGGTTATGGCTATTATAACCGGAAGGTCCATCGCCAGCATAATCCCCAGGTGCTCCTTGGTAATGTGGGTTATGCCGTCATCGCCGGCAATGGTCAGCAGACCGTAGTCCAGCTTCTGGCCCACTATTCCCCTTATGGTTGTGCGCAGCCAGGGCTCGTGCCCTACAGTGTCAACAAAGCTCACCAGCTTCGCCGCCCTTGCAACCACACCCGCGCGCTCCTCCCTGCTCAGGGGATTGCGCAGGCGGATCGCCTCGCCAGAGCTGGTAAACCCATAGACCGCGTAGCTAAGGTCTGCGCTCAGTCCGCGCTCAATCTCGTGCTTCTGCGTATCCAGGTAGCGCCTCGTCCTGCCCGAGCCGTCGTCCAGCTCCCCCGACACGAGGGCGCCCACCAGCGTGCTCTTGCCGTGGTCCACGTGCCCCGCGGTGGCGATGAGCAGGTGCTCCTTCTCAAGGCGAGAGCGCTCCAGCACCACAAGGGCTGCGCAGCGCGAGTCTATGCTGTAGACCTTCTCCTCAGTAATGGCAAAGCCCACGTCGCGGGCAATCTCTGCGAGCACCTCAAGGCTCTCCTCCAGCCTCTCCCTCTCAAGCCCGACCACCTCGCCGGAGTCGCTCACCCCGAGGAGATAGACCGCCCTGCCCGAGCCGTTGTTGGCCCTGTACTTGAGCTGCGAAGCCAGGCTCTGCCTTCTCTCACGAGAGAGGTGCACCCTTCGCGAGAGGTACTCCTTGAACTCTACGTTACCTCCCTCGCCTCTCTTCGCCAGCGTGAGGAGCTCGTCCATTTTTTCTCTGCGAGATAGGTAACGTTTAAAAATCCTCCGGCCGGAATTCCTCCAGGCGCCTCGCGATGTAACTCAGCACCTCCCTGAGGTTCGCGGAGTTGTCGAAGCTTGCCCGCCTTTTGAGCTCAGGTCTGCCAAGACCTCTGAGCCGAGCCAGCTCCCGCGTGAGCAGCGGCAGGGCGCGCGTGACCTCGTCCACAATTGTTATGCTCGCACGCCTTGCGGTGCGCGAGAGGGGGTTCAGGTCTATCGCAATAACCCTCTTCCCCATATCCACCAGAGCCTCTGTTCTGTCCCCATCCTCTATGGCGAGGAGCACCACGTCAGCCGAGTATATCCCCTGCCTCGCCACCAGCCTGCGCTGGCTGCTCAGCGAGGGAATCTCAGCCTCGGGCTCAACCCCCAGCACCTCCTCCGCACCCGCTCTGCGCAGCAGCTCCGCGATTCTCCTCGCCCTCTCCGTGGAGCGGTAGAAGAGGTTCACCTCCAGCTTCGCCCCCGCCTCCTTAGCGAGCCGCACCAGCTCCTTCGCACAGAGCGCGGCGGTGTTGCCGTTCACAGATATAACCGGCGAGGAGGCGAGCAGAAGCGACGCCGCAGCCGCTCTAATTGCGCGCCTCGCGGGCTCAATGGTGGTCTCACCCAGGAGGTAGTCGAAGGCCTCACCCCTGCCGTGGGCGATAAGCCCCTCAAGCACCACCACCCCCTGCTCGTAGCCGCGGGCAAGCTTCTCCCGCTGCATGAGCGAGTGGTACCGCGGGTGGTCGCGGGGAATCATCTCCTGGCAAAACCTCCCGAGACTATCAGCTTGAGCCCGTCCTCCACGCTCATCTCCAGCGGGATAACCTCGTCCTCGGGCACCATTATCACCATCCCCGAGGTGGGATTTGGCGCAGTTGGCACGAAGACGTTCACCAGCTCCTTCCCGGTTCTCTCCCTTGCTTCAGTGATGTTGGCGCCGGTGGTGAAGCCGATAACGTAGCATCCGCGCCTGGGGTACTGCACCAGCACCACGCCCTTGAAGCCGCTCGCCCTGTTGTCTATCAGCGCCTCACTGGCGTGCTTCACAGTGGCGTAGACGGTCTTCACCAGGGGGATGCGCATTATCGCCTGCTCCAGGGCGCCGACTATCCTCTTCCCCAGCGCCAGCCTGGCGAGGGCGCCCAGGGCGAAGATGAGCAGCAGCGTCGCCACGACGCCGAAGCCGGGGATATAGACGCCGAGCACCCGCTTCAGGAGAGGCCTCAGAAGCCCGTCCAGGAAGTCGAAGCCGAACCAGAGCACGTACACAGTGGCCACCAGCGGAATAAACAGGAGGAGGCCCGTCAGAAAGGTGTTCCTGATGCTCTGCAGCAGAGTCATAGCAGTCTCGCCCCGCAGTTGTCAACTCTCGCGATTATACTGGGAAAATCCAGAAGGTTAACAAGCTCATCAGGTTTTTCAGAAAGCGCAAATACAGCCTCGCCCAGCATCGCCATGCTCGCCTCAATCCCGTGCTCCTCCAGCTCATAAATCGCCTCCCTGACCTTTCCCCTCGCAAGCCCGCTCTTCAGGGCGAATTTTTTTGAAAGGCTCATAAAGCGCTCAGCACAGGGAGCCCTGAGCAGCTCCTCGAGGCAACCCCGCGCAATGCGGTTTATCCTCTCCAGCACCCCCGGAGAGGAGAGCACCTCCCTGGTCTTCAAACCCCTGCCCACAAGGAAGACCACCAGCCCCGCGCTGGAGTAGAACTTCCTCACCTCCCCCACACCGGGGGCTCCGGCACGGGTGCGCACCACCAGCCCGCCGCTGAGCTGGGCAACCACATCCCCCAAGCCGGTGCGGCACTCCACCTCGGCGCAGTGCGCTATCCTGGCAAGCTCCAGGGCGCTCATCCTCAAGCCTAAAGCTTCATTCAGGGCAATCGCTGTGCCAAGAGCACCGGCGGCGGAGGTGCCGAAGCCCTGCATCACGGGCAGAGGGGTGGTGTGGGAGATTTTCAGCGCATACCCCGAGCCGCAACTGCGCAGCAGAGCCGTGGCAACGCGCTCACTCACCTCGCACTCGCAAGCTTCGCCGTTGAGCTCCACCTCTATGCTGGGCTCAGAGGCGCGCCTCACCTCCACCCGGGTCACAACGCCCTCGCTGAGCACCACGCCCGCGCCCCTGGAGCCAGAGGTCAGCGCGTCTCCGGTTAAAAACACCTCAAAGAAGCCGGTAATGTGCCCCGGAACAAAAGCTCCAGCACGCATCTCAGAGCCTCTTTACCACCAGGTCGAAGATGTGCCTCGCAACCTCGCTCTTGGGCATCCTGGGCAGGGAAAGCGCCCCGTCGCGGGTCACGAGCACCACCTCATTCTCCTCAGAGCCGAACACCCCCCGGGAAACGTCGTTGGCCACCACCAGGTCAAGGCCTTCCCCCTCCATCAGCGCCTTAGCCGCTTCAACGAGCTCCTCCCCGCTGGCGCCGTGCACCGCCTTGAAGGCGGCCCTGAAGCTTGCCCCCCTGCTCGCGGCGAGCACCTTGGGCGCCGGCTTCAGGGTGAGAGTAACCTCCCGCGAGGAGTCCAGCTTGCCCTCCACCTTAGGCTCCACCACGAAGTCGCCCACCGCGGCGGCGGAGATAAACACATCCGCCCCCTCAGAGTGCCTCTCCACGGCCCTGCGCATCTCCTCAATGGTAAGCGCTCTAACTGTGCGCAGGTAGCCGGGGGGAGAAACGCCCATCCTGCCCGCAATAAGGGTGACCTCAGCGCCGCGGTAGAAGGCCTCCTTCGCCAGCGCAAGACCCATCCTGCCGGAGCTCCTGTTGGTTATGACGCGGACCGCATCTATCGCCTCCTCGGTGGCGCCCGCGGTTATAACCACCCTCTTCCCGGCCAGCTCCCCGCCGCCCAGCGCGCGGATCGCGTGCTCGGCAATCTCCTCCACGGGCGCGAGCTTCGCCGCACCCTCGGCGATTACCGGCTCCACAACCAGAGCCCCCATCTCCCTGAGCTTCTCCAGGTTCTCCACCACCACCTGCTTGCGGTGCATTGAGAGGTGCATTGCAGGCGCCACAATGAGCTTGGCCTCGGAAGCCAGGAAGAGCAGCGCCGGCGGGGTATCCGCTATGCCGTGGGCGAGCTTGCCGATGGTGTTCGCCGAGGCAGGTGCCACGAGCACCAGGTCGTACTCCTCCAGGTGCTCCAGGGCGCCGGTGATTCCTGTCACGGGCTTCTCACCCGTGGCAAACTCCATCGCATTGGGGTGGAGAACCTCCGTCGCCCCCTCGCTCATGTACGCCCTGACCCTGGCGCCGTGCCTGCGGAGCTCCCTCGCAAGCTTGGGCGCCTCGATTGCAGCAGCGCTTCCGGTGACGCAGAGCGCTATGCGCCTTCCCGAGAGCCTCCGACTCTTCTCACGCATTGCTGAAATTTTCTCCCGCGCTGATTAAATACTTATTCCCCCAGCAGGCGCCGGTGCTCCACCTTGATGCACCTGTTCTGGACCACCGTGAGCCCGGCTCTCCGGGCTCGCTCGGCCGCCTCCTCGTGGGTTATCCCCAGCTGCAGCCACAGCGCCCTGGCTCCAATCTGGATTGCCTGCTCCACTATCTCGGGCACCTCCTCGGCGGGGCGGAAAACATTCACTATGTCCACCTTGATGTCTCTGGGCACGTCCAGAAGGGAGGGGTAGCTCCGCTCACCCAGAATCTCCTCAGCGAAGGGGTTGATGGGTATGACGCGGTAGCCCAGCTCCATGAGCCTCTTTGGCACCCTGTGGGCATCCTTAGCTGGGTTGGTGGAGAAGCCCACCACCGCAATCGTCCTGGCGCTCCTGAGCAGCTCCCTTATCTCCTCATCGCTCGGCTCTGCCATAACACCACCGCCCGTGCCCGGAAGCTTCACCTCGGTAATCTCGTACTTCATTATGAAAAGGCTACCAATCCCGAATCTTTATTTTGTGGATAGTTGGCAGGGCTGTTCCATATGAATAATAAATTGGAATGGGTGTTGCCTTTTTGAAAACAAAAAGGTTTATTTATGAAGGACGCAGACACTCTATCCATGAAGGTGACGCTGAAGCTGCGCGACCTGGTGGAGCTGATTACCGGCGTTGTGCAGGAAGAGGAGATAATAAGGAAGTACGGGCTCACACGGATGCAGGTGTGGGAGATTGAGAGCGCACTGCGCCGGGGAAAGTGGAGGATAAAGGATGGCTGCTAAAGAGGCTAGTCTCAGGATAACGGGAATGACCTGCGCCATGTGCGTGGCAACCATAGAGAAGGCGCTAAAGGGCCTGGAAGGAGTGCAGGAGGTCAGCGTAAACCTGGGAACAGAGAGCGCACGGGTGGTTTACGACCCGGGCATGGTGAGCCTTGAGGACATCAGGCAGGCTATAGAGAAGACGGGCTACACCTACATCGGCGTCGCCGAGGAGGAGGAGCAGGACGCCGAGAGGGAGGCAAGAGAGAGGTACATCGCCGAGCTGAGGCGCAGGGTGATAGCCGGGTTCAGCTCCGGCTTTGTGCTGCTGTTGCTGCTCTACGGCGACCTCGTTGGCTTACCCGTGGACAGGCTGCCCTACTCCCTGTGGGTGCAGTTCGTCATCGCAA
>JAADFX010000009.1 GCA_013152685.1 Methanobacteriota archaeon | reverse complement strand
GTAGGGCTCAAACTCGCCGCGCCTCCACATCTCGTAAAGCTCAGTGCCGGCCACCACCAGGGTGGGGTATATCTTCAGCGTATCCGGTCTAAAGCCCGGGTTCGCGAAGAGCTCGCGGAACATCTCCAGGTCTTCCTCGAAGCTGGAGAACAGCCCCGGCATCATGTGGTAGCCCACCTTGATGCCGGCATCTTTAAGCACGCGCGTGGCCTCAACCACGTCGCCAACGCTGTGTCCGCGCCTCACCCTGCGGTAGACCTCTTCGCTCAGCGTCTGAACGCCAAGCTCAACCCTGGTAACCCCCAGGCTGAGCATCTCATCCACGTGCTCCTCCCTGCAGAAGTCGGGGCGCGTCTCGAAGGTTATTCCCACATTCCTCACCAGGGCGGTCTCATTCCTGAGTGCAGCCTCCTCAAAGCTGGCGCTCCTCACGCGCTCGCCTGGAAAGCTGTTCATGGCGTCGAGGCAGTCTTTAACAAACTCCTGCCTGTACTCCCGGGGCAGGGCAAGGAAGGTCCCCCCCATGACTATAAGCTCCACCTTTGCCACGCTGTGCCCTATGGCGGAGAGCTGCTCCAGGCGGGAGTACACCTGGGTGAAGGCGTCGTAGTTGCTCGCCTTAGCGCGGAGCGCAGCCGGCTCATGGCCGGTGTAGCTCTGGGGCGCGTCCTCTCCGCGGGGGCAGTAGATGCACTCCCCGGGGCAGGGTGCCGGCTTCGCCATCACAGCCACTGTGGCAATGCCGGAGAGGGTGCGCACCGGCTTGCGCTTCAGCAGGGGGAGGAGAGCCTTCTTCTCAGCCTCGCTCGCATAGCTAAGAATCTCTGCGTTGGAGGGCAGCCTCCTCAGCCTGAGCTCCCTCGCCACCTGTGCCTTGATGCGCTGCACCTCCTGCCTTGAAGGCTTAGCTTCAAGCAGTCTTGCGATTATCCTGCGCGCAGCTTCCGCCTCCATTGGACCACAGGAGTAACACCGCACCCTAACATCTGCGAAGCCTCAGAAGCTCCTCCCCTTCTCAAAGAGGTATATCCCGCGCTTCACCTTCACTGGCTTCCAGCTGGCGAGCCTGAACTCCCTGGAGACCACGCGGGCGCCCTGCGCAAGCTCCCTCTCAATCAGCGGCCTGAGCTCCTCCTGCACCCACAGCGTGAGGTAGCAGGTAACCACGTCGGCGTTGGCTACGGCAATATCTGGGTCTCCCCCCAGGTGGAGCCAGAAGCGGGGGTCGAAGATGTTGCCGTGAAGTATCCTCACCCTGTCCTCCAGGCCGCGCCTCTCCACCTCCTCCCTCGCCCAAGCCACTAGCCTGGAGTTCACCTCTATGCCGAAGCACCTCGCCCCGAACTCCTCCGCGGCGACGATAAGTATCTCTCCCGTGCCGCAGCCCAGGTCGTACACCACCTCGCCCTCCTTAACGCCCGCTAGGGAGAGCATCTCCCTTGCACGAGCCTCGCTCGTGGGCACGTAGTCGCAGGTGGCCACCATCAAAAAGTACTTAGGCGGCGGGGATAAAATATTTTCCGGGCTTTTGGAAGGTGGCGAAGCTTGGAGGACATCCTCTACTCCTACAGGGGCAGGACTCTGAAGTACGTCCTGCCGCCGCCTCAGGAAGAGGTGGGAGAAGGCGATGAGCTAAGCGAGGTTGAGGTCGCAGGTCTGGTGATTGCCGGGAGGTTCTTCAGGCTCGGCAGCAGAAGCGCAGAAGCTGATAAGTGCAGGCGCTGCGGCGAGTGCTGCCTCACCCTGGGGAGCAGAATCCAGGCTTCTCCCGGCGATGTGGAGAGGTGGATCCGCGAGGGCAGGGAGGAGGTGCTCCGCCGCCTACGGATAGAGGAGAAAGACGGCGAGCTCATAACCGACGGCACCCTGGAGATAGGAGACGGGCAGGGGAGGTGCATCTTCCTGAGAGAAGCAGAAGGCGCCTACGCCTGTGCAATTCACGAGACAAAGCCGGAGGTGTGCCGGGAGTACCCCCTCAACGTGGGGGGCGTTTGCAGGGGTGGCGTGGACTTCAGGGAGTGAGGTCCTCAAGCCTGGAGTAGAACTCGCTCAGCACCTCGGGTGAGAGCCAGAAGCCTGCGCTGACGAGCTTTTTGACCATCGCCCTCGCCTCTTTTGCACTGAGCACGACCTCCTTAACCGAAAGCAGCAGAATCGAGAGAGTTCCGAAGTACGCCACACCGTTCGCTTCTGCGGCGCTGCGCGCCTTCTTTTCATCCAGCAGCGCGGGCAGGTTGAGGTGCCTCGCCAGAGCTATGGTTTCTGCCTCTCCCCTTTCAAGCCCGCTCCTCTCAAGCTTTGATGCCATGTCCTCCGCCTCTTCATCCAGGGGTACAACCTCTATGAGTTCGCTCACCTCCTCCCTGATTCTCCAGGCATCCGTGTACCCCTTCTCCATGCCTTTCTCGACCACCTCCCTGTAAACCGTGGGCGGGATTTTAATGCACTCGAAGACCCTTTTGAGCAGCGCCACCTCCCTGATTTTGAAGAGGTATATCAGCGCCACGGAATTCGAAACAACCTTCATATTCCAAGCGCCTCGAGGTCACGGCGGAAGTCTGAGATGTCGTACTGCGCCAGGACGCGCTCCTTTTTGAGAATCTCAACCGCCTCCCAGAGGGTTATTTTAAGCTCCCTGGCAAACTCCGGCAGGGAGATTTTACCCGAGCGGTAGTCCTCCAGCAGCAGCTTTTTCTTCTTTTCAAACAGCCCGAGCTCAATAAGCTGGCGCATCTCCGCCGAGCGGTCGATGCGCTCGCGCTTTGCCAGCCTCTCTATCTCCCTGAGGAGCTCCCTTGGCAGTCGCGTAGTTACAGCCTCCGCCATTTTCACCACGTGTTCAAAATATTATAATGAGTACGAAAGGTAACGTTGTCAATCCCCTGCCTCTTCGAGCGCCCGCTTAAAAGCGGAGAAGAGCTCTTCGTCGAAGGCGACGAGGATAACCCTCTCCGGGAGCGCCTCCTGCGAGAGGTGGTGGAGAATCTCCTCGAGCATGGCTTTGGCAGCCTCCTCCACAGGCACGCCCCCGACGCCGGTGCCCATTCCGGGAAAGGCAATGCTCCTGAATCCGTGCTTTGAAGCTTCCCGCAGCGCAGCGCGCGTTGCCAGGCGCACCTCTTCCACGCCTATCCTCTGCGCCGGCCTCTGCATTGTGCTCGCATGGATAACCGCCCTCGCCTTGAGCCTGCCCGCCGTCGTAACCACAGCCCTGCCCACGTCTATGGGCGCCTTCGCCATTGCCTCGCGCTCTATCTCCTCGCCGCCCCTACGCTTAATTGCCAGCGCAACCCCGCCTCCCATTACACCATAGCTGTTGGAGGGGTTTACTATCGCCTCGGCCTCCACCTCGGTAATGTCACCCCTTACCACGGTGATTCTATCTTTTAGGTTCATAGCCCCGGTTTTATCCCTCCAGTTTCATAATTTTCCTGCAGATATTTTTTCTGAGGGAATATCCTCCCCGCCGCCTTAAAATATTTAAACGGGAAGGCTAGCCCTTCCCGTTGGACTTCCACTTCTGCTCTATAAAGGCGGGGATTCGCGAGGAGTCCAGTGGTCCAACGAGCACCTCCCAGCCAGTGAGGTCCTCGATTTCGCCGCTGATGCGGGCTGCCATGCCCGGGATTATCAGCTTGCGGTGCTTCACCTTCTTCGCAAGACCGCTCTCCTCAATCGCCTCCTTCACCAGGCCGCCGGTGAGCTTTGCCCCAGCCATCGCAGGTTCAACTGCCAAACCCTCTGTGTCCACCACCAGGAGGTAGCAGTCCACCTTACCCGCCTCTATGTCAGAGGCCACGGTGTAGTAGGTGAGCGCAAAGTTGGTGGTGAGCAGCACCGGCGAGTTCTCGTCCGGCTTGCCTATCTCGTACAGCTTGGCGTCCACCTGGATGGGCACCCTCGGGTCTGTGTAGATGTTCTGCCTCAGGGTGAGCAGCGGGAGCAGTGAGAACATGTCCATGGAGTGCAGCACCAGAAGGTCAGCGTAGCGAAGCAGCTGGGCGCTTGCAATAACGCACTCCTGCATCGCAGCCTTGACGGGCTCATCGCCGTTGAACCAGGCCACGAGGGGCACGCCCATTCTGGGATAGCCCGCCAGCTTCTCTCCCCTCTCTATGGCGAGCCTCCTCAGCATCACCATGTTCTCCAGACACTCGCCGAACTTTTTGCCCAGGGGATAGGTGCCCACGTCAAGCACAATGTCCTCCACGCCCCTGCTGCGCAGCTTTGCCACCAGCTCCAGCAGGCCCTGAACATCGCCCGGAGAGTGGGCAACCACCGGTGAGCTGTGCCTGAGCGCCAGCTCCGCCACGGCGTCCACATTCTCCTTCGTCGCAGCATAGATAAGCGGGCGCCGCTCTATGGCTATCTCCAGCCCCACCTCCAGGTGCTCTGGGTCGAAGGAGCACAGCATCAGGGGCATGTCTGAATTCTCCACCGCAGTTACCACGGCCTCGCCGAACTTGGCCGGGTCGCCGCTCTTTGCGCGTATGGCAATTCCGTCCAGGCGCAGCTTCTGCCCCACGCGCTCAATCTCAAACCTGCTTATCCTGGCCACGCGCTCCGCCAGCTCGTCCGCGGGCAGGTCGTCGCTCACGTCTATAAAGAGAGCCGTCGGGTTGAAGAAGGTGAGCTCGTGGCGGTACATCACCTCCTCGCCGCCTATTGTACATGCGCGCTCCCCGGTGCCTATCACAATCTCCCTCACCGGAGGGGTGACGAGCTCTATGAGCTTCTCCAGCTTATCCCTATACTTCTCATCCTTCACCAGTGGCGGGCAGTCCTCGTAGCTCTTGCTGCGCTCTATCAGCGCGCTCGCAAAGGCCATACAGCTGTCGCTACCGCACTCCTTGCAGTTCAGACCGGGTAAGTATTTGTATATCTCAAGCGGGGACACCTTCGCCATGCTTCATCCCTCTTCAAGTTTACATAAACTCAATCGCCCTGTACGGGCAGGAGTCAACACACACGCTGCACGGGCGCGACTCGTTGCCCTGCTCCTCAAAGCGCCTGCACGCCTTGACGTTGAGCACCTTCACTACTCCGTCCTCAATGCTCAGCACCAGGTCCCTGCTGGAGCTTCCCTTGCCGCCGCTCACCTCCAGGCTTATGGCCACGTTAGCTGGACAAGCGTCCACGCAGTTACCGCAGCCTGTGCACTTGTCCTCGTGGATGACGAACTTCGTGGGCGTTGCCGCAAGCGCCTTGCTCAGCAGCTCCTTCAGCGCCAGCTTCTGGCGCAGGTAGCGGGCATCGTTTATCTCGGGGCACTCCTCCAGCGCCGCCTTGCCGCCCACCAGCTTCACCGCGAAGGCCATGCAGCTCGCGGAGCCGCACTTTTTGCAGTTTGTGCGGGGCAGCAGCCTGTGAACCTCGATGGGCGAGAGCTTCGTCATCTCCTAGACCTTCAGCCAGTCCTCGTACCTTATCTCCACTCCCTGGTAGTCGCCGAAGATGGAGTCGATTATGCTCCTTATTGCCTGCACAGCGCTGGGGTGGAGCATCATCATTATGTCAGCGCCAGAGAGCATCACCGCAAGCGCGTTTATGGTCTCCCAGAGGGGACCGCGGTACTCGCGCGGGCCCCACTCGGCGACGTTCATCCACGCCTCCCGCGCAGCCCAGGCGTTGGTGACGCCGCAGCTCACGGGAAAGGCGAGCTCCTTCTCACCCTTGAGCGCATTGAGCTTAATCCGCTCTATCATGGTGTAGGTGTACTCGAGGCCGTAGCCCAGAGCGGCTGTGGTGGGGTCCTGCACCATCCTGTCCCGGGGCAGCCCCTCTTCCAGCAGCAGCCTGTTGAGCATCTTCTGGTCGTTTATGTCCAGGGAAACCCAGCTGAGCACGTTGTGGTTGTGCTTCACGGCCGCCTTCACAATGCGCTCGTGGTCCAGGTCAAGGTTGGCGCTCGCAAGCAGGCAGCGCTCATTCTCCGCCACCTCTGCCACCTTCTCGAAGAGCACAGGGTCCTTCTCGGGGTTGCCGGAGCCGCCCACCACCAGGGGCACGTCCACAGCCTGGAGAACCTCCTCCACCGTCTTCGCCGCCTCGCCCACGGGTGTATCTTTGACCTTGGGGTCGGTTGACACCAGGTGAATCGTCACCAGGTCGGCGCCTCTCCTGACAGCCTCCCGCGCCCACTCCGCTGGGGAATCCCACACCTCGCCCCAGGCCTCGCGAAGCGCCTTTGGAAACTGGGGCTGCGGAATGTCGAAGACATCGAAGCTCACCACAGGTCTGTTCACCCATCCGCCCTCGAAGTGGTACAGGGTGCGCTGACCTCCTATTTTAATCACCTTGCCCCTTGTGCCACCCTCGCTCCGCGTGGCGCCCAGGGTTACCTCCTCAATGTAGCCGCGGTACTCTCCAACGGGCTTCTCGAAGACCACCTCCGGCAGTGCCTCCTTTTCCGCCGCCCCGGGGACCTGCGCCTGGGGCAGCACCAGCGGGAGCATCGCCTGCTTTACCTTTACTATGAGCTCCTCAGCGTCAATCTCCACATTCTCAAGCTCCAGGTCCTCCACATCCACAAGGCTTCTGAGTATCTCCTCCAGGTCGAGCTTCTTCATGCTCCTACCTCACTATCTTTTCTGCTATCCCGCGCACCGCCCTGAGCGCGGGCGTGTCTCCTGGCAGCTCCATCAGCGGCCTTCCCTCGTGGTCATACATGCGCACATTCTCATCCTCGGGTACAGTGCCTATAACCTCAAGGCCAACCTCACCTGCGTACTCCTGCAGTTTCTCCTCCGTCCCGGCGGTTGCGCGGTTTATCACCACGTATATGCTGTCGAACTTTATGTTCAGCTCCTCCGCCAGCTCCTTTATGCGCGCCGCCGTGGTTATTCCGCGCTTCGAGGTGTCGGTCACCACCAGCATAACGTCCACGTTCTGGGTAGTCCGCCTGGAGAGGTGCTCAAGGCCGGCCTCCGTGTCTATAATCACGTAGTCGTAGTTCCCCGCCATGGTGTCTATTATCTCGCGCAGCACGTGGTTGGCGGCGCAGTAGCATCCCGGACCTTCCGGGCGCCCCATGCTGAGCAGGTCGAAGCTCTCCGTCTCCACCAGGGCGCGCATCACCTCGTACTCCAGCTGGGAGCGCCAGCTGACCCCAGGCGGAAGCGAGTCGCGCTTCTCCAGGAGCTCCTCGCGTATATCACCTATGGTGCGCTCCACCTCGACGCCGAGTGCGTCAGGCAGGTTGGAGTCGGGGTCGCTGTCTATCGCCAGGATGTCATAGGCGTTGCGCTCTGCCAGGGAGCGCACCAGCAGGCTGGCTATTACCGTCTTGCCGGTTCCTCCCTTTCCGGAGACTGCGATTATCATCACTTTCTCCTTATTATTACCTTTTCTGCGTATATCTTGGCGTTCTTGAAGATGATGGTGAACTCAGCCGGTGCTCCAGCCACGGGCACGCCCTGCGCCGGGAGGGTGAGCTCGGGCACCGTCGCCACGGGCTGGGACTCCTCCTCCGCTTCTTCCTCAGCCTTCTCCTCCTCGGCGAGGCGCTCCACAACGGGGTGCCCCTTCTGCTTCAGCCACTCCTTGAGCGACTCCAGGTCCTGGGCATCACTCTCGGTGGCTATCTTGTCGTACATCTCCTGGGGTATGGCGTCGCGAACGCGCTCCTTGAGCTGGGAGGGCATCCAGACTATTCTCTGCCACCCGCCGTCCGCCTGGAGGAACTTAGGGGAGCGCAGGTAGGCTATGCTTATCCCCAGGAAGCCCTGGCTCTGCACACCTCCACCCACCTGCCCCGCCATGGTGGAGAAGGGTATTCCGAAGGGCGTTACGCCGTGGAAGTCGCGGTGCACTATGCCAATGCCGTCCACCTCGGGTATGTAGAAGGCTATCGCCTCAAAGCAGCCGCAGGAGGTGTGGGGGTAGTCGAAGATGCTGTGCAGGTAAACGCGCTCAATTGAGCCGTTGCTCTTCTCCCTCACGTACTCGTTTATTCCCGAGAACTCGCCCTTGACGGGGTCTATAACCTCGCCCTTGGGAATCTCCTGTATGGGCCCGCTGGGGTCAACCTTCACCGCGGCCCTTCCCTCGAACCAGGTCACCGCGCCGCAGCCACCGCTCCTGCTGGGCGTTATCGCGCACACGTGCGTCGGGGCGAAGCTCTGGCAGAGCAGGCAGCTGTAGAAGACGTCCACGTCCTCATCCTTCAGCGCCGCCGCCCTGGCGTCGCGCTTCTCGTAGACCTTCCTGGCTCTGGCTATGTGCTCATCCACGGCCTTCTCGTCGGTGTAGAAGGTGACTTGAATCTTCTCTATAACGTCGAACTCGGTCTTGTAGAGCTTCACCAGCGCCTTGCCTATGTGGTATAGCTTCAGCCCCTTCTTGGCGGCGTCCTTGCTAATCCTGCACCAGATTATGTCCCTGGAGTTGAGGTGCATGAAACCCTGAACATAGTTGCAGAAGTAGTGGAGCTTGCGCTCAAAGACGCCCTCCAGGTCCTCCTCCAGCTTCTCACCGGCGACCTTTATGTATATCCCCAGAGGGTAACGTCCGCCCTCCTCCATCTGGTCCACATCCGGCCCGATAACCTCGACCTTCCCGTCCTCCACCTCCTCGGGGGGCACAACCCTGAGGAGCTCCGCTCCCTTGCTCTTCGGCCCCGCGAGGTCAACATACATGCTGGACTTCCTTATCCTCTCGCCCTCGTAGATCAACCCAACATCCACCGGGATTTCCTCATCCATTTGCAAGCACCTCTCGCATAATGTTCATGATTTTTCATGATATATATCTTTTTTGGTAACCTCCTGATACGCATTTGCAAACCTCCCGGAGAAGGTTGACCTCTGAGCGCTCGTTAACAAGGTAATCTATATTTATTTACCTCGGGAATTTCAGGAATTTAGGTTGCATGTTAGATTCGCCGGCTATGTCAGGCTGTTTTTACATGAGCCCGAAGGGTGGTGAATGAGATAGGCACAGACGAGTACGTTGTGAAGTGCCCGGAGTGTGGAAGCACCGACCTGTACCACGACTACGAGAGAGCCGAGGTGATATGCAACCAGTGCGGCCTTGTGGTGGATGAAGATCTTGTGGACGAGGGCCCGGAATGGCGCGCCTTTGACAACGAGCAGGCCGAGAAGCGCTCCCGCACGGGTGCGCCCATGACCTACCTGATCCACGACATGGGGCTCAGCACCACGATAGACTGGCGCAACAAGGATTCCTCTGGCAGAGACATACCCTCACAGCAGCGCGCCCAGCTCTACCGCATGCGCAAGTGGCAGCAGCGCATAAGGGTGAGCAACGCCAAGGAGCGCAACCTCACCATCGCCCTGACCGAGCTGAACAAAATTGCGTCGAAGCTGGACCTGCCCAAGAATGTGCGCGAAGCCGCAGCCGTGGTCTACCGCAAGGCGGTGGACAAGGGCTTGATACGCGGGCGCAGCATCGAGGGTGTTGTCGCTGCCTGCCTCTACATCGCCTGCAGGCGCTGCTCAGTGCCGCGCACCCTGGATGAGATAGCCGAGGCGAGCATGATGGACCGCAAGGAGATAGGGCGCATCTACCGCTTCATCCTCCGCGAGCTGGGCATAAACCTCTCGCCCACAACGCCCCTGGACTACATCCCCCGCTTCTGCTCATCCCTGGGGCTGTCGCGGGAGGTGCAGATGAAGGCGATGGACATTCTTAACAAAGCCATGAACCTGCAGCTTACCTCCGGTAGAGGTCCAACCGGCGTGAGCGCTGCTGCCATCTACATCGCGAGTGTGCTAGTGGGGGAGCGCAGGACGCAGCAGGAGATAAGCGAGGTGGCTGGCGTTACAGAAGTTACGATACGCAACCGCTACAAGGAGATTGCGGAGAAGCTGGAGATTGAGATTACGATGTGATAGAATTTTTAAGCTGCCCTGAAAATAACTCTATTATTTTATTGGGGTGTTTCGTTACACTAGATAGGAGGTGTGCCACATGCCCGTGGTCAGGGTAACCATGTGGAAGGGCAGGACGAAGGAGCAGAAGGCGAAGCTTGCGGAGGCTATTACGCGCGCAATGGTTGAGATAGCCGGCACTGAGCCGGAGCACGTGCACATAATCTTTGAGGATGTGGAGAGGGAGGACTGGGCCATCGCGGGCAGGCTGTGTGACTAACAGGGAGAAACCCTTATGCTAGGGCAATTTTCGCTGTCTACCACCTTCTGCAGA
>JAADFX010000008.1 GCA_013152685.1 Methanobacteriota archaeon | reverse complement strand
TGTGCTGGGGGTGTTCCTCTTCTCAGAGGAGGGGGAGCTTCTGGCCTTTGAGCCCTTCGACGAGGGCGAGGCGGCGGAGAAGCTCACCTCCGGGGAGCTCACACCCGAGGAGAGGAAGCTGAGGGAGAAGTTTCCGGGGGCGAGATTTGAGCCCGTGGACGGGTTTCCATCCCCGGGGGGCGAGTTCCTGAGGAGCAACCTGGAGGCGCTCCTGGAGCGGGTGGGGGTGAGCAGGGAGGAGTATCGCCGGCGCCTGCGCAGGGTCGCCCTCCAGGTGGCAAGGGCAGCGCTCAGGCGCTCCCTGGAGAGGAGGGACCTGCTCATAAAGCAGGCGGTGCTGGCGCTGGAGGAGCTGGAGGAGGCGCTGAATGTGCTCTCCTCCAGGCTCAGGGAGTGGTACCTCATCCACTTCCCGGAGGTTGAGCTGGAGGGCGAAAAGCTCGCGGAGCTTGTGCACCGCCACGGCAGGCGTGAGGCTCTGCCCGGCCTTGAGGAGCTCGCCAGGCGCTCCTCCGGAGCGGAGCTCACCGACGAGGACATTGCCATGCTGAGGAGCTTCGCGGGCGAGCTGTGCAGGCTCTACGAGCTCAGGGAGGAGCTGCAGCGCTACCTGGAGCACCTCATGCAGAGCCTTGCCCCCAACGTCACCCACCTGGTGGGCACCACCGTCGGGGCAAAGCTCATAGCCCTCGCGGGGGGCGTGGAGAGGCTCGCCTCCATGCCGGGCAGCAGGATTCAGGTGCTGGGCGCGGAGAAGGCGCTCTTCCGCCACCTTCGGGGAAGGGGCAGGCCACCAAAGCACGGGGTGATATTCCAGTACCCCGCCATCAAGGCGGCGCCCAAATGGCAGCGGGGCAAAATTGCAAGAGCGCTTGCGGCGAAGCTGGCAATAGCCGCGCGCCTGGACGCCTTCGGCGGGGAGTTCACCGGGGAGGAGCTCCGGCGGAGGTTTGAGGCGAGGGTGGAGGAGATAAGGCGGATGCGCCCGAGGCGAGGGAAGCGCAGGAGGCGGAGGCGATGATTGAGGAGCTCTTCGAGGGGGTTTACAGGATTGACTCGGAGATAGCCACGCTGAACCTCACCCCCGGCGTAAGGGTCTACGGTGAGAAGCTGGTCAGGCGTGAGGGCAGGGAGTACCGCCTGTGGAACCCCTACAGGAGCAAGCTGGCGGCGGCGATTATGCTGGGGCTGAAGCAGCTGCCCCTGAGCAGGAGCACAAGGGTGCTCTACCTGGGCGCCGCCCAGGGCACGACGGCCTCGCACGTGAGCGACATCGCGAGGGAGGGAGTAGTCTACTGCGTGGAGCTCTCGCCCCGCGCAATGCAGTCGCTGCTGCGCGTGGCTGAAGCCAGGGAGAACCTCATCCCCATACTCGCGAACGCCGCAAAACCCGAGAGCTACTGCTACCTGCTGGAGAAGGTGGACCTGGTGTACCAGGACATAGCCCAGGCGGAGCAGACTGAGATACTGCTCAAGAACCTGAGGGCATACCTCAAAAAGAATGGCCACTTTGTGCACCTGATTAAGGCGAGGAGCATAGACGTGACCGCGGAGCCTGAGGAGGTGTTCAAAAGGGAGCTGGAAAAGCTAACCCGGGCGGGGGCGCGGGTGCTCCAGGCACTGAGGCTGGAGCCCTACGAGAAGGACCACCTCCTCGTGCTGGGCAGATTCAGCGGCGCCACTCCGCATACACAGGACAGGTGATGCACTCGCCTGGAGGGGAGTGCTTGTCCTCAATCTTCTCCGGGCAGTCGGGGTAGCTTCCGGTGCAGTTGGGGTACTTCCGGCGTATCTTCTCCCAGGCGATTTCCGCCTCTGACTTCCTCCTGGGCAACTTCTTCTGCTGCTTCCTCGCCATTATCACACCCAGAGAGTGTTGCTGTTCTGTTGGTATATAATACTTTTGCAGACATTTCCTTTCCTAGCAGATTTGGAAAAATTTTAATTGAGTCATCTTCAAAACAAGTTTATGCTGAAGGGGGCGACCCTATGCCACGCACCCATGGTCTGGCGATATTCATAATGAGCAGCGGTATACTTCTCAACGTGGTATACTGGAGCTACAAGCACCTTGTGCTCAAGGTTAACGTTTACGAAGAGCTGACCGCCGACCCCCTGCCCCACCTTCTGGTCTTCCTCTCAGCACCCCTCCTGGCCTTTGCGGGATACCTGCTTATAAAGGAGCGCAGGCTGAGGGAGCACCTGGAGGATGCGAACGCCAGCCTGAGGGAGGAGATAGAGAGGCGCGCACGCACCGAGGGAGAGCTTAGAACGACCTATGCTGAGCTAAAGAGTGCCTATTTGGAGCTCAAAAATATCGACGAGCTGAGGAGCAACATCATGGCGAACATCTCCCACGAGATGCGCACACCAATTGCCGTGGTCAGGGGCATACTGGAGCTGCTGGGAAGTGAAGAAGACCCGGAGAAAAGGAGAGAGCTGATAGAAATTGCACAGAAGGCGCTTGCGCGTCAGAACTTCATCGTGGAGGATCTGCTGAAAGCAGGAAAGCTCGAGAAAGAGGTGGAAGCGCCGAAAATGGGTGATGTGGACATTACTGAGCTCATCCAGGAGGTAAGCGAGGAGTTCCTTCCCCTCCTAAAGAAGGAAGGGCTTAAGCTGAACCTCGTGTTGAAGGAATCCCTCTGGACGAGCGCCGACGCGGAACAGATCAGGCATGTGCTGCGCAACCTCATGAGCAATGCCGTGAAATTCAACCGTCCCGGTGGAAGCATCACAGTCGAGGCGATGCCCAGGGAAGGCAAGGCAGAGGTCTGCGTCGCCGACACCGGCATAGGCATCCCCGAGGACAAGCTTGACAAAATCTTTGAGCGCTTCTACCAGGTGGACCCCTCGCCCACAAGGCGCTACGGTGGCACCGGCCTTGGGCTGGCGATTGTGAAGGAGATTGTGGAGGCGCATGGGGGAGAGGTGTGGGTGAGTTCAAAGCTAGGAGAGGGCTCGCGCTTCTGTTTCACCCTGCCCCTTCGCCCTGATTAGCCCCTCCGGCGCTGGCGCCTGAGCAGCTCAAAGCGCACCACAGTAACGTACTCCTCCCCGCCCACACTCCCGTAAATCCGGCGCAGGGCGCGCAGAAGCTCCTCCTTGCTGGCGAAGCCGTCCAGGCGCGCGTCCTCTTCGGTGAGCTCGGCGACGCGCTTTACCACGCACTCCACCACCCTGGCGAGGGCAAAGGCCTTGCCGTTGGCGGTGAGCTCCACCACCTCACCCCTCGCGTACCTGCGCCTGCCCCTCCTCACGGTGCTGCTCTTCCTGCCCCCCAGAATCAGCGCCACGTACTCAGGGTTGAAGTTTATCCTCCTCATACCACTCCCACACCTTCCTTATGGCACCGGTGAGCCTGCCGAAGGCGCTTGCGCCCCTGCCGGGCGAAAGCTCGCCCAGCTCCTCCCAGCTCCTGTGCTGGAGGCACTTGCCTATGGCGAGAAGCTCCTCTTCGCGGGTGAGCTGCGCCCTCCTCACCCTGGAGAAGTGGTACCTCATTAAAGGCTTTGCTATGTCGCCTATGCCCTCGTAGTAGCTCAGGTTGGAGAAGTACTTCTCCAGCCTCCACCTCGCGACGCTGTCCAGGCGAGGATCCGGCACCGGAGCGTCCAGGCGCAGGCTCGCCAGGAGCTGCCTCGCCACCTCGGTGCTCAGGCTCCTGAGCTCGTCCGCCAGGTACTCTATCAGGCGCTTTACAAACTCCGCGTTTATCTCAGCGACCCTCTCCTCGAGGCGCTCGTCAAGAGCCTTGAGCACCACCAGGGTGTACTCCCCCGAAATCTCATTCCTCTGCGCCGTAATGTGCACCGGTGTAAAGCCGTTCCTCAGCCAGAAGCGCAGCAGCTCCGCGTTTACGCCGAAGCCGGCTCCCAAGTAGGCGTAGCCCCTCTCCCTCGCCCACCGCTCCAGCTCCCGCAGGGCGAAGCTGCCCACGCCCAGCCGCATGGCACTGGGGTGGGTGGCTATCCTGACGATGCGCAGCCCCCTCAGCTTCGGAAACTCCCTGTCGCAGTAGTGCTTCAGTATCACATCCGGGATAATCTGCCCCTTCGGGCGGTAGCCCTGTGCCATGGCGGAGATGAGCTCCTCCCCCAGCTCGCCCTCCTCCGCCACATGGAGGGCGGCGACGGTTTTTCCCCCCACCACCACGCGCATGGCCTCGTGCTTCGGCATATCGCCAAGGATGAGCACATCCGAGGGCTTGTTGCGGTAGTGCGCCAAGATATAGATTCCGAAGAACTCCCTCAGCATGTCCTCGCTGCTGTAGAGCTCATCCCTGTCCAGGTGCTCAAAGGCCAGCTCCCCCGCCTCAATCGCCTTTATGTCGGCCTCCTCCAGCTGAGCCGGCCTCGCGTCCAGCAGCAGGACGTCGTAGAGCCATGCCTCCACCGGATCCCCGGAGGCATAGCGTATTGGCTCTGTGAGCCTGAGCTTGACCACCTCGTACTCGCCGGAGCTCTCAAACTTCTTCAGGAAGCGGATGCTGAAGCCCCTGCCCGCACCCTCGTAGCCGTGCACTGTGCTGGAAAAGATGAGGTAGTCCGCCTCGCCGCGGGTGAGCTCCCACAGCACCTCCACCGCGAGCGAAGAGGCTTCGTCCACAATTATAACATCCGCATAGTCCTTCTCCACCAGCGCCCGCCTGGGCACGGCATACTCCACGCGGGCGTACCTGCTGTTTATGAGGGTGAAGAGCTCCCCCTTCTTCCTCACAAAGAAGTCGGTCATCCCCTGGCGGACCATGGCACGCTTCAGGAAGAGGAAGTAGGTCTGCACCGCCCGCGGCGATGGGGCCACGAGGAGCACGCGCACCGCCCGCTTCAGCCTGCGGTTGAGCACAGAGACCAGGTAGGGGGTGAGGATTCCCAGCAGCGCCGTCTTCCCCCTGCCCCTGTCGGCGGTGAGCACGGCGCACCTGCGCCTGCCCGAGAGGAAGCCCTCAAAGCTCCGCAGCACATCCACCTGCCCCTGGGTGGCGCACAGCTTGTACAGCTTCCTCTTTATCTCGCTCTTCTCGGGCAGGACCAGCTTCCGCTCACCGCCGCCGCGCTGCGCCTCGAAGCTCCTGAGCAGCTCCCCCCGTGCCAGGTCGTAGATTATAACACCGCGAGCCGAGAGGGTGCGCTCCGCAAACCTCCTGTAGAAGCGGGGCACCACCTCCTCCAGCCCGCCTGCGAGGTCCTCGTGGAGCCAGGAGACCAGGCTGCGCCACTCCTCCATGGGTGGGGAGAGCGCCAGCACAACCCCGCCACCTGCGATGGTCTCCACCGCTATGCCCAGGTCGTTGGGGTTGAAGCCCTGCGTCAGGTCTATGAGCAGCGCGTCGTAGGTCTCGCCCAGCACCTGCTGGGCCTCGCCGAAGGGGACGTGCTCACCTGAGAAGCGCCCGCGCACAGCCTCGATAAACTCCTCCCTGCCCATAACAAGCAGCCTCTCCTTACCCGAGGTCTTCCTCCACACCCTGAGCACGCGCTCCGCCAGGGCGAGGGCTCCTTCGTCCAGGGCGGGGGTGCACAGCATCACCAGAAAGCGGTGGCGGCTGCGCAGCGAGTGGTTGCTCGCCTTCCTTACCTCCGACAGAAGCGCCTCCTCCGGCATAACACCCCTCCACACCAGGGTAACAACAAAAACTCTGACTACACCACCAGCTTGATGTACTCCCTCAGCAGCGCCGGGTAGAGGCGCGGGTTGAAGAGGATGTTGGTGATGAAGTAGCACTCGTGGGTGCAGTAGCAGCCCCCCCTCTTAATCTCCTCCACCACCCTCCTCGCCCTGGGGGAGCGCAGCACCCGGCGCAGGTCGCAGTCGTGCTCCCGCAGGCTGCCCATCTTCGCATTCAGGAGCTCGCAGGGGTAGACATCGCCCTCCTCCGTAACCACCAGGTTGAGCCTGCCCGCATAGCAGGGTATCAGCCTGCGCCCCTCCCTGGCGGTGAGGTATATCAGCCTGCGCTGCAGCACATCCTGCGCCGCCTTGAGCCTCGCCCCGGGGAAGCGGTACATCCTGCTCTTTCCGGAGCGCAGGTCCCGCTCCAGCTTCTCTATCAGCTCCCGGTAGCGCTCCAGGTCAACGCGCTTCATCTCCCGGCTCACATCCCCCCTTATCAGCGAGAGGGTGTGGGTCTTTATGTGCTCCAGGCGGGAGACGTACTCAAAGACCTCCTCCACCCTGTGCTGGTTCGCTGCGCACAGCACGGTGTTTATCCCGAGCTCAAAGTTGGGGTACTTCTCAAGCAGGGGGGAGAGAAGGCGGTAGCTCTCCATAACCCTCTCAAAGTTGCCCCTGACGCCGCGTATCCTGTCGTGCTCCTCGCCCACGCCGTCCAGGCTAAGCTTCACCGTCACTGTGCTCCGCCTGCAGCGCCTGAGAATCTCCTCCACACACTCAGCGATGCGCTCGGGAAGGAGCCCGTTGGTGGGCAGGAGCATTATCACCGGCTTTGTGTGGCGGTAGAAGAGCTCGGCTATCTCCACTATGTCCTCCCGCAGGAAGACCTCCCCGCCCGAGAAGGCCAGCCACAGCAGCTCCGGCGTGCTCGCGGCGAAGCGCTCTATCTCCTCCAGGCTCAGCTCCGAGCCGCGCCGCCTTTTCCCGCTGAGGTAGAAGCAGAAGCTGCAGGCGGAGTTGCACCTGGCGGTTACGAAGAAGGTGAGCTGCACGGGGCGCTTCAGGAGCACCTGGGGTAGGTGGCGCAGCGGCGAGTACCTCATCGCAGCACCCCCAGCTTAACCCGGAGCAGGTACTGCGCTGCGCCCAGGGCGGCGCCCGCGGCTACCGCAGCGGGGTACACCAGGAAGAAGTAGAGCGTGGCCAGGAGGGCGAAGCTCAAGCCTCTGGCGCGGTAGAAGTGCCGGATCAGGTTCCTGCTCACGTAGAGGTTGAGGAGCTGGGGCAGGAGCGCAAGCGCTGGTGGAGTGCCAAAAAGCGCCCAGACGAGCAGAAGCGCCAGGGTGGCGAAGAAGAGGGCGACGTTCACCTTGAGCTCCAGGGAAGCTGCGCCCGAGTCGGCGAAGATGTCGCGGTTGCGCAGCGAGTAGAGGGTCCAGTACATGCTCTTCCGGGCGGCGTTCTTCAGTGATTTGAGGAGGTTGAAGTTGAAGATGTGCCCCACCTCTATCCCGGGCTCCACCCTGAGCTTTACCCCCGCCCTCTTAAGCCTGTGGCTGAACTCCACGTCCTCGACGCTGGTGGTGTGGCCCATGAGGGAGTCCCTGAGAAAGCCCCCGGAACTCCGGAAGAGCTCCGCGTCAATTGCCAGGCAGTGGGTCGCCAGGTAGTCCGCCTCATGGTGCTTCGTCTCACAGTAGTTTACGTAGACGGACTGAAAGGTGCTGAAGAAGCCCTGGGAGAAGGGGGGCACCGCCGTGTAGGTCCCCCCCACAACCCTCGCACCATTGCTCATGGCGCGGTTCACCAGCTTAAGCGTGTCCCTCTGCAGGATGCAGTCGGCATCGATAAAAAGCAGAACCTCCCCCCGGGCGTGCTCCGCGCCGACGTTACGCGCCACGCTGGGGCCGAGGTGCTCGCCCAGCTCAACAACCCTGCAGGGGTAGCGCCGCGCTATTTCCACGGATTCGTCCTCGCTGGCGTCGTCCACAACAATTACCTCAAAGTTGGAGTAGTCGGAGGCGAAAACGCTCTCCAGGCACCGCTCGAGCGTGGCTGAGCCGTTCCTGTTGGGTATTATCACGGAGATGAACTTCTCCTTCATCCGCCTTAGAAACCCAGGTTAACCTGCCCCGCCATATTTGTAGGATGTTATTTATCGGGATTAGGGCATCGCGGAGAGAGTCAAATTGCCGGCGGATGAGCTCAAGAGCAGGCTGCTGAGCAACTGGAGCATCGTCCTTGTATCCCTGGGCACAACACTGCTCCTCTTCCACTTCAGGAGCTACGACGACAACCGCACCGCCAGCTGGGCCTGGGTATTTGCCAGCGGGGACACGAGCTTTGCCGTGCTCCTCTGCCTCTTTGCTCTGGTCATGGGCTACATGCTCTCCAAGACCGGCGAGAGCAGGGAGAGGCTGCTCCTCGCCCTGGCTGTAGCTGCAGTGCTGCCCCTTCTGAGGATGCCGGAGATTATGATGGACACGGCGCGCTACTTCACCTACGCCAAGTACGCCGAGGTTTACGGCATTGCCTACCTCTGGAGGGAGTGGGGCTCCGCAATAGAACCCTGGACAGACCTCCCCCTGGTGCCCCTGCTCTACGGCGCCGTCTTCAGCCTCCTGGGGGAGAGCAGGCTCTACGTGCAGATGCTCAACCTGCTCTTCTTCACAGGCACGGTGCTGCTCGCCTCCAGGCTGGCGAGGCTGCTCTTCGGCGAGGGCTCGGGCTTCTACGCCGGCATCGCCCTGCTGGCGATGCCGTACCTGCTGATTCAGGTGCCCCAGATGCTGGTGGACGTGGCGACCATGTTCTTCCTCACCCTGGCGATATACGCCACGCTGAGGGCGCTGGAGGGGGGAACGCCCCTGCAGCTTCTGCTGGCGGGCGTTGCGGTGGCTCTTGCCTTCCTCTCCAAGTACTCCACCTGGATGATGCTCTCAGTGCTTGGCATAGTCGCCCTGCTCCACGCCAGGAGGAACCCGGGGGAGGCGGTGAGGAGGCTTGCGGTCATCGCGGGAATCGCTTTCGCGGTGCTCCTGCCGGTGGTAGTGCAGAAACACGGGGTCTTCCTGGAGCAGCTGCAGCTGCTGCGCAGCTTCCAGGCTCCAGGGCTGAGGAGGTGGGGCGAGAGCTACCTCTCCACCTTCTTCTTCCAGGTGCACCCCTTCGTGACCCTGGCGGCGCTTGGCGCTCTCTTCCTCGCCCTCAGGGAGAGGCGGAGCGAGGCGATAATACCCCTCTTCCCCTTCCTGCTGCTCTTCCTGCTGGACGTGAAGAGAATCCGCTACACCCTCCCCCTATTCCCCATGCTGGCTGTGCTCGCGGGGTATGCGCTCAGCAGGCTCGACGGAGAGAAGGCGCGCCTCATCGCCGGCTATGCGGCCGCCTTCTCCTTCCTGCTCGCCCTCTTCGCCTACGTGCCCTTCATCGAGTCCCTGAGCGTGGTCAACCTCCGCGAGGCGGGGGAGTTCCTGGACCAGCTTGAGGTGGAGGAGGTGGAGGTGCTCACCTGGGTTCCCCCCGGGATGAGCTACAACCCCAACATCACCCTTCCCCTGCTGGACCTCTTCACCTCCAAGCGCCTGGTGTACGAGCACGTGGAGGTGGTGCCTCCCCCCAGGGAGGAGATACTGCGCTCGCCCATCAGATTCACCTGGGAGTATGCGCTGCCCGAGTTCTACCTGAGCAACTCCTCCCCCGAGGTGGTGGTCGTGATTCAGAGGCAGTACCACGGAGCCCCCGAGAAGGTGGAGCGAAGGGTGGAGAACCTCACTCTTATTGCCAGGTTCAACACCTCCACCAGGCTCTTCCACTTCCGCACCCTGATAGACGTCTACTCGCCCTAGGCACGCTTGTTGAGCTCCTCCAGCAGCTTCTCCAGGTCGAGACCGCGCTCCTCCGCCACCTCCCTGAGGGTGCGCTTCATTGTGGTGAAGTCGCACTCACAGATGTTGTGCTCCAGCAGGTAGTCTATCGCCTTTGGATACTCCCTGAAGATCTGCCCTATCTTGGTCTCGGGCGTTATCGGCAAGGCTACCTCACCACCAGCACGCTGCAGGGAGCGCGCTCCACCACCTCCTTGCTGACGCTGCCCATCAGCAGTGTCCTGCGCTTGGAGTGGGGCCCGAGCACAATCAGGTCGGCGTTGACCTCCTTCGCGGCGTTGATTATCTCCTCCGCAGGGTGCCCTATCTTCACAATCTCCCGCGTCACCTGCACACTGCCCTCGAGGCAGGACTTCGCCGTCTCAAGCACCTTCCTGCCGCTCTCCGCCAGGAAGTCGTCAAAAATCTTGCCCTCCCTCTTGAGGCTCTCAAGCACCTCGGTGAACTCCGGCTTCCCCAGGAGCTCCTGGTAGTAGATGTCCCCCAGGTTCACCACGTACACCAGCGAAAGCTCAGCGCCCATCCGCTCGGCAATTTTTGCGCCCTGGTTGAGGGCCCTCACAGAACTGTCGCTACCATCAAAGGCAACAAGTATCCTTTCCACAGCCTAACACCTCCCATAAAATAGAAGAAAACTGGGGGCGGCAGGCTTCAGTAGCCAGCGCCGTAACCGGCGCCGTAGCCGCCACCGTAGCCACCGCCGTAGCCGCCGCCATAACCGCCGCCGTAGCCTTCACCGTAGCCCCTTCCTCAGCCGGCTGCTCCTCGGCTGCCTTGGGCTCCACGATCAGCTTGCCCTCCATGCCCTGGTCCCTGTGCTCCGGGCAGTAGAAGGTGTACTCTCCGGCCTTCTCGGCGACGAACTCCACGGTGGCGGAGCCGCCCGGCGGGATTCCAGCCTCGGCAGGCGCTGCCTCGCCGTAGCCGCCACCGTAGCCACCGCCGTAGCCGCCGCCATAACCGCCACCGTAGCCTTCACCGTAGCCGGCGCCTTCCTCAGCCGGCTGCTCCTCGGCTGCCTTGGGCTCCACGATCAGCTTGCCCTCCATGCCCTGGTCCCTGTGCTCCGGGCAGTAGAAGG
>JAADFX010000007.1 GCA_013152685.1 Methanobacteriota archaeon | reverse complement strand
TGACATTGTAGGCGTCAGCGATGGAAGGGCAGAGGTGCTGGGTGTGGTGATAAACAGGGCCAGAGGTGTGGACGTCGATGCCGTGGAGGAGGTGCTCTCCCTGCCGGTGCTGGCCGTCTTACCGGAAGATGCCAGGGTGGCAGAGGCCCTGGAGTTGGAGACGCCCCTGCTTGTGCAGGACGCGGAGTGTGAGTTCTCCCGGGAGATCGTGGAGCTCGCAATCTTTCTGCTGAAGTACTGGGAGAGGGAGGATAGCTCTTGAGGTACGCTATACTCATATCAGCGCTGGTGTACCTTGCAACCTTCGGCAGCTTTCTCCTCTCGCCGGGTACGCTTATATACCTTGACAGTGTTCCCACGCTGTACCCTGAAAGATACTTCACACACCTCCTCAGCAACGCAAACACCTGGGGTGCAGCCTCAATTGCCAGCCTTCCCTACCGCTTGCTTGCTGTTGCCAGCTCATGGGTGCTCCCCACCTTTCTATTCCGCGAACTCTTCCTGCTGGCATGCTTTGTCGCAGGCGGCGTGTTTCTCTTCAAAACTCTGGAGGTCAAAGGAGCTGCGAGGTACCTCGGCGTGCTTCTTCTCCTCTACAACCCCTTTATCTATCTTCGTACAGCCGCTGCCGGACAGCTCGGAGTAGTTGTCGCCACGGTTCTGGCACCCATCTTTATTTACTACCTCTTCACTTACTATGCCACGCCCACCCGCAGAGGGGCGCTGAAGCTGGCGCTTGCGTACACCCTCGCATCCATGTTACAGCCCCACTTCTTTATCCTCAACGGAATTGTATTCCTGCTTTACTCAGGCATTCTGGCTTTAAAAAGAGAGGTAGGTGTGAGGGAGATTTCCTGGGCATGTGCTGCCATCCTGCTGGTTAACATCTACTGGCTTGCCTTCCTGCCCTTTCTCAAGCCGGTTGCCATCGAGGGTGTAACCCAGGAGCACATGCAGTTCTTCTACCCCAGACCGAGCATTGACCTGAACAGTGCTGTCAAGCTCGCTGGGTTATACGGCTTCTGGAGAGAGGCAGCGGTTGAAAGAATATACGCAGAGGTGCCCCTCTATGCCTTCATAGCCTTTGTCTCACTGCTGATATATCTCTCAATCCACGGCTTTCTCAGCGCACCCAGAGACAGCAGAAGCATCCTATTCATCGCCCTCATCTTCCTCGGCATAATCCTCGCCCTTGCCGCACCCTATCTTGAGCTGAAGCCCTTCAGGGACAGCCACAAGTTTGCCTACCTCACACTCCTCGGCTACACCTACCTAATTCCCCGCGGTGTGGAGGCGCACAGGAGGTTTAAGCATGTCCTTATCCTAGTGGCTGCTGTCCTGCTTTACTTCAATCACATGCAGATACTCCTGGCCGGGCAGCTTCACCCAATAGAATATCCCCGGGACTACAGAGACGCAGGTGAGATACTCAATCAAATAGAGGGCGAGGTGGTCTACCTGCCATGGAAGCAGTACATCACCTACACCTGGTCCCTCAAGGCTGGTCTGGATGGCAGGATAGGTGTCCCAATAAACGCTGTAACTAAGAAGCTTGTGAAAACTGGTTGCGATCCTGCCTTCGATTACTGCTTTGAGACGCATGAGCAGAAAAGAATACGGAAATGCCTGGAAGAGAAAAATGTGTCCTGCCTTAAGAGCCTGAATCTCAGCTACGCAGTTATCGACTCCTGTGCAGTTTTAAAAGAAGATTACACCTGGATTGAAGGCTGGGAGTTGTTCAGCAGCAGATGCCTCAAAATCCTGGAGCTATCCTGAAACCTGCGGGCCACCAGCCCCACAAAATCACGGCAAAATTTAATAACCCCGCGCCGGAGATTATCAGCATGCTCCCCGCTGAGGTCAGGGAGGCCTTCGACAACCTGTGCCACGACGGCCGGCCCCTCGTCTGGGTGGCAACCTCCAGCGACGGGGTGCCCCACCTGGCGCCGGTGTGCTTCGTCAGGGTGCTTGAAGATGGAAGGCTCCTCATAGGCAGCGTCTTCCTGGTGCGCACAGAGCGCAACCTGGAGGAGAACCCGCGGATCGCCCTGGGAGTTGCCTTCAGGCGCGGCGGCTGGGACGGCTACCTCATCAGGGGCAGGGCTCAGGTCCTGAGGGAGGGCGAGCTCCTGGAGAGCTTCCGGCGGGAGGTGCTGGAGAGAACCGGCGGAAAGAGGAGGCTCCGCTCCGCGCTGCTGGTGAGCGTCGAGGAGGTCTACTCCCTGGCGCCAGGATATGGTGGCAAGAGGCTGGTGTAGCCCGCCTGGCGAGCACCGCGCTGACTACCGCCGCCTCAGCCCCTCGCCGTAGTGGTGCCCCTCGGGATGCACCTCCTCCACTATCTCCCTGAAGAAGACGTCCCTCTCCCCCAGCCTCCTGGAGAGGTAGCCCAGCCTCCTCATCACCGGCACAAACCTCATGGTGGACTCCACATACTCCGGGGGCAGAGCCGCACAGTAGCGGGGCGATAGCTCCATCGCCCTGAGCGCAAACCCGGCGTCCACAAAGCCAAGGACTGAAGCCGCAACCCTCGCGGCCTTCCCGGGCTGGCTCCTAATCAGGTTGCTCGCCTCCTCGTGCACCTCCACGAAAGTCCGCAGCTCCTCGGTGTGGAGCATCTCCTCCCTCGCCACTATCCCGTAGCTGGGGTTGAAGGGCCACAGCTGCGCCGGTGGCAGGGCGATGGCGGCGCCGTGCTCCCTCACCAGAAGCGTCGCCAGGGCTGGCGTGCCCACAGCCGCATCCACCTCCCCCGCCTCGAAGGCGAGGGGGATGAAGTCCGCCCAGGGGTAGTTCACCACCTCCGCCGCAACCCCGCGCCTCTCCAGCAGGTGCCTGATGATGATGTCGTGGATTGAGCCCCGCGGGGGTGAGCCTATGCGCCCTCCCCGGAGGGCGGCGAAGACCTCCTCTCCCCTCCCCCCGGCGCGGATGCACAGCACTGTGCCCTCCACGTGTCCCCCGGCGACGCACCTGATGGGCGCCCCTCTGGCTATTCCCGCCATAGCCGGCGGCAGCCCCACGTAGCCCAGGTCCACCTCCCCCCTGGAGAGCGCCTCCACTATCGCAGGGCCGCCCCCGAAGAGCCGCCAGCTCACCCTCAGCCCCCTGCGCTCCAGCAGGCGGAGCCCCCTCATGAGCAGGGCTGTGTGGTAAACCGTTGACAGATGCCCTATCCTAATCCTCATCCCTCAGAAACTCCTCCACGCTCCTCCTTATCTCCACCGGCGAAAGGGGGATGTTGCCCACCGGCGCATTCCCCGGCCTCAGCACCACGTGCACAAACCGGGGCGGCTTGGTGCGCATCGCCCGCAGCACCTGCTCTGGCTCTGAGGCGCGGCAGACGCTCCCGATGCCCATGGCTCCCGCGAGCATCCCCAGGTCTGCGCTCCTCAGCGCCGCCGTGGGCTGGTCGCCGGTGCTCCCGTAGGTGCCGTTGTCCATCGCCAGGATGGTCAGGTTCCGGGGCGCCACCTCCGCCACTGTGGCGAGGCAGCCCGCATTCATCAGCAGACTCCCGTCACCGTCAATTACCACAACCTCCCTCCGCGTTCCCAGCGCCATTCCCAGGCCAATGGGCGTCGCCATCCCCATGCTCCCCAGCATGTAGAAGTTGGAGGGCTGGTGCAGCACACTGTAGAGCTCCTTGCAGGGCACGCCCAGGTTGCACACCACCGCCTTGCCCCGCAGCATCTCCCTGATTTCAGAGAGCATCTCATAGCGGGTGTACCCCGCGGTGGCCTCCTCCAAGCTTAGGCTCCTCCTCCGCACCCTCCTCCTGCCGGGTGCACCTGCCGCGGCTGCGGTGCTCCCCTCCCAGAGCTTCGGGCTCAGCAGCGCCGCGGTAACCCGCTCCTCCCGGAAGGCCGCCTCTGCCATCGGGGCAATGTCCTGAATCTCCTCCCTCTCCCTCACCTCCACGAACTCTATTCCCAGCGCCTCAAGCAGCCGCGGGACGTACCGACCCATGGGGCGCTGCGCCACTATCTCCTCCCTGTAAACCCCCCGCCAGCTTATCATAATAAAGAGGGGCAGCTGGTAGAGCAGCGTGAGCGACGCCAGGGCGTTGAGCATGTTCCCCACGCCCGAGGTCTGCACCAGCATCGCCGGCCTGAGCCCCGAGAGCGCCGCGCCGGCGGCGATGCCAACGCCCTCCTCCTCCCGGGTGAGGGGCACGTGCCTGAACCTCCCGGAGAGCAGGCTGTGCAGCGCCTTCACCCTGTCGCAGGGCAGGCTGAGCACCAGGTCCACGCCAGCCTCTTGCAGCAGCGCAGCCACCTTCTCCTCGGGATTCATAGCTCCAGCTCCTCCAGCTCATCATCTCCGGCGTAGCGGCTCAGGGTACAGTCCTCCCTTAGCCTGCGCAGCTTTTTATCCTTTCGCAGCCTGCCGCTTCCCCCGCCGGTTATGTTGAGCAGCACCACCTCCTCTCTCCCCACCCGCCCCTCCTCCACAGCCTGTACCAGCGCCGCCACGGCAACCGCCGCAGCCGGCAGGATGTCCACCCCCTCTGCCCTGGAGAAGAGCGCCCTGGCGCGCCTTGCCTCGCTGTTCCTCACCCCGTACATCTCCCCGCGCGTCGCCCTCAGGGCGTCGTACACGCCTCCCGCCACGCCATAGGGCGGGTAGCGGTTTGAGAGCACCCGCGCGTATAGCAGGTCCAGCACATTCTCCACCCGCGGGATATCCCGCCCGGGCAGAATCTCCCGCCTGCCCTCGCGCCAGGCGCTGTACATGGGCGCCACGGGCAGGTTCTGGGCCAGGTGGAGCCGCGGCAGCACCCTGCCGAAGCGCCCGTCCTCCAGCAGCCGCAGCGCCGCCTCGTAGGCGGCAATGGCGCCGGTGCCGCTGCCGACCGCCTGGAAGTAGTGGCGGGGCATCTGCCCGATCTGTGCCACCACCTCCAGGAGCACCGTCCCCAGGCCGTCGCGTCGCGCCACATTCCGGGCGCCCCCCTCGTAGGTGAACCCCCTTATCCTGGATAGGCGCTTTGCCAGCGCTATGCTGTCGGAGTAGTCGCCGTCGGATATCATGACCGTCCTCACATACCTGCGGTCGTATCTGGGCAGAAAAACGCCGCACAGGCACTTCTTCGGCACAACCAGCACCACGGGAAAGCGCTCCTCTGAAGCGGCGGCGGCGAAGGCCTTGGCGGTGTTCCCGGCGGATGCCACCACCAGGCGGCCTACGCCCGCCTCCCTGGCGTACTGCACAGTTACCGCAGCCTCCAGCTCCTTGAAGGTGCAGGTCTCCATGCGCGTTCCCCTCTCCGGCCAGTAGCCGTTGAACACTATGTAGAGGTTCTCCAGGCCCAGCTCCTCAGCCAGGCCCTCGCTCCTGTAGGTCAGGGGCCTCTCCCCGTAGCTGGAGGGGGTGTTCACGGGAAGCCAGCAGATAAACCGCCAGATGCCCGGCAGGGAGGCGGGACGCAGCTTCTTTTCAGAATAAACGCTCCTGAGAAGTCCCCCGTGGCCGGGGCACCTGAGCATGAAGCCCCTCGCCTGCAGCAGCTCTCCACCTTCAACGCACAGGAGGCGAAACTTTCCCATTCACCGGCCTCAGAATTAGATAAAATCCTGCCATTGGCAGCATAATCTGAAAATTTTCCAAATGCCGCTGCAAAAAAATAAAGGGGTGCCCCGCGTGGGGGCTACCTGATCTCCACCGGCGGCGCACCCGGCGTGCCCAGGCTTATTATCTTCGCCGTGGGCAGCAGGTAGGCTATGAGCACCAGCACCAGGGCTATGGCGACAAAGAGTCTGAAGTTGTCCAC
The DNA here is from genome assembly GCA_013152685.1 of Methanobacteriota archaeon. Taxonomy (GTDB): domain Archaea; phylum Hydrothermarchaeota; class Hydrothermarchaeia; order Hydrothermarchaeales; family BMS3B; genus Pyrohabitans. The sequence goes on along the minus strand of JAADFX010000007.1, from coordinate 4,662 downwards.
AATGCCGGGCGCACCCTCCGGCACGGGCACCTCCCCCGGCTGCTGGAGCTCCACCCTCGCACCTGAGGTTATGGTGCGCAGCACATTGTAGAGGAACAGCGCCACGCTGGCGAAGAGGAGCACGCCGCCGGCGGCTGCTGCGATGAGGAAGGGCCCCCACTCCTGCGCCACCTGGGCGCCGCCGAAGCTCACATCGTAGGTCCTGCGCGGAGAGCCGAGGATGCCCAGGTAGTGCATCGCCGAGGAGAAGAGCAGCATGCCGAAGAACCACAGGTACACCTGCACCAGCGCGAGCCTCCTGCTGTGGAGCTCCCTGCCCACCAGCTGCGGGAGGAGCAGGTAGCTCAGCCCCATGAAGGTCAGCGCCACCGCCGTTCCCACCGTCAGGTGGAGGTGTCCTGGTATCCAGGCGGTGTTGTGAACCACGTAGTTCAGGTTGTTGCCGGCGTTCACCGCGCCCGTGGCTCCCCCGAAGCCGAAGAGTATCATGGCGAAGGCTATAGAGGCAAAGACCGGGTCTCGCCATGGCAGGGCCCTCACCCAGCCCAGGAGCCCCCTGCCACCCCTGGCGCGGGCTGCCATCTCCATCGTGGCTGTTATGGTGAAGGCGGTTATAAGGCTTGGCACGAAGACGAAGAAGGTCGTGGTGGTGTGCAGGAACTTCCAGCCCGCCTCTATGCCCGGGTCCATGAACTGGTGGTGGTAGCCTACCGGTGTTGAGAAGAGTATGAAGAGCACAAACACCACGCGCGCCAGGAAGTCGCTGAAGAGCCGCACATTAAGAAGCCTGGGCAGGATGGTGTACCAGGCTATGTACGCCGGGAGGAGCCAGAAGTAAACCAGCGGATGCCCGAAGTACCAGAAGAAGTTCCTGGCCAGCAGGGGGTCTATCCTCTCCACTACGCCGAGAGACCAGGGTATCAGCTGGAAGAGCATCTCTATCGCCACGCCTATGGTGGCGATGTACCAGATTATGAGCGTCGCCACCACGCCGAACACGCCCAGGGGGAGCTTGCCGCTGTTACCGGCGGAGCGCCACTTCCTGACCGTGAGGAGCAGGTTAGCCGCGAAGACCCAGGTGCCTATCACCAGCACTGTGGCACCGATGTAGAAGAAGGGCGACGCCTTCATTGGCGGGTAGAAGGTGTACAGCACGCTCGCCTTTCCCAGCAGGATGGGCACAGCCGCCATCACCGTGCCCAGAGCCACCAGGGCGTAGGAGAGGCGGTTGAGCTTAGGGCTGTAGGTGTCCATCCCGAGCTCGCGGGTGACCACGTAGGTGGCGAGGGACATTATGAAGAAGGTGGTGAACACCAGCGCCATGAGAACGCCGTGGGCGGTGAGGGCCAGGTAGTAGGTGCCGGCGGAGACAATCGTCACCCCGGGGATGCGCTCCAGCACCTGGAGCAGGCCGAAGAGGGCGCCCAGGGCGAGAGCCACGTAGGAGACGTAGAGCCCGAGTTTAATCAGTCCGTCCTCCCTGTATCCCACTCCTCATCCCTCCGTCACAAGAAGCTTCGCCTGCATGAACTGGTGCCCCCTGCCGCAGTACTCGTTGCACACTATGAGGTACTCCCCCGGCTTCTCGAACTTGGCGGTTATCACAGTCACGTAGCCCGGGATCACATTCGCCTGCACATTTGTCCCCACCACGTGGAAGCCGTGCTGCACATCCGGGGAGGTGATGTAGAACTTCACGTAGGCGCCCCGGGGTACGCTGAGCTCCTTAGGCGAGTAGCTCCACATCCTCGCCACCATGTAGACGTTGTAGAGCTCGCCGGGGATAACCTCCTCCACCCGGGGCTCGGCGAAGCGCCCGTCCTCCTCAATTCTCGTCGGGTCGATGACCTCCGCCTCCTGGGGCGTCTGAAAGCCGGCGACAAAGCTGAAGTAGCCTATTATGCTCAGGAAGGCCACCACCATCACCGCCGAGAAGCCCAGCCACGCCTTCTCGTACCTGTTGATGCTCATAGGTAGCAGCACCCTCCTACTCCGAAGTTCCTGGGGAGAAAGACGCCGAAGTACATCCCAAGCCATACGGCAAGGATCACCAGCGCCAGGAGTCCCATCACCGCCAGGGTTCCCACGGGCTCAAAGGCGCTTTCCTCCGGCTCCACCGGAGACACCCCGCGGTTCAGCCGAAGTACCTGTCCAGCAGAGCCTTCAGGGCTCTGGCATGCCTGGCCTCGTCCCTCGCGGAGACGTCGAAGAAGTCGTGGGCCTCGTCTATCCCGTTCTCCTTCGCCTTCAGCGCAGCCTCCCTCTTGCCCCTGTTGGCGTTCTGCTCGCCCCTGAGCATCTTCTCCAGGTTCGCCTTCGTGTCCTCGCTCACAAGGCCGTTCATCTCGGCAAACACGGAGGCGTGCTGCGCCTCCTCCCAGGCTATCTTCTCCAGGGCAAGGGCGATCTCAGGGTACCCCTGGCGCATGGCCACGCGTGCCATTGCCAGGTAGAGCCCCACCTCAGTGCACTCCCCGCGGAAGTTCATGTTCACCTCTTCCTCAACGGCACTGCCCTTGGCAACGCCGAGCTTGTTCTCACTTATCAGCTCCATTCCCTCTACCTCCTTCGAGAAGGGTATTGTTCGAAATTTGTATAACAGTTAGAAATTCATCTAACTATATAAACTTTTTGGTCTCGGGGGATGTTGCTTATATTTTTGAGTTTGTTATGCATGGGTGTCTTTAAGGTGTCAGGTTTGACACTGTTCTAATGGTGGTCTCATGCCCCAGAAGCAATATCTGCTGAAGCCCGACCTGGAGACCGCGAAGATATTCTCTGACAGGACGCGGCTCAGGATTGTGGAGCTGTTGAAGGAGAGGGAGATGACAAACACCCTGCTCGCAAAGGAGCTGGGCATCTCCAAGGCAACGGTGACCCACCACATGAAGATCCTGGAGGAGGCGGGCGTGGTAAGAATCGCCAGGGTGGAGGAAACCCGGGGGATTCCGAAGAAGTACTACACCCTGGTCACCGGCTTCCTGGAGTCGGAGGATGAGGACATCTCGAAGCCCGTGATGGAGGAGATGGTGAAGGAGTTCAGGAAGCTCTTCGCCAACAAGAAGTTCAGGAAGCAGCTGGGCGACGAGGTGAACATCGCCTTCCTCAAGCTGTACAAGAGCGCCTTTCTCTCCGCCAGGGTGGACCTGGATGACGTGCTCTACGACCTGGGATACGAGCTGGGCAGGAGGGTGTTCGCCGAGATGGTGGAGGGCGAAACCCTGGAGGAGGTGCTCAGGTCTCTTGCCGGGGTGTGGCAGGAGCTGGAGCTGGGCAGGGTGGAGATAGAGGAGGCGGGAGAGGACAGCGCTGAGATAGTGGTGAGGGACTGCTACCAGTGCATGCACATGCCCAATGTGGGCAAGCCCCTGTGCGCCACGGACGAGGGAATGATAGCCGGCGTGCTCGCCGGCAGGCTGGGGGGAGAGTTCAGGGTGAGGGAGGTGGAGTGCTGGGGCACGGGGAGGGAGTACTGCAGGTTTGAGATAAGCAGGGAAGAGGTACCAAATTAATGCCGAGGTTACCTTCCCCACTACTTAGCCCCTATGTCGGAAGGGATGCTGCTCACAATGCTGGAATTTCTCATCCTGGTGTTCTCGATTGTAATGCTGGCCTACTCCAGCGACTACTTTACAGAGGGCGCCGCCCGGATAGCCCGCCGCCTGGGTGTGTCCAGGTTCATAGTGGGCGCCGTGGTGATAGGCTTCGGCACCTCATCCCCCGAGCTCTTCTCCTCGGTTTACGCCTCCCTGCGGGAGGCCGGAGGCGTGGCGATAGGCAACGTGATAGGGAGCAACATCGCAAACATAGGGCTCATCCTGGGCTCAGCAGCTTTTATACGCCCCGCCGTAATACGCCAGAAGGTGGAGTACCTCAACGCCACCGCGTGCCTGCTGCTCAGCCTCCTTGCGGCAGTCCTCATACTGGCAGGAGGCGGAGTCTCCCGCACCGACGGGGCGCTCCTCCTCCTGGTCTTCGCAGCCTACATCTACTACTCCGTGAAGAACCCCAACAATGCGGTTTACGCCAGGGACACGGGTGAGGACGCGGGCAGGGCGGTTCTTCATCTGGTGTTCGGGCTCGCCGGAGTTCTGGCAGGGAGCGTGCTGCTGGTCAACTCGGCGGTTGCCATCGCCAGAGCGCTGGGTGTTCCCGAGTCTGTCATAGGCCTCACCCTCGTGGCCTTCGGCACGAGCGTGCCGGAGCTTGCGGTCTCGCTGGTGGCCGCCAAGAAGGGCTACTACACCATGGTGGTGGGGAACGTGGTGGGGAGCAACATCTTCAACATCCTGCTGGTGCTGGGGGCTGCGGCACTGGCAGCGCCCATAGCCGCCGACGCCGCCATAGCTCAGAGGAGCACACCGGCAATGCTCGCCATCACAGCCGCGATGCTGCTCTTCATGAGAACTGGCTGGAGGGTCTCCAGGGGCGAGGGACTGCTGCTCCTCCTCTTCTACATCGCCTTTATAGCAGCCAGCTTCGGAACCGCCTAGGGCGCGCCGTCACTGCGTTGTGTTCACCTTTGCCTCGTATTTTGACGGGCATTTAACCAGGAGTTTGCTTGCCCTTACCTCTCCCTGCTTCACCACCCCTATTGCGACCACGTCGATTCTCGTGGTCTGCTCCAGGTCCTCGCCCAGGGGGAAGGTTGCGGGTATGACC
>JAADFX010000006.1 GCA_013152685.1 Methanobacteriota archaeon | reverse complement strand
ATATTGTAATTTAATCATACTTATTCTATGCATACCTTTTTCTGTAATTTTAGTTATACATAACTGCCAGAGTTATTTAAATTGTATTTTTAAATTCTGACCTATAATTGCGCTGATGCAAATTGAGCACAAAAAATGAGATACAATAGCGCCGGCCTGAATATACAGACTATTAAAATAAAAAAGTATAGGCACAAGACCGCTAAAAGGCCTTTACTCAGCGTTGCTTTCCTAAGCGTTCATTGCTGAGGGATGGGAGGTAATACTCGCTTGAAGTTGGCTCATCTCTGCATGACTTTTGTGGTGAAAATAAGACCGTGGTTCAGGAATTTGTATTTTAAGTTTTTTAGTTCTAACCAAAATAGAGTATAGACGAAAAATTTACCGCGGTAAAGTAAAAAATTTTTGTAATTTTATTTTGAACCAAAATGGGTATGGACCCGCCGGGATTTGAACCCGGGGCCGCTCGCATGCCAAGCGAGCACTCTACCAGCTGAGCTACGGGCCCTTCCAAATCCTTTCAAGCTTGCACAGCTTTAGCGTGTTTAAGGATTTATGAAACCGGACCGAAAGTTAGAAAAGGCGGGGCTGCCATTTTAACCAGGTGGGGTGGTTTTTGTGGCGAAGGTTGACATAAGGGACGAGCTGTACGAGGAAATAAGGAAGTACGTGGAGGGGAGCGAGGACTTCAGCTCAGTGGAGGAGTTCGTGAACTTCGTCCTTGAGGAGGTGCTCAAGGAAGAGGAGGAAGAGGTCGAATACTCCGAGGAGGAAGAAGAACAGATAAAGGAGAGGCTAAGGGGCCTGGGGTATCTGTAGTGGCATAGGAGAGCCGGGGGTGAGATTCGAACTCACGTAAAGCGGATCTGCAGTCCGCCGCCTCACCTCTAGACTACCCCGGCTTGGCATACTCATCCCCTACTTTGACCTCATAAAATATATTCATTATATTGTCCACCCCTGAAGGGCGGCGGGTTAGGAAAACTTTTAAATGTTACTCAGTATATAATGAACAATAATGACAAATTCCAAGAGGTCTCAGGAGGCTTCATTTGAATGACGGACTTCAGGAGTGAGGTAATAGCGGCGGGTGGCGAGGGCATTACCGCGTGCTACCAGTGCGGCACCTGCAGCGGTGGCTGCCCCACCGTTTCGGCAATGGACTACACGCCCAGGCAGATAATCCGCATGGTCAACCTGGGAATGCGGGATAGGGTGCTCAGCAGCCGCACCATCTGGCTGTGTGCGACCTGCTACCAGTGTCAGGTGCGCTGCCCGAGGGAGGTGAAGATAACAGAGGTAATGGCGGCGCTTAAGAGCATAGCCATGAGGGAGGGCTACAACTCCCACGTGGCCAGGCCCAGGGCGGTCTCCTTCTACAGGAGCTTCAACGAGATTGTTTCCAACCTCGGGAGGCAGTTCGAGCCCCTGCTGCTTATGAAGACAGCCCTGGGCAGCAGGGAGGGCATAACCTCAAAGCTCGGCTATCTCCTCCGGAGCGCTCCCTTTGGCATAGCGCTCATGAAGAAGGGCAAGCTTCCCTTCAGGCCAGAGAAGATCTCCGGAAGGGACGAGGTCCGGAGGATATTCGAGAATGTTGCCAGGATGGAGGCTGGAGAATGAGCTACGCATACTACCCCGGCTGCTCCCTGGAGGCTACCGCAAAGGAGTACGATATTAGCTTCAGGAGCGTCTTCACAGCTCTCGGCGTTGACTATCAGGAGATTGAGGACTGGAGCTGCTGCGGCGCCTCGGCGGCGCATGCCACCAGCAGGCTCCTCTCCGTTGCCCTGCCGGCGCGCGACCTGGGCAAGGCGGAGGCGATGGGCAGGGATGTGGTGGCGCCCTGCCCCGCGTGCTACCAGAACCTCAAGCATGCGCGCGAGTTTGTGCTGGAAAGCGAGGAAAACCGGGAGAAGCTCCGCAGGGCGCTCGAGGGCACCGGGGTGAAGGTTGAGGGAAGCGTGAAGGTAAAGCACGTGCTCGAGGTGCTGCTGAAGGACATCGGCATTGAGAAGATAGCGGAGAAGGTCGCGGAGCCTCTGGAGGGCCTGAGGGTGGTTCCCTACTACGGGTGCTACATTGTCCGGCCTCCGGGCAGGGAGAGCTTCGACGACGTGGAGAACCCCACCAGCATGGACAGGATAATCCAGGCGCTGGGCGCAACTGTGCTCCCCTTCACCCGCAAGACGCGCTGCTGCGGTGCGCCCGTGATGATGAGCCAGGAGGAGGAGATGCACCGCCTCAGCTATGAGATAATAAAGGAGGCCAGGGAGGCGGGTGCTCAGGCGATAGTTGTCGCCTGCCCCATGTGCCACTTCAGCCTGGACGCAAAGCAGCCTGAGATAGAGTCCCACATGGGGGAGCAGCTGGGTGTTCCCGTGCTCTACATCACCCAGCTGATAGGCCTCGCCCTGGGCCTCGACCCCTACGCAGAGCTCGGCATGGACAAGAATATGGTGGCGCCGGATGAGATAATCCGGAAGTACTCCAAGAAAGCCGTGAAGGCGAAAGCATAGGGCTGGTTGCAGTAACCGTGTCCCGGGTGGTGCGGTTCCCATGAGCTAAGCGGAAGGTGCCCCAATTTCACCAAGCGAAAGCTTTATGTGCAAGAAGATTGAAAAATAATCATGAGGTGGTGGATTTATGGGAGAATTACCTGTTGCTGCCTGTGGCAGGATTATCAGGAAGGCAACCAACATGCGTGTCGGCAGGGACGCCGCGGTGATGCTGGCGGAGCTGCTGGAGGAGATTGGCACTGAGATAGCCGCCGAGGCTGGTAGGCTGGCGAAGCACGCAAAGAGGAAGACCGTGAAGGCGAGCGACATCAAGCTTGCCAGCAGGTAGCTCAGAGCCTGCGCCTGAAGATGTAGTGGTCTCCGTCTATGCCGGTGAGCTCCCAGCCCTTCTTTCCCATTTTATTTAGGAGATTCTGCAGGCTTATCATCCCCTTCTTCCTGGCATGTCTGACGTTAACCACCTCGTACTCGAAGGTATCCATTCTATACCACCCGAGTTATAGAGGTGTGAGGTCAATATAAAAATCTCGCTTTTGGAGAGGTGGCAGATGGCTTCGAGAGGTGTGCATGTCCTGGGGTATGTGCTTGCCGCAGTCTTCATACTGGTGGGCGTGCTGGTGGTCTCCTTCTTCGTGGGGATGTTCCTCAGGGGGGTTTCCCTCTACCAGGTTCTGATAATCTTTGCCGTGTTCTTTCTGGCCGCCTACCTGCTCATCCGCAGCGACCCTGTGAGGAACTTCCAGAAGATTGTGATAGCCTGCATAGTGGTGCTGCTCTTCGAGATCACCGTTATTGGTGCGGTGATGATATTCAGCAGCGTCGGAATAGCTGCGGACATCCTGGTGGTGCTCGCTGCGATAATACTGGTGTACGAGGTGCTGAAGGTGGAGAGGAGGGTGAGGGAGATATACGAGCGCGCCCGGGAGTGCAGGCTGGACGAGGAGGACCTCAGGGAGATGTTCAGGAAGCCTGAGAAGAAGAAGCGGCAGAGGCGCAGGAAGCCGAAGCCCAGGACCTCACTGAGGGAGGTGGTTTCCAGGGAGGAGAGGGGCGTGCTCTCACGGAGGGAGGAATAGCGGCTTTCCGTATCCGGGGCGGATGAGGAAGTCGTCCTCCTGGTATGCCACCTCACCGCGCAGAATTACCATCTCAACGCCGCCCCTCAGCTTCCAGCCCTCAAAGGGGGAGTACTTCGCCCTGGAGTGGAACTCCTCCGCCCTGACACGGTGCTCCCTGTGCATGTCCACAACCACCAGGTCGGCATCCCTCCCGGGAAGAACCGCACCCTTGTGCTCAATGCCCAGCAGCCGTGCCGGCGCCTCGCAGCACGCCCTCACCAGCTGCTCCAGGGAGAGCCTGTGCCTGTACACCATTGTGAGCAGCAGGGGGAGCATAGTCTCAAGCCCGGGGATGCCGGCGGCGGCTTCAAGCACGCTGCCCTCCTTGTCCTCCGGGGCGTGGGGCGCGTGGTCGCTGGCTATGCAGGATACTGCACCCCTCCTGAGCGCCTGCCAAAGGGCGGCGGTGTCGGCGGGGGAGCGCAGCGGGGGGTTGGTCTTTGCGAGGCTTCCGTGCTCCGAGAGCGCCCTCTCCGTGAGGAGCAGGTGGTGGGGTGTAACCTCGCAGGTGGTGTACTCGTTCAGATGCTCCAGAGCCCCGGCTGTGGACAGGTGGCACAGGTGCACCCTCCTCCTGAGCCCTGCGGCTATGGATGCCACCCGGCGCACCGCCGTGACCTCCGCCTCCGGGGGGCGGGCTTCGGAGTAGAGCGCAAAGTCGTCCCCGCTTCTGAGGCTCTTCATCCTGCCCTCTATTATTGCCCTGTCCTCGGCGTGCACCGCGAGGAAGTCGGCCAGCCTTAGAGCCTCCTCCAGGGTGGAGTAGTCCACCTCCCCCAGGGTGCCGTCCAGGTAGAGCTTGCAAACCCGGGGGGATATCCTGGTGAGCTCCTCTAGGTTGTCCCCGGTCACCCCGAAGTAGGTCCAGAAGTCCACGAGGGAGCGCCTCGCCGCAAGCTCCAGGCGGCGCCTGTGCAGGGCGGCGCTCACCACGGGTGGCTGGGTGTTGGGCATCTCCAGAAAGGAGGTGACACCCCCCGCCAGTGCCGCCCTGCTTCCCGAGGTGAGGTCCTCCTTGTACCCCTCCCTGAAGTCGCGCATGTGCACATGGATGTCCACCAGTCCGGGGAGCACCAGCTTTCCCCTCAGGTTGAGCTTCTCCTTCCCTCTGGCGGAGATGCTCCTCCCCACGGCGGCTATCTTTTCCTCTTCAATCAGTATGCTGCCCCGGACTATTCCCCCCGGCGTGGCGATTTTTGCATTCTTCACAAGCATGCTAGAGGGTTGTACACCCGGGTATTAAAACCCTCCCCCGCGCCCCTCGTGGAGGCGGAGCTTTCTGAGTGGATGCGGGTGCCGGGATTCGAACCCGGGTCACGAGCTTGGGGGGCTCGGGTCCTACCACTAGACTACACCCGCACTATTATATACCAATCATGGGATAAAAGAGATAACATGAAAAAAATAAAAAAGGTGGGGCTCATAGTAAAGCGCACCCCCGAGGCTAGAGAGACTGCCAGGCAGATAGCCTCCTTTCTCCGCGACTGTGGTGTGGGTGTTGTGTACGATGCGGAGTGCGCCCGGGATATAGGGGCGGAGGGGTGTGAGATAGAGGCAATGGAGGTGGACCTCTACCTGGTGCTGGGCGGCGACGGGATGATCCTCAAGGCAGCCGCCCGGGGCGCCGGCAGCAGGGCCCCCATACTGGGCTTCAACTTCGGAACCACAGGCTTTTTGACGGAGGCCGGCCCCGGGGAGTGGCGCCCTGTGCTCGAGGAGGTACTCTCGGGCAGCGGGGTGGTTGAGGAGAGGAGCAAGCTCTCGGTTATGGTATCGGGTGAGAAGGCGGGGGAGGCGCTCAATGAGGCGGTGGTGGCGAGCGGCTCCCCCGTCAAGATGCTGCACCTGGAGGTGTATGTTGACGGCGACCTTGCCCAGAGCCTTAGGAGCGACGGGGTTATAGTTGCAACCCCCACGGGCTCCACGGCATACTCCATGTCCGCCGGGGGTCCGATACTTGACCCCCGCACTCGCGCCTTGGTAATCACTCCCGTCTGCCCCTTCAGCTCCTCCGCCCGGAGCATTGTTGTCCCCGACGACCTTGCGGTTGAGATAAGGGTGGTCAACGCAAAGGAGAGCGCCCTGCTGGTCATCGACGGGCAGAAGGTGCTCACCCTCCGCCCCGAGGAGAGGGTCACAGTGCGCCGCTCCCGGAGGACTGTCAGGCTGCTCAAGCTGAGGGAGGACTTCTACGCCAGGATAAGGGAGAGGCTATGATCCTGGTGCTGGATGCCGGTGCCTTCATCGCCGGATTCGACCCCCTCGCCCTGCAGCGGCGCGCCTTCACGGTCCCCCAGGTGGTTGGAGAGCTCCGGAGCCTCTCCCTGAAGGTGGAGGTTGCACGGGAGCAGGGCCTGCTCACAGTGCGCTCCCCCGGCAGAGAGTACCTCCAGCTGGCCGCGCGGGCGGCGGAGAGAACCGGCGACGTCGCCCGCCTCTCCCAGGCGGACATCGCTGTGCTCGCCCTCGCCCTGGAGCTGGCCTCCGCCGGCGAGGAGGTGGTGCTCGTCACCGACGACTACGCCCTGCAGAATGTTGCAGCCTCCCTGGGGCTGCGCTTCTCCCCTGTGGCGGAGCTGGGAATAAGACGGCGCTTTCGCTGGTACAAGCGCTGCACGGGCTGCGGGCGCCGGTACAGCGCCGGACATCCCGGAGAAAGCTGCCCCGTGTGCGGCTCCCCCCTGAAGCTCAGGAGGAAGAAGAGGTAAGGTTATAAATAGGGGAGGGCGAAATATTAGACATGCGCGACATCTCTGAGCTTATCAAGCGTGCGAGGGAGCTCAAGCAGCGCGGGCTCACCACCGGAGAGATCGCCGATGAGCTCAACGTATCGCGGGAGACTGCCCTCTGGCTGGTCACCCACACCGAGGAGGAGCGCGCGGCCGCACCCCGGGATATCTACATAGACTGGCGCAACGTGGGCTCCAATCCCCGGATTCTGCGCCACGTGGCCCTTGCCATGACGGAACTCCTGCGGGAGATTCTGGAGGAGAACTCGCTTCCGGAGCCCGAGGTCATAGCCGGAATTGCCGTGAGCGGTGTCCCTCTTGCCACAATCATAGCCGAGGAGCTCGGCGCGAAGCTCTGCGTGATCCGCCCGAAGAAGCACATGTGGGAGCCCCAGCGGGAGGCGAAGCAGGGCTTCATCCTCTCAAACTTTGCCCGCGTGGAGGGCAGGAAGGTTGTAATTGTGGACGACATCGCCACCACCGGAACCACCCTGAGCGACACCATCTCCTTCCTCACCGAGAAGGGAGCCACACCGCTGGCGGCGGTGGTGATGATAGACAAGAAGGGGCTCAGCAGGGTGGGAGGCAAGCCCGTCAAGGCGCTGGTGAGCGTTGGAATAGTGAGGGACCTGGGGAGCTAGCCCCCTGCCCACCTCTCAATTGCCCTCCTCACCAGCTCGATGGTCTGCTCAATGTCCCCGGTGCTCGCCACCTCCACGGGGGAGTGGATGTAGCGGGTTGGCACACTCACAACCCCCGCCAGGACGCCCTCCTTGGTCAGGTGGATGGTGGTGGCGTCGGTGGTTCCTCCCTCGCCAACCTCCAGCTGGTAGGGTATCTTCTCCTCCTCCGCCGTGGATATCAGCAGCTCCTTCACGCTGGGATGGGTGATTAGCCCCCTACCCTTGGCATCCACCAGCGTAATCGCGGGCCCCGCGTTCAGCTTCGTCGCACTCTCCTCCTCCCTCACCCCCGGGTAGTCCCCGGTGGTTGTGACCTCCAGCACAATCGCCAGGTCGGGGTACACCTTGTATGCGGCGGTGCGCGCGCCCTTCAGCCCCACCTCCTCCTGCACAGTCGCCACCGCATACACCTCCGCATCCACATCCAGGCGGCGCATCACCTCCACCATGGCGTAGCAGCCCACCCGGTCGTCGAAGGCCTTGCCTGTTACCAGCTTCCCGGCGAGGCGGGTGAAGCTCCTGTCGAAGGTGATGTAGTCGCCCACCCTGACGCCCAGCTTCTCCACCTCTCCTGCGTCCCCGGCGCCCACGTCTATGAACATGCTCTCCACCTTCACCACCTTCTTGCGCTCCTCCTCCTTCATCAGGTGGGGCGGCTTGGAGCCGATGACCCCGGGCACCTCTCCCCTGTGAGTGTGCACCACCACGCGCTGGTTCAGCAGCGTCTGGTCAAAGAAGCCTCCCAGGGTTGTAAAGCGTATAAATCCGTTTTTGTCGATGTGCTTCACCATAAGCCCTATCTCGTCCATGTGGGCGTCCAGCATCACCTTCCGTCCGCCCTCCCCCTTCCTGGCTATGAGGTTCCCCAGCCTGTCCACAAAGACCTCATCGCAGACCTTCTCCAGCTCCCGGCGCAGTATCTCCCGCACCCTGTCCTCATGGCCGGGGACGCCGTGGGCCTCGCTGAGCCTTTTGAGCAGCTTCATGACCATTCCTCCTTCCTTTATTAAACTCCGCCTCCTGCATAAAAACCTTTCAGGTGGGCAGCCTCACCCGGCCAGGGTCGCCAGAACCGGCGCCAGCACGAGGGCGGGGAGCATGTTCCCCACTCTGAGCTCCCCTATCCCGAGGATGTTTATGCCTATCCCCATCACCAGCAGGCCGCCTGTGGCCTCCAGCTCCACCACCGCCCTATCCACCAGAAAGCCGCCCAGCTGTCCCGCCAGCAGGGTAATCGTCCCCTGGTAAACCAGCACCGAAACAGCCGACAGGGCTACGCCGATTCCCATCACCGAGGCGAAGGCCAGGGCAACCACACCGTCCAGCATCGCCTTGGTGTAGAGCAGCGTGGCATCGCCCCTCAGCCCGTCCTGAATCGCACCCACGATGGCCATTGAGCCCACACAGAAGATGAGGGTGGCGCTCACGAAGGCCTTCGCCACCCCCCTGCCGGTGCCCTCCTCCAGCCTCCTTCCGGCTCTTGCAAGAGCGCCCTCGATGTCCACCGCCTCGCCCACCACACTCCCAGCCACGAGGCTGGCGATGATTATCAGCGGATTCTGGGTGGAGAGGCTCATCTCAAGCCCCACCAGGAGGACTGCCAGCCCGAGGGCCTGCATCACCGTCTCCCTCATTCTGTCGGAGAAGCGCCTCCCGATAATCACGCCCAGCAGGGAGGCGGCCACTATGGCGAGGCTGTTTACAATTGTGCCCAGCATGGCAATATAGCCCCCCGGTTAACCAGAGAAAGCAGTTGGAAGCCCTCCCGGCTACTTCACTCCAAAGGCCCTCTCAAGTGCGCGCAGCGAGTCGAGAAAAACCAGAATCTCTGACATGCACTCCGTGTAGTTCTCCCTCTCCAGCTCCTCACGCGCCCTCTCGAGGCTGCTGCTGAGCTCCTCGAAGTGCCTCCTCGCCTCGTGCTCCTGGGGAAGTCTGGCCACGGCGCGCTCCACCTTTGCCATGTCAGCACGCCCGTGCTCTATCAGACTCTCCAGGTCTGACCTGAGCCTCTCGTGAATTGCGATGAGCTTCTCCTTCATTGAGTCGGCAGCGTCCTGCCTGAAGACCTCACGGGCTATCCTCTCCAGCTCCACTATCAGATTCCTGAACTCCAGGGCTATGGCGATGTCCTCGTCGTCCACGCCACAGCACACAGGTCTAACGTTTCCAAGCAAATCCCCACTACTTTTTAAAGGCCCTCTCTATGGCGCTCACAAACTCCTCCACGGTAAAGGGCTTGGCGATGTAGCCGTCTGCCATTGACCTCTCCGCCTCCCTCTTCCACCCCTCGTCTGCGGCGACTGTGAAGAGGTACACGGGTATCCCGCTGGTTCTGGGGTCGCTCTTTATCTCGCGGGTGACCCTGATTCCGTCCCTGCCCGGGAGCAGGAAGTCCATCAGAATCAGGTCCGGTGCGGGACCCTCGGTCAGCTTCAGCAGGCACTCATCGCCGGAGGCGGCTACATCAACCTTGTACCCGCGCCTCTCCAGGATAACCTTGACCAGATTACACAGGTCGGAGTCATCATCCACAATGAGTATTCTCGGCAAACTATACCCCCGCCGCTATGCGCTACCAAAGCTGACAGGTGGATATTGAGCGGTGTGGTTTATAAAGTTTGTTTTGAAAATGATTTTAACACCTCTGTCTGGCACTGTCTGGCACGCTCCCAACCTTTTTATATCAGCGCGCGGAGTTGGTAGCATGTACTGGGACAGGAAGGCCGAGACCATTCAGCAAGAGGAGCTGGAGGAGCTGCAGCTGCGCAGGCTGAGGGCAATTGTGGACTACTGCTACAGGAACTCGCGCTTCTACCGCTCCAAGCTTAAGGAAGCGGGGGTTCATCCCGGCGAGCTCCGCAGGCTTGAGGACCTTGCCAGGCTTCCCTTCACAACCAAGGAGGACCTGAGGGAGAACTACCCCTTCGGCATGCTCGCCGTGCCCAGGGAGGAGGTGGTGAGGATCCACGCCTCTTCCGGCACAACGGGCAAGCCCACCATCGTCGCCTACACAAAAAAGGACATCTCCACCTGGGCGGAGCTCATGGCGCGTGTGCTCACCTGCGCCGGAGTGACAAAGCGCGACACAATTCAGCTCATCTACAACTACGCCTTCTTCACCGGCGGACTGGGGTTCCACTACGGCGCCGAGCGCGTGGGGGCTGCGGTCATACCCAGCGGTGTTGGCAACAGCGAGAGGCAGCTGCTCACCATGCGCGACCTGGAGGTGACCGCCTTCTCCTCGACGCCGAGCTACGCCCTCTACCTGGCGGAGTTCGCCCGCGAGCGGGGCATAGACGTGGGAGAGTTCAGCCTGCGCACTGGCATCTTCGGCGCAGAGCCCTGGATGCGCCAGCGCATAGAGGAGGCCTACGGAATAAAGGCCTACGACAACTACGGGTTGAGCGAGCTCTGCGGTCCGGGTGTTGCGGTGGAGTGTGACGCCCGGCAGGGTTTGCACGTGTGGAGCGACCACTTCCTGCTGGAGGTAATAGACCCCGAGAGCGGGGAGGTGCTTGGGCCGGGGGAGAAGGGCGAGCTGGTGTTCACAACGCTGACAAAGGAGGCGATGCCCCTGCTGCGCTACCGCACCCGCGACATAAGCATGCTCATCGACGAGCCCTGCGAGTGCGGCAGAACGCACCCCAGGATAGCCCGCCTCATGGGCAGGAGCGACGACATGCTCATTATACGGGGGGTGAACGTGTTCCCCTCGCAGGTGGAGCACGTGCTCCTGCAGTTCCCGGAGGTGGCGGAGCACTACCAGATAGTGGTGGACCGCCGCCGCAGCATGGACGTGCTCAGGGTTAAGGTGGAGGTGACGGAGAGGATATTCAGGGGCGAGCCCGAGGAGCTGCTCAGGCTCAAGAGGGAGCTGGAGGAGAAGCTCAGAAGTGTGCTCGGGATAAGGGCGGAGGTCACCTTCGTGGAGCCGGGCACAATACCGCGCTCCCGCGGGAAGGCGCAGCGCGTGGTTGACCTGCGGAAGGGCTAGAAAAAGTTATATCTCCGGGCGCAGAGGAAAGAAGGATGGTGGTAAACATGTTCGAGCCTGAAATTGAAACCATGCCCGTGAAGGAGCTCAGGGAGCTTCAGCTTGAGCGCCTGAAGGCGACGGTGAGGTACTGCTACGAAAATGTGCCCTTCTACAGGAAGAAGTTCAAGGAGGCTCAGCTCCGCCCGGAGGACATAAGGAGCCTTGAGGACCTGGCGAAGATCCCCTTCACCGTCAAGGACGACCTGCGCGACCACTACCCCTACGGCATCCTGGCGAAGCCCCTGAAGGAGGTGGTGCGCTTCCACTCCAGCTCGGGCACAACCGGCATCCCCACCGTGGTGGGCTACACCAGGAAGGACATCTCCACCTGGGCGAGGCTCATGGCGAGGGGTCTTGCCACTGCCGGCGTTACCGGCGACGACATAGTGCAGGTGGCCTACGGCTATGGGCTGTTTACCGGGGGGCTGGGGTTCCACTACGGCTGCGAGGAGCTGGGGGCGGCCACCATACCTGCGGGTGGAGGCATCACCCCGACGAAGAGGCAGATTCAGATTCTGAAGGACATGCACAGCACTGTGCTGTGCTGCACCCCCAGCTATGCGCTCTACCTGGCGGAGGAGGCCAGGAAGGAGGGAGTAGACCCCGAGAGGGACTTCAGCCTGCGCATAGGCATCTTCGGCGCGGAGCCCTGGAGCGAGGCGACGCGGAAGAAGATTGAGAGGGCGCTCAACCTCCGTGCCCACGACGTCTACGGCCTCAGCGAGATATGGGGTCCGGGCGTAGGCATGGAGTGCGAGGAGCGCGAGGGTCTGCACGTGTGGAGCGACCACTTCATCATGGAGGTGATAGACCCCGAGAGCGGGGAGGTACTCGAGCCGGGGGAGAAGGGCGAGCTGGTGTTCACCACGCTAACCAGGGAGGCGATGCCGCTGCTGCGCTACCGCTCCCGCGACATAAGCGTTGTGGACGAGGAGCCCTGTGCGTGCGGAAGAACGCACCCGCGAATGCTGCGCGTCCTCGGGAGAAGCGATGACATGCTCATTATTCGAGGGGTGAACGTGTTCCCCTCGCAGGTGGAGCACGTGCTGATGCGCATCCCGGGCATAGGCGACAACTACCAGATAATCGTGGACCGCGACATACTGGACGTGCTCAGGGTGAAGGTGGAGGTCACGCCGGAGGTGTTCTCCGACAGGCTGGCCGAGCTGGAGGCGCTGCGCAGGCGGGTGGAGGAGGAGCTTGCGGCGGTGCTAAACGTGGGGGCGAAGGTGGAGCTGGTTGAGCCGGGCACAATACCGCGCACCCCCGGCAAGGCGCAGCGCGTTGTGGACCTGAGGAAGGGGAAGATTTAGGAGGCATGGCGATGGTTGTGGAGCAGGTTAGTGTGTTTGTGGAGAACAAGCCCGGAAGGCTGTCCAAGGTCACGAAGATCCTCGGCGAGGCGGGAATCAACATTCGGGCGCTTTCTATAGCGGAGCTGGGCGAGTTCGGGGTTATCCGCCTTATTGTGGATAAACCCCACGAGGCCAAGGCTGTGCTTACCAACAGCGGCTTCACAGTGGGCGTAAACAGGGTGCTCGCCATAGAGATGGGCGATGAGCCCGGAAGCCTGGCAAGGATAGCCTCCGCCCTCGGCGACGCTGGGGTGAACATAGACTACGCCTACGCCTTTGTCGCAAGAGCAAAGGAGAGGGCGGTGCTCATAGCGCGCGTCGATGATATAAAGCGCGCCGAGGAGGTGCTCTCCCGCGAGGGCATAAGGCTGCTTTCTGCGGAGGAGCTGCAGAGCCTCTAGCTCCCCCTGAGCTTCTTTTTCAGCCCTTCAGAAAATTTGCCCCATGTGGAGAAATCCCGGTGGAGTGTTATGGCAGACATCCTCTCCCATCCTACAGAGCCCGTGGAGGTGAAGGAGCGCAGAATAAGCGAGCTCCTGGAGGCGATGGCGAAGACGGGCTTCCAGGGGCGCAGGCTGGGCGAGGCCTTTCTCGCCTGGAAGAGCATGCTCCGCGACGAGGACTGTGTGGTGTTCTTCGGCATGAGCGGCGCCATGGTTCCTGCTGGCATGCGCCGCGTTGTGGCGCACCTTATTGAGCACCGCTTTGTGGATGTGGTTGTGACCACCGGCGCAAATGTGTTCCACGACATCCACGAGGCGCTGGGTGGGAGGCACTTCCTTGGCTCTCCCAATGCAGATGACACCCTGCTCTTCAGGCACGGCATAGACAGGATATACGACGTCTTTGCCAAAGAGGAGGAGTTCCGCAGCGTGGACAGGCTGATAGCGGAGCTGAGCAGGGAGCTCAGCCCCGGGAGGGAGTACTCCTCTCGCGAGATAGTCGCCTTCCTGGGGGAGAAGCTCCTGGAGAGGGGCGCCGCCCGCGATTCCCTCGTGGTGGCGGCGCACCGCAGGGGCGTGCCCGTCTTCGTGCCGGCGCTGGGCGACTCCTCTGTGGGGATAGGACTCACCCTCGCCAGGAGGGAGGGGCACCGGGTGGTGGTCAACCAGATTAAGGACGTGGATGAGATAACTCAGATCGTGGAGAGGGCGGAGAAAACGGGCGTGGTGTACATTGGTGGAGGCGTGCCCAAGAACTTCATCCAGCAGACCGAGGTGGTGGCGTCGATTCTGGGCGTGGACAAGGGGGGGCACGACTATGCGGTGCAGTTCACCACCGACGCACCCCACTGGGGCGGGCTCAGCGGCTGCACCTTCGAGGAGGCGGTGAGCTGGGGCAAGGTCTCGCCCCACTCGAAGAAGGTGCAGTGCTTCGTGGATGCGACGATAGCCCTCCCCATAGTTGCCCACGCCCTGAATGAGGTGCGGGAGAGCTTCAGGAGGAAGGTGCCCGCCTTCGAGTGGGGGGAGGAGCTGGAGCTGAGGTGGGAGCCTCTGTAATGTTTTGCAACGTGAGGTTTCGACCAGAGGGCATGTCTACAACTTCTGTATACAGTGTGCGAATACCAAAGGAGCTGCGCAGGGCCATAGAGGAAATGGATGATGTGGACTGGCAGGAGGAGATAAGGCGGGCGATTGCCGAGCTGGTCAGGAGGAAGAGGAAGGAGAGGCTTCTCCAGAAGGCAAGGACGCTGAGGGAGAGGATGAGGGCGCAGGTGGATGCCGCACGCCTCGTACGGGAGGACAGGGATGCCAGATAGGGTGGTGCTCGACACAAGCGTAATTGCCTCGATCTTCTTTAAGGAAGCCTCCTCCTCTGCGGCGGAGGCGGTGGCGAGGGATAGCGATTTGATAACCCTGGATTTTGCGCTGGTGGAGGTGGCAAACGTAGCCTGGAAGAGGCACAGATTCTTCGGCGAGGATGCTGAGCTGGTGAGGGAGGCTCTCCACAGCTGCAGGAAGTTTGTGGAGGAGGTGTGCGAGGTCATCCCTGCTACAGAGCTTTTGGAGGAGGCCCTCAAAATCGCTGTGGAGGAGGAGATAACCGTCTACGACGCCCTCTTTGTGGCAGCCTCGGAAAGCACAGCTTCTAGGCTGGTGACTACCGATGCAAAGCTGTTTGAGGCGGCGAAGCGAAGGGTGGAAGCGGAGCTGATTTGAGGGCGGGAAGTGCTAATTTCCCTTCAGCAGCCTTTCAATCCACCCGTGATATTCCTCCACCTCTTCCTCGCTGAAGGGGACTACGAGGGAGAGGTCTGGAATTTTTTTGAAGTCCCTGTCAAGGGAGTAGATTACGGGTGAGTTCAGGCTTCTGGCAAGGGCCACAAGATAGCCATCCCAGGACTCAATGTTGTAGGCCATTGCAGCGTCCACCGCCTCTTTGACAGCCTCTATTGACAGGTCTTCCACAAATGCCGGCGAAGCCAGGCTGAGAGTCTCCTTTACCTCAGCGGCGATTAAGTCCCTGGGGCATTTAAGATAGCGGGTTGCTATGTGGTACGCCCCCAGGAAGGCCGAGGTGGGAACCGCGGCAGGCACCCTGCCAGAGAGCACATCACCGAGGAAGTCCACTGCGCTCCCTCTGAGGGGGTTTTCAAAAAGTGAAACCAGTACGATGCTCACATCCACTACGCCCGTATACCCAGCTTTTTCCTGGACCACTCCTCGCTCACCCACCTGGACTCAGCCCTGCCAATTCCTCCGGCTTTTACCTTCATCCCTTTAATTTTCTCCTTCCAGCGTTTTACCTCATCTTCGAGCTCTCTTTTCACGTCAATGTACACTCTGTTGTTCTTTTTCTTTATGATTATGCTTCCACCGTCTTTTACGCCGAGCTCCCGCCTGAGCTCAACCGGCAGGACGACCCTCCCCTGCCTGTCAACCTTGAGTACATATTCCATTTTAATCACCACTTCCATTATTTGTGGAAGTAACAATTGAAAGGCTTTCTGACTCATACTGTGATACAACCACTGATTGCTGTTACATTATTATCTTGTTTGACCACTTTCCGAGGTAAATATGCAATTTGTTAGATATGTTCCAAAATATTATTCCTGAGACAAAAGCTGAAAAATATAAAATTTCATAGGATTTATTTATAAGTATTCTTCTTCATAAAAATATTTTTGTGGTACCTTCTCCTTTGATAAGTAGAGACTAAATAAAAAAATGTTAAAAAAAGTTATTTTCAGCAGTTGTCGTGCCACACGTAGACCTCCTCAGGCCACCAGTCTCTCAGGA
>JAADFX010000005.1 GCA_013152685.1 Methanobacteriota archaeon | reverse complement strand
ACCAGGGTGGACCTTCCTTCCACGGAGAATCTCAGCCGCCACGCGGAGGTCCTCTATCCTGCCGTTGGTGCATGAGCCCAGGTACGCCTGGCCTATGGTTATGTCCCCCAGCTCACTCGCGGGTGAGGTGTTGCTGGGCAGAAATGGCCTAGCAACCGTGGGCGGAATCTCCTCTGCATCGTAGGTGAAGGTCTCCTCATACTCGGCGTCCTCATCAGCGTACACGGGCTCGTAGCTCCCCCGCACCCTTCCCTCGAGGTAGGAGAACACCTTCTCGTCAGGGGGAATAATCCCCGCCTTCGCCCCCGCCTCAATGGCCATGTTGGCTATGCTTATCCTGTCCGCAAGGCTCAGGCTGGAGATCGCCGAGCCGTAGAACTCCATGGCCTTGTACAGGGCGCCGTCAACGCCGATGTCGCCGATGATGTGGAGGATTACGTCCTTGCCCATCACAT
The DNA here is from genome assembly GCA_013152685.1 of Methanobacteriota archaeon. GTDB lineage: Archaea > Hydrothermarchaeota > Hydrothermarchaeia > Hydrothermarchaeales > BMS3B > Pyrohabitans. The sequence continues at coordinate 10,057 of JAADFX010000005.1, read as the reverse complement.
ACCTTCCGAGCTCGCCCTCCACCACGAAGCGCAGGCTCTCCGGCACGCGGAACCACAGCCTGCCCAGCGCCATGGCGCTCGCGGCTTCGGTGGAGCCTATCCCAGTGGCAAAGGCTCCGAGGGCGCCGTAGCTGCAGGTGTGCGAGTCGGCACCCACAATCAGCCTGCCCGGAGCCACGAAGCCCTGCTCTATCATCAGCTGGTGGCACACACCACCGCGTCCAACCTCAAAGTAGTGGGGAAGCTCATACTTCCGGGCGAACTCGCGCATCGCCTTCGCCTGCTCCGCGCTGGGTATGTCTTTGTTGGGCACGTAGTGGTCGGGGATGAGCACCGCCTTCTCCCTGATGGGCCTGGCTCCCTCCCCGAAGCGCTTGAAAACCTCAAAAGCCGGCAATCCCGTGATGTCGTTCACCATCACGTAGTCCACTTCTGCCTCGACGATTTCGCCGGGTGAAACCTGACGCCTGCCCGCCTTCATCGCCAGTATCTTCTCGGAGATGGTCGCGCCCATGGTGTGCCTCCTTCCACTGAGGTCAATAAAATAGTAATGTTAACACGGGAAATTTTAATTCCACAGGAAAACTTATGCCGAAGGAGGGCAAGGTTTATAGTGTCTTACATCTGAGGTTTTCAATATGCTGATAAGAAGCTTAAGTCTAAAAGAGTTCAGAGGAATAAAGAGCTGTGATAAACCTCTGAAGTTTTCTAAATTTACTGTTCTCATAGGCAGGAACAACTCCGGGAAGTCCACGATACTTCAGGCGCTTTATCTGCTTCCAGACCCTCTTTCAGGGTCTGCGATTCCCTTCAACAATAAAAGGAGAGATTACCTCAATGCCACCATAAAAAATCCTGTTTACGGATATTCGGGCATCGCAGAGATAAGGTATAATGATGGGGATGCAAAACTTCGAATCAACGAGAATTTTGGTGTAGACTTATTTAAAATCAAGGATAGGGAATTTAAAGGAACCGAGCGATGGGACCCTGCAAAAAGCTGTGAACTCTTCGGGGTTAGATCGAGCGAGGAATTTTCTGTGCTGATACCCAACGACACGCAGGTTTTACAACAAATAGACGGCAAGATAACCAACCTCCAAAACAAAATCATGAAATCCGGTGCACATATAAGGGTGGCCAGGCTTATAAGTGAGTGCGTGGCGGACAACTACACAGAGATACTGCCGGACACTCTAAAAATACGAAAAGAGCTTCCGGATGGAAATGTCCACTACATCCGCATTGAAGATCTCGGCGACGGTGCCAGAAAGGCTGTTAAGCTGATGCTTCTGCTTGAAGTGATAAAACCCAAGCTGGTGCTGTGGGACGACTTTGAAGCTTCTGCACACCCAAGCCTGATAAAAATTCTGCTTAGCTGGCTATCTCAGAATCACTGGCAGGTTGTGCTATCCACCCACAGCATAGACGTGCTGTACGGGTTGCTGGATGCAGAACCTGAGGGTGCAAAAATACTGCAGCTCCACAAGGATGAAGAGGACATCCTGCACCACAGAACTCTGACACTTGAAGATGTGGAGGATTTCATGAGCGCCAGCCTGGACCCCAGACTTATGGCCGACCTGCTTAAGCTTTAGATGGTGGTTCCAGTGAGGCTTGTAACCTCAGAGAAGCTTCCAGCCTCGCCCGCATCGCTGGTTTTAACCGGAGACGGCAGAACGGAGCTCCGCGTGCTGAGCTCACTTGCCCTCAAATATAACGGTCGAAAAATACTGTTTTATCCTAAAATTCCAATAGTACACAAAGGCGCAGACATCCTTGCAGCCCTCCTGCACCCCATAAGCTCTATCACCGGAAAATACAGGGAAATCACAAAATTTCTTATTATAATAGACAGGGAGCACATCTCAAGCGTCGAAGACATCAAGGCAAAGCTAGCCAGGCTGAAATTCAGAACTCGTCGGCATAGGGTAATAAGGGACAATGTCCACATTGTGGAAGGATTGTTTGGTGGAAGGAGGATAACTCTGTATATTGTAGTGTGCGGAACAAGATGGTGCCTGGAAGAGGAAATAGCAAAGCTCATAGAACTCAGATACAAGGTAAAGTTTGTTGCAACTTCCTGCACAGAGCTTAAGTTAGGCCTGCGGAGGTTTGAGAAAGAACAAAACAAAAAGTGGGAGGCCGTCATCAAAGAGGCGCCCAAAAAAGAGCTTGAACGTGCCTTTACCGGCCTTACACACGTTTTAAAACTGCTGGAGGAATGACCTACTTCTTCTCCTTCCACACCGTGTAGCCGCACTTCCCGCAGGAGAGGCGGTTGCTGTGCTCCGCCAGGAACACGCCCTCGCCGCAGCGCGGACACGACTGGCGCTTCCTCTCCAGCTTATCGCCCTTAACCTCGTAGTACTTCCACTTCTGCGTCATGATCACTCACCTTTCTCCTCCTTCTCCTGGGCTTCCTTGCCTGGTTCCTCTCCCCTGCGTAGTGCTTCAAGCTCCTCCTCAGAGAAGTTCTTGCGCAGCACGTGCTCCTGCTCCACGCTGAGCATTGCCTCGGGGCTCTCGTATATCTTCACGAAGGCTATGCTCTCCCTGGCTCCGAAGCGGGAGTAGAGGCTGTGGAGCACCACCCTGTCACTGCTCGCATCCTTCAGCGCAATAATCTTCTCCCTCACCTCCGCCCTGCGCGGAGTTGCGCCGTTGTGACTCACCTTGACCCTGAGCTCCTTTCGCCTGAGAAGCGGATTCTCCCTTTCCTCAAGTATCTCTATCTCCACGCTATCACCTCACCTGCGAAGCCACTCGTCCTTGCTCAGAATAACCTTGAAGATGGAGCCGGCGTTGAACTTGGCATCGTCGTCCACGTGGATCAGAACCACGCCCTCGCCGGGCTGCCCGTAGATGATGTCGTCGCCCCACTCCGCCTCGATTATGCAGGGCAGCACCGCCAGGTCCTCCTCGCCCTCCACCAGGACCACCTGCTCGCCCTCGCTCCGCAGGGCTTCGTGAATCGCATCCCAGAGCTGCTTTGTTATCCATCCCGGAGGGTTCTTCACCTTCCTGACCTCTCCCTCCAGCGGATACTCCTCTATGTCCTCCCGCTTCACCCTGAAGTCCACCACCGCCAGCTTAGGCTTAAGTCCCAGCTTCAGGGCATTGCGGTAGCTCTCATCGCCCACCACAATCAGATTACCCTCTCCGAGCTCCTCCTTCGCCTGCTCCATTGCCTCCATGCCCTCGCCGGCAAAGAGCCTTCCGATGGGCTTGCGAAGGTAGCTCCTGAGCTCGTCGGGTAGCTTTAAGTCCTCCATCACTTAATCCTCAGCGCAAACTTACCCTTTGCGTTTATCCCCAGCTTCTGGGCAATCTCCGACTTCTCCGGGTCAAGAATCCTCACGTAGCCCAGCCAGTCGGGCGACGTGGGCACATTGCAGTAGATGCACACCTCCTGGCTGGAGTAGATCCTTCCGCACTCCTTGCAGGCCTTCTCCTTCTTCGGCATTTTTCTACTTCTCCTTCTTTTCCTTCTTCTTCGCCTTCTGCTTCTCCTCCATAATCCACTCAAACTTGCCCAGCGCCGGCTGGCGCATGGTCAGGTTTATCTTCGACTCCTTCGTCTTCTCGGGATTGAGGCTCACCGCCACGATGCGCGCCCTCACGCGATCGCCCACCTCCAGCGCCCTGCGCGTTTCCTTGCCCACCAGCGCTCCCCGCTTCTTGTCGTAGACGATGAAGTCGTCGGTGAGCTGGGAAACGTGCACCAGGCCATCGAAGCTGGCGAAGCGCACAAAGGCACCGAAGTCCACAATCTCCACCACCTCGCCGTCCACTATTTCGTGGAGCTCGGGTTTGAACACCAGCATCTCAAAGGTGGTGGGGTGGTATGCCGCGCCATCGCCGGGTATGACCCTGCCGTCCTCTATCTCCAGAATCTTCGTCACCGCCAGTATCATTCCCAGCTCCGGGTGCAGCCTGCCCTCGTAGCCGCCCTCCTGCCTGCCGCGGTAGTCGTAGCCCCGCTTGAGGATGTCCATCACCGTCTCCTCAAGCTTGGTGCCGAAGCGCTCCGGGGGCACCCGCACCAGTTCCTTCATCACCGCCAGCTTGAATATTGTGGATTCCTCCTTTGGAGCTATAGGTACATAATCGCAATAAGCGGAGCGAAGATCACCGCTATGGTGTTCATCACCTTGATCAGCGGATTAATCGCTGGTCCAGCGGTGTCCTTGTAGGGGTCGCCCACAGTATCGCCCACTACGGCTGCCTTGTGGGCATCGCTCCCCTTTCCTCCATAATTACCATCTTCAATAAATTTCTTTGCGTTGTCCCAGGCGCCGCCGCCGTTGGCCATTGTCAGCGCCAGAAGCAGCCCGGAAATTATGCTGCCTATCAGCAGGCCTCCCAGGGCGAGGGGGCCCAGCAGGAAGCCCACAGCAAGGGGGGACAGCACCGCGAGCAGCGCCGGCAGGGACATCTTCTGGAGTGCGCCTTTAGTTACAATGTCGACGCAGCGTGCATAGTCGGGGTCGGCCTTGCCCTCCATTATGCCCGGAATCTCGCGGAACTGCCTCCTCACCTCCTCCACCACGCGGTGCGCAGTTACGCCCACCGCCTCCATCGCCAAAGCTGCGAAGAGGAAGGGTATCAGCCCGCCTATCAGCAGGCCCGCGAGCACACTGGGGTCGGCTATATTGAAGGCGAGGATGCTCACCTCCCTGCCTATCTCCTCAGCCACCCGACTTATCTCCTGCAGGTAGGCGGCGAAGAGCGCAAGCGCTGCTAGGCCAGCGCTGCCTATCGCATAGCCCTTGGTCACCGCCTTGGTGGTGTTTCCAACCGCGTCCAGGGCGTCGGTGACCTTCCGCGTCTCCTCGGGCAGGTCGGCCATCTCCGCTATTCCGCCCGCATTGTCGGTGATTGGGCCGTAGCTGTCCAGGGAGACGATTATCCCAGTGACGGAGAGCATGGCCATCGCTGCTATCGCCACGCCGTACAAGCCAGCGAAGTGGTAGCTGGCGAGAATACCCGCCACCACCACCAGCACCGGCAGGGCGGTGCTCTTGTAGCCCACTGCCAGGCCGGTGATTATGTTCGTCGCAGGTCCAGTGACGCTAGCCTTGGCGATGCTCTGCACCGGGTGGAACTTGGTGGAGGTGAAGTACTCTGTAATCACAATCATGGCAATGGTTATGCCCAGCCCCACCAGTGAGGCGAGATAGAGGTCAATGGCACTCGCGCTTATTGTGCCCCTCACCGGGTCCTCATACACCAGCCCATCCGGGAAGAGCTTTGCGGTTATCACATAGAACAGCACCGCAGATATAACGCCGCTGGCTATGGCGCCCTTGTAGAGGGTGCCCATTATGCTCCCGTTGCCGTAGCGCACGAAAAACACGCCCAGGATGGAGGCGATTATAGCCGCTGCGCCCAGAGCGAGGGGGTACTCCACCGCCACGTTGTCGCCCACAAGCACCCAGCCCAGGAGCATGGCGCCGATTGCGGTAACCGCATAGGTCTCGAACAGGTCGGCGCCCATGCCCGCGCAGTCGCCCACGTTGTCGCCCACGTTGTCGGCTATCACCGCCGGGTTGCGCGGGTCGTCCTCGGGGATGCCCGCCTCCACCTTGCCAACCAGGTCTGCGCCCACGTCAGCAGCCTTGGTGTAGATTCCGCCGCCAATTCGCGCAAAGAGGCTTATCAGGGAGCCCCCGAAGCCGAAGCCCACAATGAGGAAGGGGTCGCGGAAGAGGTAGTAGAACAGCGCGACGCCGAGCAGCCCAAGACCCACGACGCACATGCCGGTGACGGCGCCTCCCCTGAACGCCAGGGGCAGCGCCTCGGCTATTCCCTTTCTCGCGGCATTGGCCACGCGCACATTCGCCCTGACGGAGATGTTCATCCCCACGTATCCCGCCAGGGCCGAGAAGGCCGCACCCACCAGAAAGCTTACACCCGTCTGCCAGTTTATCGCCAGGGTGAGGATTATGAAGAGGAGCACCGCAAAGATGGCTATAGTCTTGTACTGGCGATTCAGGTACGCCATTGCTCCCTCCTGAATCGCCCTTGCAATCTTGCGCATCCTCTCGCTTCCCGCGTCGTAGCGCAGCACGTCCCTAACCAGGTAGCCCGCGAAGGCAAGGGCAAGCAGACTGACCAGGATCGAAGCAATAACTATCTCCATTCTCTTACCTCCTTCAGTGAATGTATCCCGCAACCGCTAGCTTCTGACGCTCTCTCAAGAATATAACTGCCGAGCCTCTCTTTCTGACCTTCTCCTTTAAAACTTTATCGTTGGTGCAGATTATTGTACCCCTCTCAGCCAGCTTCTCCAGCGCCTCGTCGGCATTCTCAGCATCGACGCTTACGACGCTGCACCGCTGCTCCGCCAGGGCAATTGCGGAGCGGGCGAACTTTCCCAGCTTGCCGCCACGCGAGGAAAGCTGCTCCAGCTCCCTGAGCACCTGCTCGGGAACCGCGTACCTCGGCCTGGTGTTGAGCAGCGCCTCTATCTCGGCGAAGATGTCGATGCGGTACTGGAAGGGCAGCAGCAGGAAGTTGGAGTCCAGCAGCACGAGCATAGGCTACACGATTATCCCGTAACCTATGAGGCGCCAGCGCGCCCCTATCCTGCGCGAGATTGCAACCCGGTCGCCCTGCTGGGCGCACACGGGCAGCTTGAGGACCATCTCTGCAACGTCATCGCGCGCCGAGGTGACTATTCCTACGGTCGTAGCTGTGCCCACGTTGAGCATCAGCGGCTCGGAGGTCTTTATCTTCTCAACCTCGAGCTCCTCCTTTGCCCCAACCACGCGCTCCATCAGGTGCACCTCGAGGGTGAACCTCTCCCAGGTGGGGGGCAGCGTGCCCGGCTTGCCCAGCACCATGCCGGAGAGGCCGTCCGCCTTGGTCAAACTCGGGTCGAGCTTTGTGCCTATGCCTATGAGCCCGCCGGGGCGAACCTCCTCCACGCGCTTTGCGCCCACGTGCAGCGAGACCACCTCGCTGGTGAGCTCCCTCCACTTTGTAACCCCTCCCTCAGTAACCCTGTAGCCGGGGCGGATCTCAATCTCATCCCCCACCCTGAGCACACCCTGAATCAGCGAGCCCCCAACCACGCCGCCGCGCAGGTCTTCAGGCTTTGTTCCAGGCTTGTTCACGTCGAAGCTCCTCGCAATGTACATGCGCGCAGGCTTCGTCTCATCCCGCTTGGGGGTGGGGATGTGCTCCTCTATGGCGCGGATTAAAACGTCGATGTTCGCCTTGTGCTGCGCAGCAACGGGTATTACGGGAGCGTTCTCCGCCACTGTGCCCCTCACGAACTCCTTTATCTCGCGGTAGTTCTCGAGCACGCGCTCCCTGCTCACTATGTCAATCTTGTTCTGGGCTATAACTATATTCTTAATACCTATAATCTCAAGAGCCATCAGGTGCTCCTTGGTCTGGGGCTGGGGGCAGGGCTCATTTGCGGCTATCACAAGAATGGCACCGTCCATTATGGCGGCGCCGCTGAGCATCGTCGCCATGAGCGTCTCATGCCCTGGAGAATCCACGAAGGAGACCTCGCGCAGAAAGCGCGTCTCGCCGCCGCACTTCCTGCAGGTCTTCTCGGTGGTGTAGTAGTCGCACTTATCGCACCTGTAGAAGCTTATGTTCGCATAGCCCAGCCTTATCGAAATCCCCCGCTTTATCTCCTCGCTGTGCTCGTCGGTCCACTTCCCCGAGAGCGCCTGGGTGAGCGTGGTCTTCCCGTGGTCCACATGACCGACCAGACCTATGTTTATCTCCGACTGGACTATGCTCACCAACCCCTTCTACTTCTCGCCTCCGCCGAGGAGCTCCTCGACGCTCTTCTTTCCCTTCTCCACTATTTTCGCATTCACCTGCACTATCTCGGGCACGTAGACGTTGCCGCGCACCCGCTTCCGCCGCACCTCGCCCTTCTCCCTGGGCCTAAACCCGGGTCCGGAGCGCAGCAGTATGCGCGGGCGAACGCGGCCGTGCACATCTCTCCGCATGGGGAAGCCGTCGCGGTCGCTCCCGCCGGTGAGCTGGATCTTGTAGCCCGCCAAGCCCACGGTGGAGCCGTCAATAACGTCGCCTATCTTCCGACCCACAATGCTCCGCATCTTGGCTTCATCGAGGTCAATATTATATGCTCTCCCCGTCTCAGGGTCGGAGAGCACCATCGTCGCCACCTTGTCCTTCTCAGCCATTACCTATGCCTCCTGATAATCATTCACCAACTGCCCAGAAGGGATTCTCCCTGCGCCTTATCCTGAGGATTTCTTCAAAGGCAGAAGCTTCATCCTCGGTCAGGAAATCTCTGTACTTCTGGTTTATTAATTTTGCCTCGTTTTCAGGAATATCTGTAAAGAGCACCTCACCCTCCTTTATGTTCCTGCCCACCACCGCGCCCTCTATGCTCATCGCCACCTGCATCCCCTTTGAGGCCTGGGGAAGGTTCTCGCCCCTGTCCTGCAGGCCCTTCACCACGCCCACGCTTTTACCCTCGCCGTTCATCAGCTTAAAGCGCGGCTTCACAGTGCCAGAGAGCACCTCTATGCCCACTATCGCGGGCTTGCTCACCCTGAAGACGTATCCCGGGAGGATTCTTATCTTCGCCGGCCTGGTGAGCTTCTCAAACTCCTGGGCGCGCTCCCTCGCGCGCTCCAGCTCAACGTGCATCTGATAGTCCTCGATAAGCTTGTAAATCACATCGCTTGTTATTATGGGCACGCCCCTGTCCTGCGCCCTCGCCTCGGCGTCGCGGCGCACCTTAACATTAAAGCCCAGCACCACGCCCAGGAGGGGGTCCTCCTCGCGCACCGCCTCAGCCTCGAGCACGTCTCTGCGAGAGATGTCGCCCACATCGGCGTGCTTCACGGCTATACCCTCGCGCTTGAGCATGTTCACCAAGGCCTCAAGGGAGCCCAGCGTATCCGCCTTAACAACAACGCCCTTCTTGTCGGTGGTTATCTTTATCTCCTCTATCTCGCTCCTGACCTCCTGCACCGCCCTGTCCAGGTCCTTCCCGGCAACCACCACCGGCGAGCCCGCTATTGCATCTTCCAGCTTCGGCGCAGCGATTTTAACCCCGGCGCTTGCGTGCACCTCCCTAACGTGGTCGAAGCGGTAGCGGGGGTCGCGAATTTCATCCAGGGGCTTTGGCTTGAGCAGGGAACGCACCTTGGTCACAATTATATCCCCCCTGCCGGCGAGCACTATGGTGTCGCCGCGCTTTATCTTCCCCTCGTAGACTATAACATCTATGGTGGTGCCCAGTCCCAGCTCCTCCTTCACCTCCAGGATTGTACCCCTCCCGGGCTTCTCCGTGTCAATGTCCAGCTTCCTGCCCAGAAACTTCTGAGCCAGACCTGTGAGCACCATCAGAAGCTCGGGTATCCCCTCGCCGGTTACGGCGCTCACCGGCACTATTGCCACCTGCCGCTCAAACTCGCGCACCCTGTCGTAGCGCTCGCACTGGAAGCCCGCTTCATAGAGCTTGCCCACAATCTCATATAGCCTCGTATCCAGCTGCGCCTTAACCGCCTCGCTCTGCTTCGCATAGCTGTGGGCAAAGGGGTAGTTCTCAAAGGCCAGCCATCCGTGAATCTTGTCTATCTTGTTCGCCGCCACCAGAAAGGGCGTGCGGTAGGTTTTCAGAATCTCCAGCGCCTCGTAGGTCTGCGCCTTGAAGCCCTCGTTTATGTCCACCACGAGGACGGCAAGATCAGCGAGAGCACCGCCGCGCCTGCGCAGCGTGGTGAAGGCCTCATGCCCGGGGGTGTCTATGAAGAGCAGCCCCGGTATTGTGAGCTTTATCTTCAGCTGCTTCAGCAGGCCTCCGCACAGCTTCTCAATAACCTCTATGGGTATCTCCGTCGCGCCTATGTGCTGGGTTATTCCCCCCGCCTCGCGTGCTGCGACGGCACTTCCGCGTATCTTGTCCAGCAGCGTGGTCTTGCCGTGGTCCACGTGCCCGAGAACCGAAACTATCGGCTGGCGTATCATCTCTACCTCGCCTACCTCAGCCTGCTGAAGCTTGTGCTCTCTTTATATAAAAAAGCTACTCCTCGTAAACCCAGGCTTCCCC
>JAADFX010000004.1 GCA_013152685.1 Methanobacteriota archaeon | reverse complement strand
TTACGAAGGCGAATCACATGCTGCTGATGTTCTGCCTGGCATATGCAGCTGCATGGGGAATTTTAATATGGCTAAATGGTAAATTATATTTGATTTTAGTTTTAATTGCGTTTCCACTTATGCTACTGCTTTGGGAGTGGGATATAATGGCAAAATTAAGAATATCATAAATTAAAGCTGTATCACTCACTTTTCTAGCAACTCTACAAACTCCTCCACCGTAAGACCCGCCTGTCTTATTATTGCTCTCAACATTCCTTTCTTTAGCTCTCTATGGTAGGGCACAACAACTCTACGAGGTGGAGGATTATGCCTTTTCAGCACCACATGGCTGCCCTTCCGGTGGTGCACATAAAATCCTGCCTTAGTCAGCGCCTTGATTACATCTCTTGCTGAAAGTACTGGAAGTTTTGGCATTTACACTTCCACTGTGATAATTCTGTCTGTTTTCTTAAGCTCAAGCAGGTCTTTCTCCTGGCTTTCTATGTATGCTTCAATAGCCTCCTTAATGTTCGCCTTTACCTCCTCTAAGGTCTCTCCCTGGGAAAAGCATCCCGGCAGAGCAGGAACCTCAGCCCAGTAGCCCCCTTCCTCTGCCTTGTGGATTACAACCTTGTACTTCATGTACATTGCTCCAACCTTTAACCTCTTAAATCCTGCACTCAATGTTCCCTTTCTTTTAGCTCCCACATAAATACTGACCTACTTTTCTGATAATAAAATGCTCTTGAATCCTAGGTTATATCGACCAAACAAATACTTAAAAGTTCGGTTGAGCACGACCGAACTTTACCAAAAACCTTCAACTCCAACTACCTATCCTTTGAGTATGTCATAAATTTTGCACTTGCAACAAAGTGCTTGTTTTTGAGGAAATCTTCTTTTGGCAGACTGGCGAGTTCCTTGAGATTATTTATGGCATTAAATGCCTCGGAAACCAGCCTTGACACCTTTTCTTTATCACACTTCAATCCCAATTGCCTCTCTCCTGTAGGTATCTCTGTGAAACTTGAAGTCGTGATATTAGCACAAAAACTATAAATACCACTTTAACCACAATTTCTACCATGACAACAAAATCCATAAAGTTGAGTGAGGACACATACAGGAAGCTGGTGGAGATAGCGGGGAGGCTTCAGGTAGAGTGCAAGAAGCCGGTTTCGATTGAGGATGCAATAAGATACCTCATAAGAAGGAAGATAAGTGACTTAGCCGGGACGTGGGACGTAGGCGAAGAGGAAGTTCTCGAAATAAGAAAGTCTCTCAGGAGAGGGTGGAAGGCTTGGAAGTCCTCTGCTTAGATACCGACGTTCTAATAGACTTCCTCAGGGGTGAGCCGGAGACGGTCAAAAACATTTCCCGACTGGAGGATGAATTTATCCTGGCAACAACGGCAATAAATATATTTGAGCTTTATTACGGTGCGTTTAAAACTAAAAAAGCCAGTAAGAATGCTAAAGCAGTTGGCGAACTGGCGACGAGACTTGAGGTTCTGCGGTTTACTGAGAGGTCTGCAGAAATTTCTGGAAGGATAATAGCAGAGCTGGAAAGAGAGGGAAGACCTCTGGATTTCAGAGATGCCATGATTGCCGGGATTGTTCTCGAGAACCAGGTAACGCTTTTCACCAGGAACCTCAGGCACTTTAAGCGAATAAGTGGAATAAAGCTCCATAAAGCCTGAGTTTCTTTTCCCGCCCTTCATGCACCGCTTGCTTTTTATCCTGCCACGTATGAAAGATAAAGTATGCTCTCGAGGAGGCGGTTTTTAGCACTGGCAGCCTCGGCGGCTGCGCTGGGCGGTGGCTATACCCTCTTCGAGGCGAGGAGGGTGGGGGTTACCCGTCTCGACCTCAAGCTGGGGCTTGGCCTCAGGGCGGTGCACCTCACTGACACGCACTTCTCCACCTCCGTGTTCAGTCCGGCTGAGGTGGCTGCTGCAATAACGGAGCTTGACCCCGAGCTAATCTTCCACACAGGTGACCTCCTCACCTACCGCCGCGGTCTCGGAGAAGCGGTGCGCTTTCTTGAGGCGCTGCGCGATACAGCGCCGGTGTACCTCGTGCCGGGGAACCACGACCACTGGAGCGGCGTGGGCGCAGCTGGCTTGAAAGAGGCGCTGGGCTCAAGGGGAATAGTGGTGCTGGCAAACAGTGCCACAGGCTACGGCGACCTTGCAATAGCCGGCGTGGACGACCCCTACACGGGGAGGGCGAACCTTGAGAGGGCGCTGAGCGGCGCCGAAGGCGAGGTGAGGCTTCTACTCGCCCACTCCCCGCAGATTATCGGCGAGGCAGCTCAGCGGGTTGAGCTGGTGCTCGCGGGGCACACCCACGGCGGGCAGGTGCGCCTGCACGGTGCTGGTGCTCTGTGGCTCCCCATGCCCAGAGAATACAGGCGCTTTGACTACGGCCTCTTCAGCGTGGGCAGAGCCAGGATGTTTGTGAGCCGGGGCGTGGGTACAGGGTACCTGCCAGTGAGGCTGAACTGCCCTCCTGAGATTGTCCTCCTCAGCCTGTAAGTGCGAAAGAATCATATGCAGGTATGCCGTATAATTAAGAGGGGTATTCAGGAGTGTACGGCAGCTATGAGATTCCCGTGAGGGTGGAAGGGGAGGTTGCGATTACCCTTGAGGAAGCTGGTGAGGGCTTTGTCTACCGCAGAGAAGGCGCTGGCGGGGCGGTTGAAAAGCTGCTCCTTGCGCAGCGCCGCAGGCTGCTTCTGAGCCCTGTGGAGCCCGTGAACCTACCAAAGAGCATAACTCCTCTTCTTCTTGTGGAGTTCAGCTCGCCCGTGGTTCTCGAGCCGCAGGCGAGGAGGAGAATTTTCCTGAAGTTTCCGGTTGAGGTGGGCGTGTTTGTCTCCTCAGGCGAGGGGCACGAGCTGCTGGACATCTTCTCCCTCGCGGCGCAGAAGTACACCCTGTACGGCGATGTGGGCACGGGCAGTCTCTGCAGGTACTGGAGGAGCGATGTCTATCCCTCGCTGCCGGAGGTGGAGCCGCTGAGGGAGGGGGTGCTTGAGCTGAGGCTGGAGAATACCACCTCAGCCTGGGTGGAGGTGGGAAGGGCGGTGTTCAGCGCCTACGGCATGAGAATCTACCACTCAGGCTCCCTCGCTGGCATGCGCGGCAGGATGCGCATACTCGGGGAGAGCGCAGCTGAGACCCACTTCTCCAACTCACCCCTCCTGGAGGACATGAGCTTGGCTCCTGAGCTGTTCCCGACCGGGAGGCGCTCTAGAAAGTTCACAATGGAGGCTGGGCTGTGATTTTAGATGCGGCGGTGTACGGGGATGTGACGGTCCACGACCTTCTGCTGGTGCTTCTGATACTTATTTTTGCGGTGCTTCTGGCAAAGGCTGTGGTTCTTAACCTGAGGAGGTCTCTCAGGGACAGGCTGCGCAGGGACCTCCTGGAAGTCCTGGCAAAGGTGGTGTACTACTCCATAATCGGCATCGCGGGTGTAACGGCACTCCCGCTGCTGGGAATAAATCCCGCGGGCTTCCTCGTGGCAGGGGGAGTGGCCGGCCTGGTGGTGGGCATCGCGAGCCAGAAGGTGGTGGGCAATTTTGTATCAGGGGTTTTTCTGCTTGTCGAGAGGCCCGTGAAGATAGGGGACCAGGTAAGCGTGGGCGACGTCTCGGGCACTGTGGTCGACATCCACCTCATCTCCACAACAATAAGAACCTTCGACGGGCTCTATGTGAGGGTGCCCAACGAGAGGGTGTTCACCTCCAGCATAACCAGCTTTTCCGGGAGTGCTGCCAGGCGAGTTGAGTACGAGGTGGGTATAGGCTACAGCGCCGACGTGGAGAGGGCGAGAGAGGTTATAATGGAGGTGGTCGAGGCACACCCCTTTGCCCTCAAAAACCCCGAACCCCGGGTTTTTGTGGAGAGGCTTGGAGACAGCGCGGTGGTGCTCAGGATAAGAGCATGGGCGCCCTCCAGCGAGTGGTCCCGCGTCAGGGCGGAGCTGCTGGAGAAAATCAAGAAGGCGCTTGAGGACGCGGGAGTAGAGATACCCCTCCCGCAGCGGGTGGTGTGGCTGAAGGACTAACCCGTAATCCTCCGCCTGTACTCCCTGAAGATGTCGGTGCTCCCTATTACGCCCACCACCCTGCCGTCCTTCTTGACGGGGAGGTTGCATATCTGGTTCTCGCCCATGAGCCTTGCTGCCTCCTTAACGGTGCTGTCGGCGTCTATAAAGATTACCGGCTTCTCCATGATGTCGCTCACCCTCACCTTGAGCGGGTCCAAGCCCCTGCCAATCACCTTCTCCATGATGTCGAAGCGCGTCACCAGGCCGAGCTCCTTGTAGGGATTCATCCTGGCGACTATAATGCACCTGAAGTTGTGCTCCAGCATGCGGCTCATGGCGTCTATAACCCTGAGCTCCGGCTCCACCATGAGCACGTACTTCGTCATGAGTTCCGAGACCTTCATATCCGGAACTTCCCTGTAGTCAGCCATCACCTGCCTCCTCGCTTTTTAGTTACTATCCCTCCGCAATTAGAAAAAGTTTTCTCAAGGTGCCGACGTTACGCTTCCCTGAGCCTTGAAACCTTATATATGAGTGCCAACGATGTAAAGCAAGGTGGTGTTCATGCAAAGCTACAGCGTCGCAGTACTAGGAGCCACTGGTATGGTGGGGCAGCGCTTCATCCAGCTCCTGGCGGAGCACCCCTACTTTGAGCTCACCTGCGTCGCCGCCTCGGAGCGCAGCGCGGGCAAGCGCTACTCAAGCGCTGCCAAGTGGTACCTGGAGGGCGAGATCCCCGAAGCGGTGAGGGACCTGGAGGTTGTGCCGGTATCGCCGGAGAAGGTTCGCGCAGACATAGTCTTCTCAGCCCTGCCGAGCAGCGTTGCGAGGGAAGTCGAAGCTGAGTTCGCGAAGGCGGGCTTCATCGTAGCCAGCAACGCCTCCGCCTACCGCATGGCAAGCGATGTTCCCCTGCTCATACCTGAGGTCAACCCTGAGCACCTGGACATGATAGAGGTGCAGCAGGACAGCAGGGGCTGGGATGGCGCGATAATCACCAATCCCAACTGCTCCACGATAATGGCGACGCTCACCTTCAAGCCGGTCTATGACGCCTTCGGCATTGAGGAGGTCGTCGTAACCACGATGCAGGCGCTCTCCGGCGCCGGCTACAGCGGCGTGCCCAGCATGGCGATAGTGGACAACCTCATCCCCTACATAGCCAAGGAGGAGGAGAAGGTTGAGACCGAGGCGCTCAAGATTCTGGGCAGCTTCAACGGCTCCGAGATAGAGCAGGCGGACTTTAAGATCTCAGCCTCCTGCAACCGCGTTCCTGTGCTCGACGGGCACACCGTTGTTGCCTTCCTGCGCACCTCCAGGGAGGCCACGCCCGAGGATATCAAGCGGGTGATGCGCAGCTTTAAGGGCAGGCCCCAGGAGCTTGGCTTACCCACCGCGCCGCCTCAGCCGCTGATTGTGCGCGAAGAGGAAGACCGTCCCCAGCCCCGCCTGGACAGAAACGCCGGCAACGGCATGGCTGTCACAGTGGGCAGGGTGAGGGAGGACAGCATCCTTGGCGTAAAGTACGTCGCGCTCGGGCACAACACCATACGCGGTGCCGCTGGAGCGAGTGTCCTCAATGCCGAGCTCCTGGTAAAGACCAGAAAGCTGTGAAGGGAGATGGACGCTGAACTTCAGGAAGAGGTAAGGGCAAAGGCGAAGCTCCTGGGCTATGTGCTCAGCGAGGTGCACAAGGCTATAGTCGGCCAGGAGCGCGTTCTCAGGCGGCTGCTGCTCAGCCTGCTCAGCGACGGGCATGTGCTGCTTGAGGGCCTGCCGGGCCTGGCAAAGACGCTGATGATCCGCACCCTGGCAAAGACGCTGCGCTGCGACTTCGCGCGCGTGCAGTTCACCCCCGACCTGCTGCCGGCTGATTTAATCGGCACGAAGATATACAACCAGGCCACGGGGGAGTTTGAGACAAAGCTGGGTCCTATTTTCACCAACATCCTGCTGGCGGACGAGATAAACCGCGCCCCTCCCAAGGTGCAGAGCGCCCTGCTGGAGGCGATGCAGGAGAGGAGCGTTACCATCGGCGGGGAGAGCTACTCCCTGCCCAGGCCTTTCCTGGTGCTGGCGACGCAGAATCCGATAGAGCAGGAGGGCACCTACCCCCTGCCGGAGGCGCAGGTGGACCGCTTCATGTTCAAGGTGCACGTGGGCTACCCCAGCGAGGAGGAGGAGCTGGAGATAATCTCCCGCTACACCTCCGGCGGGGTGGCTGAGGTGGAGGCGGTGCTCTCACCGGAGGACATACTCCAGCTCCAGGGCTATGCCCGCAGGGTTTACATGGCGCAGGAGGTCAAGGAGTACATAGTGAGGATAGCCTTTGCCACGCGCAATCCCTCGCGCTTTGGTTTGGAGGAGCTCTCCCCCTACATCCAGTACGGCGCCTCCCCTCGTGCGTCAATATTCCTCGCCCTCGCCGCGAAGGCGAACGCCCTCCTGGAGGGCAGGAGCTACGTTATACCCGACGACGTCAAGGCTGTGGCTGAGGACGTGCTCAACCACAGGCTGATACTCACCTACGAGGCGGAGGCGGACGAGGTTTCGCCTGCCGAGATTATTGAGAAAATCCTTAGCGGAGTAGAGGTACCCTGAGGTGGAGCCGAAAGAGGTGCTGAGAAGGGTAAGGGAGGTAGAAATTAAAACTCGAAGGATAGTGGACACCTTCCTGGCAAGCAGGTACAGGAGCGTCTTCAGGGGTCGAGGCTTGGAGTTCGCGGAGGTGCGCGAGTACCAGTATGGCGATGATGTGCGCTACATCGACTGGAAGGTCACCGCGAGGCTTGCGAAGCCCTACGTTAAGAGGTTCGTGGAGGAGCGCGACCTGCTCGTCTTTGCCGTGGTGGACGTCTCCGCCTCCTGCGACTTTGGCACGAGCGCAAGCACAATGCGCGACCGCGGAATTGAGGTGGCGGCCACGCTCGCCTACTCCGCCTTTAGGCAGGGGGACAGGTTTGCCCTTCTTCTCGTCTCCGACAGGGTGGAGCGCTTTCTCGGCCCCAGGAAGGGCAGAGCCCAAGTGTACCGCGTGGTTAGGGAGCTGCTGTGCGTTGAGCCGGAGAGCAGGCGCACCAGGCTGAGCACCGGTCTTGAATTCCTCAACCGCATTCTCAAGGAGCGCGCCATAGTCTTTGTAATCTCGGACTTCTTCGACTCCTCGCTGGAGGAGGCGGTCAGGCAAATGCGCCGCCTCTCCGCGAGGGGCTGCGATGTGGTGGCGGTGAAGCTCAGCGATGAGCGCAACTACATTCTTCCAGACGTGGGCCTGGTGGAGGTGCTCGACCCCGAGAGCGGGGAGCGCCTGGTGGTGAACACCTCCCGGGAAGAGGTGCGCAGAGCCTACTTCACCGAGGCGCTGGAGCAGAGGCTTCGCCTGGAGCGCCTGCTCATAGGCGCGGGGGTGGAGCTCATTGAGATAGACTCCTCGCAGGATGTGCTCAAACCACTGCTCCGCTTCTTTGTGAGGCGCATGGGGAGGCGCTGAGATGGAGTTCTCCGCTCCGGAGAGGCTGTACCTGCTTCTGCTTGTGCCGGCGTACGCCGCCTTCTACTACCTCTCGCTTAAGCGAAAGCGCAGGGTGGCGCTCAAGTTTGCGAACTTCGACACGCTGCGCAGGATAACCGCCCATGGCAAGCCCGTGTACGAGAACTACATCCCCCTCGCCCTGCGCCTTCTTGCGCTTGCGCTTTTAATCCTCGCCCTTGCGAAGCCCCAGAGCGTGGTGAAGGTGGAGACTACCAGCAGCGACATTGTGCTTGCGATAGACGTCTCGGGCAGCATGCGCGCCACCGACTTCTCGCCCAATCGCCTTGAGGCGGCGAAGAGCGCCGCTCTGGTGTTCGCCTCGGAGCTCAAGCGCGGCGACCGTCTGGGGGTGGTCACCTTCTCGGGGGTTAGCTATGTGGTCGCGCCGCTGAGCGACGACTTAGCTGGAGTAAAGGAGAGGATAGAGGCCATCACCTTCGGCAGGGAGGACGGCACCGCAATAGGCGACGGGCTCATCTCGGCGGCGAGCATGCTTGCAGGAAGCGAGGGGAGGAAGCGGGTGGTGGTGCTTCTGAGCGACGGGGAGAACAACCGGGGTGTTGCTCCGGAGGATGCGGCAATTTATGCAAAGCGCATGGGAATTAAGGTTTACACGGTGGGCATAGGCTCTCCTGGGGGAGTTATACCCGGCACCCTGCAGCCCGTTGGGCTGGACGAGGAGACGCTGAAGGAGGTCGCAAGCATAACGGGCGGAGAGTACCGCTTCGCCTCCAGCAGCGAGGCTTTAAGAGAGGTTTACCGTGAGATTGCCAGGAGCATAGCCTTCGAGGAGCGCAAAAGCGACATCTCGGGATACTTCCTGGCGGCGGCGCTTCTGGTCTTCATTGTGGAGTTCGCCCTGGCGGCGACCAGGTATCGAACCCTGCCGTAGGTGGGAGCATGCGCATAGCTGTGGTCTACCTCACGAGAAACGGGGCAAGGCTCGCGAGGCGCATCGCAGGGGCGCTGCCGGAGCACCAGGTGGAGGCCTTCGGGAGGCACGGCAGCTTCGGGAAGAAGCTGGAAGAGCCGCTCTCGCAGTTCTTTGCCAGGGCTCTGCGCAGCTTCGACGCAGTTGTGTGCATAATGGCTCTGGGCATAGTGGTGCGCACCCTGGCGAAGAACCTCCGGGGGAAGGGGCACGATCCAGCGGTGCTGTGCATCGATGAGCTGGGCAGGCACGTGATAAGCGTCGTTTCAGGGCACCGGGGTGCCAACCGCCTGGCGGAGCTTGTGGCGTCGAGGATAGACGCCGAGCCCGTGATAACCACCTCCACCGACGTTCAGGGCTTGCCGAGCGTTGAGGAGCTTGCTGAGAGGCTTAAGCTGGTGGTGGAGGAGGGTGACCTGAAGGCGGTTAACGCGGCGATAGCCAACCACCGCAAAGTTGTGGTCTTCACCGACCTGAAGATTGAGGTGGAGCCCTTTGAGGTTCGCCCCCTGGAGGAGCTCCCCCGCTGCGAAGGGGATGCGTGCATAGTCATTACAAACAGGCTGCTTGGCCCACCTCCCAGGCCTTTTGCGCTTCTGAGGCCGAAGAACCTGGTTCTGGGCGTGGGGGCAAGGAGGGGCGTGGCGAAAGAGAGGGTGCTCTCGGCGATACGCGGTGCCCTGCGGGAGGCAAGGCTCAGCATCGCCAGCGTCAGGGCGATTGCAACCCTGCCGGGGAAGGCGGAGGAGCCGGGAATAGCCCAGGCGGCGGCTTCTCTCGGGGTGGAGGTGGTTTCAGTGCCCGTGGAGGAGGTTAGGAGGGTTGAGGGGCGCTTCAGGGGCAGCGAGTTTGTGAGGCGCAGCGTGGGCGTGGCTGTGGTGGCTGAGCCCTGCGCCTTTTTAGCCTCCGGCGGGGGAAGGCTGCTCCTCGGTAAAAGGGCCTACGGCGGGGTTACCATCGCCATAGCGGAGGTGGAGCATGCTTAGCACCGGCATACCAAAGCTCGACCGCATGCTGGGCGGAGGCTTTATCCCGGGCACGAGCGTGGTGGTGCTGGGAGCCACGGGAATAGGGAAGACCCACCTGGGCCTAGCCTTCGCCCATGCGGGCTTAAAGCAGGAGGGGAAGAGGGGCGCCATCCTGGACCTGACAATGCGGGGCGACGCCCAGCGCCACCGGGAGTATGCGGGGCGCCTCTTCGGCTGGAGTCTCGAGGAGGCGCGGGAGGTGGAGCCCTTCTCCCTGGGCGACGGCAGGCTTCTGAGGCTTTTCGCCGGGGAGAAGGCAGGGCCTAGGCTAAGCAGGCGCCTGCCACTGCTGCTCCGCTTCCTCTACGGCAGCTTCGCCTCCGGGGTTAGACGGCTGGTGGTGGACGGAATTGAGCCCCTGGGCACGGTGGAGGTGCAGGAGGAGGCGCTAACCTACATCGCGAGAATGGTGCGCAAGCGCCACGACTGGCTTGCCAGGGAGGCGCTGAGGGAGCGCTTCTTCTCCAGCGCCGGGCTGGTGGAGGAGCACAGCTACGAGCCTGATAAGATAACTGTGGTCTATCTGGTGACCGCACGGGAGAACCTGCTGGAGGAGCTCATAAGGCGCGGGCTTAGTAGCTCTGGCCTCGAGGCGAATGCCACCACCGTTATACTCATGGGCAGGGTGGTGAGCGCAGGGAAGGTGAAGCGCGCCCTGTACGTGGCGAAGCACCGCGGCGCGGAGTGCAGCGATGAGATAGCGGAGTTCAGAATCACAGAGCACGGCCTGGAGATGTAGCCAGTCGTTCTCACTTCGTTGCGGGTAACTTCGTCCCCCTATCGTGCTTCGCACGAAACAGATAACTTCGTTCCCCTCACTTCGTTCGGGTAACCCTGCTCAGAGTCTGGCTTTTCTTCATACAGAGCGCCCTTTCCGCCGCGGAATACCCCCTATCCGGTGAGGATGGGGTAATAGGGGCGGGTGCGGCGCCCCTATATCAGCTGGCTCTTGAGCTCATCATCGCAGGTAATTTAGTGAGGCAACAGTAACCTTTAAAAAGGATAAAGGCGAATCTACCCCACCTTGCGGGAAAACTTTTTATAGATGTTAACCTACCATGGCTGAGTTGTCAC
>JAADFX010000003.1 GCA_013152685.1 Methanobacteriota archaeon | reverse complement strand
GATAAAGGCGCTGCTGTAGAGCTCCATGGGGCCGATCTCGTCTATGAGCACAAGCTCGCACTCCTTCAGCGCCTGCTCTATCGCTTTAACGCCAACGCGCTCCAGCGCTGCCACGTCCACCCCGTACTTACCCACGCGCTTCGCCTTCGGCAGCGCTACGTGCGCAAAGGTTGCCCTCTCGCCGGTTGAGAGATTCTCCACATAGAAGCCCACCCTCCGCCCGCGCTCTCTGATTTCCCTCGTCACCATGCCCCCCGCTCTCCTCCCGAGCTCCTGTGCCACCCGCGCGAGCAGCGTTGTCTTCCCGCTCCCGGGTTTGCCGGTGATGAGGATTTTCATACTCAAATAAGTCTGCGCTCCGCAGGTAAAAATTTAGCTGCCAGGCGCCTCGATGTTCCGCCTCAGCTCTCTGGCGAGCCTCGCATTATCCCCCTCGCCCTCAAGCGCATAAATCCTCTCCATCGCCTCGAGCTTCCTCACGGCGCTCTCCAGGTAGTTAAAGACGTCGCCGGAGTAGACCAGCATCCTGTACGCTCCCAGCGCGCGGGCGATTTCCTTTGAGCCCCTGCCGGAGCACCTCAGCAGGAGAACCTTTTTTGCCAGCTCCTGCTCACCATGCCCACAGTAGGGAAATTCCCTGCACTTGCAAGCGAGGAAGGCTTCCCTCACAAGCTCAAGCACCTCCTCGAACTCCCGCCTGGGCTCCTCGAAGACTATGCCAACGGCGTCGAAGTACCTGGCGCTCACCCTGGTGCGGTAGCTCTCCTCCAGCCTCGCCTTGAGGGAGGGCGCAGCGTAGGCGCTGGTAAAGGGCAGCACCCTCGCGAGGAGCTCCAGCGGCTGTGCCGAAGCGCTGCCTGCCATCATGCTGGCTTCGCCCGGAAGAAGGAAGTGCTCCGCCGCTATCCTCCCCAGCTTTGTGGGCCTGCTCCCGCGCACCAGCCCCAGAGCCTCGAGCCTCTCCAGGTGGCGCTCGAACTCGCCGGAGTAGCACAGCATAGCCTCGCTGGCGCTGCGCGCATCTCCGAGGCTGGAGAAGGCGCACAGGTTCGCAAGCACCTGAGCGAGGAGCTCCTCCTCGCTCGCGGGAACGGCGATGCCCTCCACGCTTCCAGATAAAAGCTTAATAGCCACCTCATCCTCGCTCTCCCTGCTGGAGAGCAGCTTTCTGCCCCGCTCTGCGAGCAGCACCACCCTGCCGCGGTCGTGGTATCCGGGTCTGCCTGCCCTGCCCAGCATCTGGTGGAACTCGGCTACAGAAAGCCAGCGGTTGCCCATGGCGAGGGTCTCGAAGATAACCTGCGATGCCGGGAAGTCCACGCCCGCGCCGAGCGCAGCTGTGGTAACAACGCACTCAAGTTCACCGCGAAGGAAGGCCTCCTCTATCCTCCTCCTCTGGGCATAGGCCAAGCCTGCGTGGTAGCTCCTCGCCCTGATTCCGCGGCTCCTCAGGTAGGCTGCCAGCCTGCTCGCTCTCAGGCGTGAGTTGGTGAACACCATGCTCTGCCCCCTGTAGCCCTTTGAAGAGATGCACCCGCTCTCCCTCCTCACCAGCTCCGCTATTGCGGCGCGCTTCTCCTCCTCGCTGCGCAGGAAGATGAGGTGTCTCTCCAGCGCAACGGGACGAGCGTTATAAACCACCGGCTTCAGGGAGTAGTGCTCCGCCAGCTGCGCGGCATTTCCTATTGTGGCGGAGAGGCACAGGAGCTGCGCCCCCGGAAAGGCGGTGCGCAGCCTTGCGATTAGCCCGTCTATCTCAGCGCCGCGCTCCTCCTCCGCCAGCATGTGAAGCTCGTCTATCACCACCACGCCCACCCTGCCCAGCTCCCGCCTGCGCCCGCGTCTCAGCAGCGCATCCACGCCCTCGTAGGTGCCCACGATTATGTCCGCGCCCCCTACATCGCCGTCCACCACCACCAGCTCTTCGCGCTCCCTGATTCTGCTCATCCCCACGCGAATCGCCACCTTTAAGCCAAGCTCCTCGTAGGCTTTGAAGTCCCTGTACTTCTGATTGGCGATCGCCACCAGGGGCACGAGGAAGAGGAAGCGCTCCCCGCGAAGAGCGCGCTCCACGCCGGCGAGCTCGCCTATGAGGGTCTTTCCCGAGGCGGTGGCGCTCACCACTAGCAGGCTCTCGCCCTCCAGCAGACCGCTGCGCAGCGCAGCCTCCTGCACCGGCATAAGCTTTGTGATGCCCCGCCTTGCGAGCAGCCTCTTAAATTCAGCGCTTATTTCAAGCTCCTCCACGCTCCTGCCCTCGCCAGCCTCGCCCGGCACAACGTCATAGAGGCTCAGCTCCTCGCTTAAGGCGTTAGCCCTTCCGTCCAGCACCTTCAGCACGTGCTCAAAGTCGCGGCAGCGCAGCAGGAGCTTCAGAAACCTCCTGAAGGTCTTCTCCGAGTACCCCCTGAAGCTCAGCTCCCGCTTCAGCTCCTCCGCGGCGCACTCGGGGCAGACGCGCGAGCCGTGGAGGTGCACGGCATTTGACTCCAAAAAGCTGAGCCTTCCCCTGTGGAGGCAGGGAATGCAAATCTCGGCCTCCCTGAAGGCTATCCCCGCATCGGTAAGGGCCTCCTTTACAAAGGATTCCGAACCACGTGGAATAATGC
The DNA here is from genome assembly GCA_013152685.1 of Methanobacteriota archaeon. Classification (GTDB taxonomy): domain Archaea; phylum Hydrothermarchaeota; class Hydrothermarchaeia; order Hydrothermarchaeales; family BMS3B; genus Pyrohabitans. The sequence continues at coordinate 8,014 of JAADFX010000003.1, read as the reverse complement.
ACCTAACAGAGGAGAGAAGCCTCACCAGAGCCCTGCGCGGCACAGGGTTACGAAACCTCCGGGAAAGAAGATGGTGCACCCTTCCCTGCCTGAGCTTGATTTCTCCCTCAAGAATGCGTTTCTTATCTGAATGAATCCACAGCCTGAGGCTGCGCCTGCTTGCTGGGAAGATTACAGCTACGCCCATGGCGAACCCTTTTTGAGCTCCCCGAAGCTCAGCTCCACCCTGGCGGTGCTCTCGAAGGTGAACAGTGGCTCCATCGCCGAGCACTGCGCCGCTATTCTCGCGTCCTCGCTCAGCTGGGGGAACCTCTCAGCCACGCCCCTCAGTATGGCGTCCACAACCTCGCAGGGGGAGCGCGGAGTGGAGCACGCCTGGGAGAGCACAATGCTCTCCTCCTCCCTGCTCAGCGCTCCATAGGCCTTTGCGCTCAGCGACGCCTCCAGCACATCGAGGATGTCCTCTATGGGCACGTGCTCCTCCCCCTGCGTCGAGATGCTGAGCCTCGCCCTGGCGCGCTGGGTGCACAGCCTCTCCTGCTCGCCGGCGAAGTGGAATATTATCCCCTGAATCTCCGCCCCCACCTCCCTCGTGAGGGTGACGCCGTCGCCGCGCTCCGCCCTAGCGCGGGCGAGGAGCCTCACGAAGTCCTGCGTCGCCCTGCCCAGGGGGGAGCGGCGGTGCACCATCAGCCTGCTCTCCATGGACACCTCGCTCATGCTCGCGTAGCTGTGCCGTCGGAGAATCTCCAGCACCACGTCGCTGCACAGCTGCTCCAGCCTGTACACCGGCCTATCGGAGGCCCTCTCTATGATCTCGTTAATCGCCTCCAGGTTCCTGGACATGTGGGTTCCCTTCTGGAAGCTGGGCAGGTCCACGTAGCACTCGAAGTTTGCCAGGAGCACGATGTCGCGCTTTCCCTCGCCCCTCCTCACGCGGAGCAGCTTGCGCACATTGTTCACTCCCACCCGCGAGAGGGGCATTCTTATCTCGGGCGCCCTTGTTTGCACATCCGGCAGCATGATTACCACTTACTTTTATATTGATACTATCTCCAGGTCGGAGGGGAGCAGAAGCTCCCCACTGCGCCGAAGGTTAACAATATAAAAAGGCGAGGCCATGATCCAGGACATACGCAGGCTGTTTTTGACCTTTGTGCTTGTAGTGGCAGTGATGTACGCCACCGACGGCTTCTCCGTCGGGGGACGCTACTTCAGCGACTTCTTCAGGGTGGAGGGCAGCTTCGTCAGGGTCTACCTCGCCGAGATGGAGGTAATCTTCCTGGCCAGCGTCTTTCTGGGGCTGAGCTTCGGCAGAATCTTCTGCGGCTGGCTGTGCCCCCTTGCGGCCGTCTTCAGCTTTCTCGCCCCCATGAGCAGGAGGGAGGCGAAGCTGGACAGGCGCTGGAAGTACGCCACCCTCGCTGGCACGGCGCTGCTGCTCTACTACTCCCCAGGCGTCGAGCTTACCCTTCCACCCGAGGTTCCGCCCCGCTACCTGGCGATTGCCCTGCTCCTGGTCATTGTGCTGAGCAGCCTCATCTACGGCAGGGTGTTCTGCACCTCCCTGTGCCCCGTGGGCGGGTGGTTCTCCGCCCTGGGAAAGCTTGCGGTGTTCCGCCTGCGCGTGGGCGAGGAGTGCACCACCTGCGAGCGCTGCAACCGGGTGTGCGAGATGCGCCTGGACGTGGCTCACGGCAAAGCGCTTAACGAGTGCTCCCTGTGCTGGGCGTGCGTGGAGGAGTGCCCCTACAGGGCGATAAAGCTCAGGTTCATCCTGAGCTAGCGTTTGCTCAGGTTTATCAGCAGGGCGACAAAAGTAATCCCGGAGGCGAAGTACATGCTCGCCTCGTAGCCGTAGGCGTGGGAGATCGCCCCGCCCAGCAGCGGTCCGAGAGCCATGGAGACGCTTATGAAGGAGCCCAGCATCCCGACGCTGGTCGCCGTCTCTGGGTTGTTCTCCGTGAGGTAGCGCAGGGAGCCCACGTAGAGCAGGGAGTAGGAAAGGGCGAGGAAGAGCTGTATGGGGAGCACCATCATGTAGCTGTCCACGAGGGCGTAGGAGAAGAACACCACCATGCTCAGCGCTGTGCCGAGTACCACCAGCCTCGCGGGAGAAGCGAGGTTGAGGCGGCGCATTATGAAGAACTGGGAGAAGGTGTTGGCGAAGTAGATTACGCCTATCCAGAGCTTGCTCGCCCCCAGCTGCGCCAGGTACAGGGGGAAGATTATCCATATCGCAAAGGCGCCCGTGTGGCGCAGCAGGTTGGGCAGGTAGATGTGGTAGTTCCTCCTTATTAAATCCAGGGGGAAGAGGGGCACCTCTATCCTGGGAGACGCCACCTCGGGCAGGGTGAGAGCTATGCCGAGGGAGACCAGGAAGAAGGCGGAGCAGAGGGCGAAGACCAGCCAGTAGGGCATGAGCGGCTGGGCGAAGTAGTGCTCCCCTGCGCCAGCCACAATGCCAGCGAGGAGGCTCCCGAGGGCCCAGCCCAGCGAGCCGAAGGCGGCGAGGTTGCCCAGCTTCTCCCCGGCGTCGTGGGTGTAGGCGATCAGGGGAGGGGTGAATATGCCCATGGCAAAGCCGGCGAAGGCGCGGATGAGCATCAGCGATAGGGGGTCGAAGGCAAGGATCTGAGCCGCATGGGCCACCGCAGCTAGGGCCAGGCCGAGCAGCACAAAGCCGCGCCTGCCGCTTATGTCAGAGGCCCTGCCGAAGAGGTAGGAGGAGAGGAGCAGGGCAACGCCATAGGCGGTGCCTATCACCCCCACCTCGAAGCTGCTCGCCCCCAACGCCTGGGAGTAGTTGGGCATAAATATCGCGCTCATCATCGCCGAGGCGTAGCCCAGGAGGAGTATAGCGCCGGCCTTCATGTGCTCTCCTAGCACGCGCCGGTTAATAAACCTAAACCCCGCGCCGCTGGCTTTGTGGCAGAGCGGCCTGACATTAGACTTTCAGGGTTTAGCAGGGCGTGCAGGTTAGAAATTCTACCCAGAACCTTTATATATGCGTGCAGTAGTAGTATGCTCAAAGAAAAAATGACGGCTGGGCGCTGGTTTGCTAACCGCCGTCCTTTCTTACCCCCCGTAGTACCTCCTTTTTCTCCTGAGCCTTCTGGTGTAGCCCAGCAGGGGGGCGTAGATTATGCGCGGGCTGAGCAGGTGCACCCCTCCCACGGTGGCTATGCCCCTCAAGTCCCTGCGCACCATGCTCATCAGCTCATTCCTCACCACCCGCGTGGGCGCCTCCCCTGCCTCGCGCACAAAGGCGAGGCGGTGCAGGGCGAAGAGGGTTATGAAGAAGGCGATGAGGAAGTGGAAGTCGTAGCCCGTGAAGTCCATGAGCGCTATGTCCACCTCGCGCCTCGGCTCGAACCACTGGATTACCAGCGAGAGCCTGCGCTCCACGAAGAAGTCCAGCATCCTTCCCGAGACCAGCGCCCCAAGGCCGGAGAAGAGCGCCGTGACCAGGGCGAGCGTGGCCAGGTAGCTGGTGGCCCTCTCCGGCGGGGAGAGCTTCGCGGCTATGTTGGCGGAGCACAGGTTGGCGCTGGCGACGGCGAAGCCGAGGGAGATGTGCAGCAGGAATATCAGCGGCAGCGTGAGCGCGTGCCTCTCAGGCATGGTGGAGAAGGTCCAGAGGAAGACGCTGAGGGAGAACACGCTTCCAGCTATCGCGAGCACTGGCTTGTTGCCGTAGGCGTCGGTTATCTCGCCCAGGAAGCGCAGGAAGTAGATGCTGGTGAGCTGGCTCACGACGTTGAGCACCATCACCAGGGCGACGCTGAAGTTGAGCACCCTGAACATGTACACCGCCAGGAAGGGGAGCACCATGTTGGAGGCGAGGCTCCAGAGGGCGACGAAGTACACCAGGTTGCGGAAGTTCCTCTCCGCGAGGGGCTCCAGGATTACCCTGAAGGAGAACCTGCCGCTGAGCATCTCGGGCTCGTCTATGCGGGAGACGAAGAGGGTGGAGAGGAGGCCGAGCAGGAAGGCGAGCAGGAAAACCAGGGAGTAGGCCTCTATGCTTCCGGCGCGGTCCAGGTAGTAGCCGGCGGCAATAGCAAGAGCACCTGAGAGCGCCAGGCTGAGCCTCATCCTGCGCGCGTAGAACATGCCCCTTATCTCGATGGGAACGAGGTCGCGCATCCAGGAGTTCCAGGCGGTGTTGGAGACCTTGGCGAGGAGGTAGTGGCCCGCGAGGAACATCAGGAGGGCGTTCAGCGGGTCCACAGGGAGGAAGGGCAGCGCGGCTATGAGCACTATGAAAAGCCTGGAGGCGAGGGAGAAGGTCACCACTATGTACTTGCGCCTCCTGAGCCTCTCCACCAGGTAGATCGCGGGGAGCTGCACCAGCTCGGCGAAGAAGGAAAGGGCAGCTATCAGACCTATGTAGAAGTTGTCCGCCCCCAGGGCGAGGGCATAGGCCGCAAGGATGGGGCCGCCCGCGAGCACCGCCATTGCCTGGGAGAGCATACCGTCGTATACCAGGCTCTGCAGGCTGCTCCTGAGCTCGCCTCCAGAGAGCCGCCTCTTGGGCTGGAGACGCGCCATTTCCCCTCCTGGAAGTAAGCGCCAGCGTCAGCGTGTTAAAGGGTTTTGGAATTCTTGTAAACGTTATTGACCCAAATTAGGCTTACCTAATTGGTGGTCAGCATGCACTGCCATGAGAGCAAGAGCATAGCCAGGGCGAGGCGCAGGATAGCGCTGGTGGGCAACCCCAACGTGGGCAAGAGCGTGATCTTCGGCTTCCTCACGGGTAAGTACGTTACTGTGAGCAACTACCCGGGCACGACGGTGGAGATAGCCCAGGGCACGGCGAACTTCTCCCCGGAGACGCTGGTCATAGACACCCCCGGCGTAAACGACCTCATACCCATGAGCGAGGACGAGCGGGTTACCAGGGATATTCTCCTGAACGAGGGCGTCGACCTCGTGGTACAGGTGGTGGACTCCAAGAACCTGCGCAGGGGCTTGAGCCTAACCCTGCAGCTGGCGGAGATGGGCTTACCTCTTGTTCTCGTGCTCAACATGGAGGACGAGGCGAGGAGCAGAGGGATAAGCATCAACGTGGCTGAGCTGAGCAGAATTCTGGGCGTGCCCGTGGTCTCCACCATAGCGACGCAGAAGAAGGGGCTGAGCGAGCTGGTTAAGAGCCTGGAGCATGCCTCTAAGCCCGCCGTGAGCTTCAGCTACCCCCCAGAGATAGAGGAGGCGGTCCGCAGGGTGGAGGCGCTCCTGCCTGAGGCGAGGCTGAGCAGGCGCGCCCTGGCGGTGATGCTCTTAGCTGGAGACGAGAGCCTCTCCCCCTGGCTCCTTGCGAGGCTGCCCGAGGAGAAGGTAGCCAGGATAGAGGGCATCCGGCGCAGCCTGGAGAGGCGCTTCGGCAGTGTGCACTACGCTGTGAGCAGGGCGAGGCTGCGCGTGGTGGATGAAGTGGTGGAGCGGGTGCTGGAGAGGCGCCCCCCGAGCTCGGGCGAGAACCTCGCAAGGCTGGGCGAGCTAACAATGCACCCCATCTACGGGATACCCTTCCTGCTGCTGGTGCTCTTCGGCATGTACGAGTTCGTGGGCGTCTTCGGCGCTGGCGAGATGGTGGACTTCTTCGAGGGCGTGCTATTCGGCGAGTACCTCAACCCCGCGGCGGAGCGCTTGGTGAGGGAAGCCTTGCCCGTGCCCCTGCTCCAGGAGCTGCTGGTGGGGGAGTTTGGAATAATAACCATGGCGCTGACCTACTCGGTGGCAATAATCCTGCCCATAGTGGGCACCTTCTTCATAGCCTTCGGCGTGCTGGAGGACTCGGGCTACCTTCCGAGGCTGGCGGTGATGACCAACCGCATCTTCAAGGTGATAGGGCTGAACGGCAAGGCGGTGCTGCCCATGGTTCTCGGCCTGGGATGCGACACCATGGCGACGCTCACCACCCGCATCCTGGAGACCAGGAAGGAGCGCATTATTGCGACGCTGCTCTTAGCGCTTGCGGTGCCATGCTCGGCGCAGCTGGGCGTTATCCTGGGGATGCTCGCCAGCCTCTCGGCCAAGGCGGTGCTCCTCTGGGCAGGCGTTGTGGTAATGGTAATGCTGCTGGTGGGCTTCCTGGCGGCGCGGCTGGTTAAAGGCGAGCCCACCGACTTCATCATGGAGATACCGCCGCTGCGCGTCCCCCAGCTGGGGAACATAGCCGCCAAGACCCTGGCAAGGATAGAGTGGTACCTGCGCGAGGCTGTGCCCCTCTTCATCCTGGGCACGCTGCTGCTCTTCACCCTGGACAAGCTCGGCGCCCTGGGCGGGATACGCGACCTCGCCTCGCCGGTGGTGGTGGGCCTGCTCGGCCTGCCCCGGGAGGCCACCGACGCCTTCATCGTGGGCTTCCTGCGCCGCGACTATGGCGCCGCGGGTCTGTTTGCCCTGGCGGAGCAGGGGATGCTCTCCCCGGTGCAGACGGTGGTGGCGCTGGTCACCATGACCCTCTTCGTGCCCTGCATAGCCAACTTCCTGATAATAGTCAAGGAGCGCGGCCTGCGCGTTGCCCTCGCCATAGTCAGCTTCATCTTCCCCTTCGCCTTTACCGTGGGCGCTGTGGTGAACTTCCTGCTGCGCAAGCTGGGGGTGAGCCTGTGAAGTGTCCCCTGTGCGGCTGCGAGTTTGAGGAGGCGAAGGACTCCTGCTCCGCCTGCCCCATGCACAGCAAAAGCTGCTCCCTGAAGTGCTGCCCCAACTGCGGGTACGCGCTTCCCGGGGAGTCAAAAGTATTAAGGCTTATGAGGCGAATATGGAGGAGAAGAGATGAGGGCTGAGCACAGGCATAGAAGGAGGCACGTGGAGGAGCTGCTCGAGGAGATATGGACGCTGCGGGAGAGCGGCAGGAGCAGCCTGGAGGAGCTGCTGGAGTTCACCAAAACAGCTCAAGCGCGCGAGCTGCTGGAGCACATGGCGGAGCGGGGGCTCATAGCCATTGAGGGGGAGGAGGTTCGCCTCACCCCGGAGGGCGAGGCAATAGCCCGGGAGGTGGTGCGCCGTCATCGCTTGGCGGAGCGCCTGCTGAGCGACGTGCTGGAGGTGAGCGAGAGCCTGGCGGAGAGCCACGCCTGCGAGTTTGAGCACCTGCTCAGCCCCGAGGTTACTGACAGCGTGTGCACCTTCCTGGGGCATCCGCCCACCTGCCCCCACGGCAAGCCGATTCCCCGCGGGGAGTGCTGCGCAAAGTTCAGGCGCGAGCTCTCGCCGCTGGTGCTCCCCCTGACGGAGCTGGAGGTCGGCAGCGAGGCAAAGATAGTGTTCATCGCGCCCAGGAGCCACGCTACCCTGGACAGGCTGGCGAGCATAGGGATAATCCCCGGAAGCACGCTGAGGCTGCACCAGAAGCGCCCCGCCTTTGTAATAAGGGCCGGGGAGACTGAACTCGCCATAGACGAGGAGGTGGCGAGGCAGATTTATGTTAAGAGGTTGAGGTGATGATTTCGGAAAGCATGGAGGAGTACTTGGAGGCGCTGTGGGTCTTCCTGAAGGAGGAGGGAAAGGACTACGCCAAGATAAACGAGATAGCGGAGCGGCTTGAGATAGCGCCGCCCAGCGCCGTGGAGATGCTGAGGAAGATGGAGAAGCTGGGGCTGGTGGAGTACTCGCCCAGGGTGGGAATCCGGCTTACCCCCCGGGGGGAGGAGCTGGCGAGGCAGGCGATCAGGAGCCACCGCCTGGCGGAGCTCCTGCTCACTGAGCTCCTCGACATGGAGCTAAACAGCGAGGTGCACGCCCACGCCTGCGCCCTGGAGCACCACATAAGCAAAGCTATAGCCGAGGCGGTGTGCATAAAGCTGGGGCACCCCAGGCAGTGCCCCCACGGCAAGCCGATTCCCCGCGGGGAGTGCTGCTCCCGCTAGCTACCACCCGTACCTCCCCACCAGGGGCACGAAGACGCACCCGCCCAGGTTCTCCTCTTTATACTCCTCCTCGCCCACGCGGGTTATCCTCTTCAGCTCCTGGCCGAGCTTTGAGCCCACGGGTATGAGGAGCC
>JAADFX010000002.1 GCA_013152685.1 Methanobacteriota archaeon | reverse complement strand
GCTGCACCGCGGAGGTAATCTCGTCGCTGGCTGCGTTCAGCTCCTCCGACGATGCTGCCTGCTCCTCAGCCGTGGCCGCAACACGCTCCGCCACCGACTTCACCGACAGTATCAGGGAGCGGAGGTTCTCCCTCATCCTGCCGAAGGTGGTTATAACCTTCCCTATGTCGTCGCTGGGGTTGGTTGCCTCTATGCTCTGCGTCATATCACCCTCGGCGGCAGCCTCTATAACCGGCAGAAATCGCGAAATCTCATTCTTCAGGTACTCCTGCATTATCAGCAGGTCGCTCTCCTTCTGCTTCATCTCCCTCAGGTCAACGGCGGTTTTAATCGCCCCTATTCTCTCACCCCTGGCGTTGTACAGGGGCGAGGTGTATATCATCACAGGTATGTCCTCCCCCTGCTTGCTTCTGAGCACCACCTCTCTGGCGATGAAGTCCTCCCTCCCGTCCATCACAGTCACCGAGGAGCACCTCTTGGTGTGGCACGCCGGAGTTACGCCCACGTAGTGGGTTATGTCGTAGCAGTGCTTTCCAACCACCTCATCCCTGGTGTAGCCCAGCAGCTTCTCAGCCGCCGGGTTGAACTCAATAATGCGCAGGTCGTTGTCCGTCACGTAAACTGCTGCACCGACGCCGTTTATTATCGCCTTCGTTCTCTGGTTCGCCTCGGCGATGCCCTCGACCATGGAGTTAAAGGAGTCCACCACCTCCCTCATCTCCTCGTCGGAGACCTCCACGTCCAGCTTGGCTGAGTACTCCCCCCTCCCCACCTGCCTGGATATCTCCGAGAGCCTGTAGAGGGGCCGCAGCACATTTCTGTGGAGGTTGTAGCCCATGGCTGCGAGGGCACCGGTTCCCACGACCACGGCACCTGCGGCAACCCACCTGTTCAGCTCAAAGGACATAAGAGCGGAAAGCCCCAGTATGCCCGCAGCTGCGGCAACAATTCCCAGCGTGAGGTTAATTTTGGTTTTCAAACCCATCTTCACCTGCGGCATCAAACTTTCCCCCTCTCCTCAGTTGAAGGTCAGAAAGATTAGGTATGTGAGCCCGATTAAAAATTTTATTTTTCCGGAGACGTATTAAAAAGCGAAAGAAACTCCTCCAGCCTGAAGAGCCTGACCTCCACCCACTCCCCCTTCTCCACACCCTCGGTGTTCTCCGGCACCACCACGAATCCGTCCCCCCTCACCAGGCTGGAGACTATCCCCGAGCCGGAGGTGCGTATGGGCTCCGCCTCCAGTCCGGAGTCTGTGCTCACCAGCCTGACCCTCACGAAGTCGCGCCTTCCGAGCTCCGAGGCAATCTTCCGCCGCAGCCTTGCCCTCACGGCGGGATAGGGCACAAACGCACGCATGCCCTGCATCTTCTGCAGTGCGGGACGGACCAGCGCCTCGAAGGCAACTATACTCGCCACGGGGTAGCCTGGAAGCATGAAAATAAGGGTGTCGCCCGCATACCCGAAGCCCGCGGGCTCGCCGGGGCGCATGGCGATGCCGTGCACCACCACCTCCCCGAGCTCCCTCACGACCTCCGGCACCACGTCGCGCTTTCCCACCGAGGTGGCGCCGCTTATCAGGACCACGTCCAGGTTCAGTGCGCCCTCCACAGCCCGCCTTATCTCCCCGTACTCATCCCTGACCACCCCGAGCCTTACAGGCACGGCGCCGGCGCTTCTGCAGAGGGCTGCCAGGGCGAAGCTGTTTATGTCGTACACCTGCCCCTCGCCGAGCTCCTCCCCGGGCTCCACGATTTCATCCCCTGTGGAGATTATCCCCACCCTGGGCCTGCGGAGCACCCTCACCCTGCTTATCCCCAGGGACGCCAGGATGGCAATCTCCTGGGGGTGGAGCACCCTTCCCCTGCCCAGGAGGAGCTCTCCCTTCCTGTAGTCCTCACCCCGCAGGGAGACGTTCTTCCCCGGCGGCACCGCCTTCAGCACCTCTATCTCGTCCCCGAGCTCATTTACGTGCTCCAGCATAACAACGGCGTTGGTTCCCGGGGGCATGGGAGCCCCGGTGGTTATCTTCACAGCCTGAAAATCGCCCACCTCGCCGTTGAACCTCTGCCCGGTGAGCACCTCGCCCACTACTTTGAAGTATATGGGGTTGCCCTCCCCCGCTCCGAAGGTGTTCTCACCTCTCACTGCAAACCCGTCCATGGCGGCGCGGTCGAAGGGGGGGCTATCCCTCTCCGCCACAATGTCGCTGGCGAGCACCCTGTCCAGCGCCTCCTCCAGCTGGACGCTCTCCTCGCCGAGAGGTTTTACCCCGGAAAGGAGCCTCTCCAGGGCGTCCTCCAGCTTTGTCAGCCTGTAGAAGCCCCTTCCTCTCACCTGCATTCCCTTTCCCTCAGCCTCTCATAGTCCTCTGGGGTGTTTACATTCACAAAGCTCAGCATGCTCACACCGGCGCTGCGAATTTTCTCCTCGGGCACAAAGTTAACATTGAGCATTTTGAGAAGGTGGTTCATGCTCCCGGGCTTTTCCGCCCCCGCCCTTAGAACCGCCTCCCTGCGGTACACCCCGTGCAGCGGCTCTGCAAAGCCGCCTACCACCGGCACCGCGGCCTCGTGGTCCCCCAGCTCGTCCAGGAGCAGCCTGTAGAGCCCCGGGTCCAGCAGCGGCGAGTCCACGGGCATCACCGCCAGGAGGGGGAAGCTTGCCTCTCTCGCAGCGGAAATCAGCCCGTGCACAGGTCCCATACCCGGGCGCTCGTCCAGCACTATGCGGAAGCTCCCCGGCTCCACTCCCGACACCTGGGACTCGTGCGCCAGAGAGAGGATGACCTCTCCCGCCACGGAGGAGGCAACCTTCAGAACACGCTCCAGGAAGCTCTCCCCGCCGAGGGACAGGAACCTCTTGTCCCTCCCCATCCTCCTGCTCTGACCGCCGGCAATCACAATGGCGGTGCACCCGAGTGCAGTGTCACGGTTGTGCATTTTCATGCTCAATTCCGCCCCGGATAAAAAAGTATATAAAGGGTGAAGTATTAAAGATTAAAAGGTTACAGCGGAGTCGCGTGGGCAGTTTTTTACAGCCCCACGCAGTATGGTAACAACGGAAAGGTTGGAGGTGAAAAAGTGGTAGTATTGAGGAGAGTGTCGGAGTCCGTAAAGGACTACGATACCATCAGGTACACCACCTGCGACAACATGTGCGAGAGCGGTTGCGGGATGAAGGTGTACCTGAAGGACGGCAGAATAGTCGATATCTGGGGCGACGATGAGCACCCGCAGAACTATGGCTCTCTTTGCCCCAAAGGTACTGCGAACTACCAGCATGCATATAACCCCCTGCGCGCCAAGTATCCTGTTATTAGGGAGGACAATGTAAACGGTAAGTTCAGGCGCGTCACCTGGGACGAGGCTCTCGACTTCGTCGCAGACCGCCTGAAGTACATCCGCGAGAAGTGGGGCGCCCACACCGTAGCCTGCCACCGCACCGGAAGGAGCAGCTACGGCAACAAGCTGGGCGGCTCGAGGTTCTTGGCGATGTACGGCACGCCCAACATCTACGGTCAGGGGCCGCTCTGCTGTGAGTCGCCCGGTGCGAGGGGTCAGTACGTATTCGGTGCCAAGGAGTTCCTTCGCCTGATGAACCCCTGCCAGGATGCAATGAACAGCGACACCATATTCATCTCCGGTGCCAACGCCGCGGCACTGGAAGTAATAACCATGAAGTGGTTCATCGAGGCGCAGGACCGCAACGGCGCCAAGATGATAGTCATAGACCCGCGCTTCAACGCCACCATGGCGAAGGCGGATCTGGCGCTGCGCCTGCGCCCGACCACCGACGCCTACCTGGCGAATGCGCTCGCCCACGTGCTCATCTATGAGATTGACGGAATTGACAAGGACTTCATAGCCCGCTGGACCGTCGGGTTTGAGAAGTACAAGGAGCTGGTGAAGGACTATACGCCAGAGAAGGCGGAGAACATCACCTGGGTGCCGGCTGAGGACATACGCAAGGCCGCTGAGTGGATAGCCTACCCGAGGAGGACCCACTTCACCGGCTGCCTGGGCACGGCGCAGCAGTACAACGCCGGCAACGGTAACGCCGCCTACCAGATACTGGTGGCAATCACAGGAAACGTGGGCGTTAAGGGCGGCGGCTGGAACTGGCTGCACAACTGCAGGCCAGTGCTCAGCGCCGGCAAGGACCTGAAGGAGTACGTGGCGAAGATAAAGGAGCCGCAGCTGGCTGACAAGATCATACCCTGGGGCGACACCTCAAGCGCGTGCACCATAAACCCCGGCTACACCGGCAAGCCCTACCCGGTCAAGGGCCTCATATGGAACGGCAACCACGCCGTGCAGTGGCCCAACAACAACAAGGTAAGAGAGTACATGAAGAACCTGTACTGCGGTGTGCACCTGAGCTTCCACCCCAACGAGACCATGAGCTGGATGCACGCGGCTTTCCCGATAACCAGCTTCTTTGAGCACGAGGGTGTGGTGCACCACGGCAACAACCGCCACGTGCAGTGGCACAACCAGATTATTGAGCGCCAGTGGGAGTGCCGCGCCGACATAGACTTCTGGGCCGGCCTTGCGAAGCGCTTCGAGTTCGCCGAGGCGTACTATGCGCCCGACGGCAAGAGCTGGTGGGCGAAGAAGGACGTCTTCGGCAACCCGCTGCCCGAGGACCCGAAGTATCCGGGCACCACCCACGAGATCGACGAGCGCGTGTGCCAGAACTGGTTCCACTCCCAGGAGCCCTTCGTCGCCGGCATAACCGTGGAGCTCATGGATCCCGAGATGTCCCCGAAGGGCGGAGTGATGTGGCCTGCCGAGACCAAGGACGAGGCCATGATGTACTCCGACCCCGAGGCGACAATACGCGGTGCCCAGTGGATAATGTACAAGGAGGGTGTGAACTATCCTGGCACCGACAAGCGCTTCCCCACGCCCAGCGGCAAGGTGGAGATCTACAGCCAGGCCCTGGAGCAGATCGGCTGGTATCCGCTGCCGATACACATCGAGCCCAGCAATGCCCCTGTTGCGAGGCCCGACCTGTGGGAGAAGTACCCGCTCATCCTCTGCACGGGCAGACTCGTGGCCCACTTCCACGAGATGGGTCACTGGTGGCCCTGGATGGTTGAGCTCGAGCCTCACAGGTTCATAAACATCCACACCGAGCTTGCGAAGGCGCTCGGCATCCGCGACGGCGACACAGTGGTGTGCGAGAACGACTACGGCAAGGTGATAGGCCCCGCCTGGGTCAACGAGATGGTTGACGAGGGCGAAGTCTGGGGTCCCGAGGGCTTCGACAAGTACCAGCCCTTCTACCCGTACAGCAACATCAATGAGCTCGTCGATGACACCGTGAAGGATCCCTTCTACACCCAGGCCCAGTACAAGTGCAACCTTGTGCGCGTGTACCGCCTGGGCGACGACCCGGACAAGGCTGTGGAGAAGACCAAGGAGTTCCTTGCCAAGGTCAAGCGCACACCCAAGGACTACCTCGATCCGGAGAAGGAGCCCACAGTCAACCTGGGTACCTACACCAGGTTCATCCAGAAGGGCAGCGGCATCTACTACGTAGGAGTGCCGCGTGAGAAGTGGGAGACCAAGTGAGGTGGTGAAAATGGACGAGGTATTCTCCGACAAGGGTCCCCTTCTCAATGTTGACCAGGAGACCGCCAGGCAGGGCCTCGAGAGGAACGAGAAGATCGGCCTCTACGAGGCACAGGCAGCCAGCGTCTGGGGCATCCCCCCAGACCACATTACCATGTTCGTGGACCTCAAGCGCTGCATAGGCTGCTTCGCCTGCGAAACCGCCTGCAAGCTGGAGCACGACGACCCCATGGGGCCGCGCAGGATGCGCGTCATCCAGGTGGGGCCCAAGAAGGTCGGCAGGCACACCAAGGCGATGTACATACCCATGAACTGCTTCATGTGCTGTCACGCTGCCTGCGTGGAGGCCTGCCCGACCGGAGCCATGACGAAGCGCGCCAAGGACGGCATAGTGTTTGTGGATAGCGAGAAGTGCATAGGCTGCAAGCGCTGCATGCAGGCGTGCCCCTTCGGCGCACCTCAGTGGGACTCCCGCACCGGCAAGGTGATAAAGTGCGACTACTGCATGCACCGCATCGACAAGGGTCTGCAGCCCGCCTGCGTGACCAAGTGCTCCACCCACTGCCTGTACATAGGCAACCCGGCTGACATAATGACCTACTTCCGCGAGAAGGACGCCGTCCGCCTCGCCAGGGTGTTCTTCGGCGACGAGGTCAAGGATACCCTGCTGACCTCGCCGGCCTACGCCTTCCCGGAGCGCGCCCTCTTCATACCCAGGGTCAGGCTGAAGCCGGGAGTGCTGCCGGAGCGCGTGACCGAAGTGACAAAGCCGGTGTTCCTGAAGCAGCAGAAGAAGTAGAAGGGCTTCTAAAGCCCTTTAATTTTTGATTTTTTCAAGGTTCTTTTTCGCGAAAGGAGGATACCCAGTTGGCGAGACCTAAGGGATACCGCGGTGAGCTTGACGAGGCACAGAAGAAGGCCCTTGAGGGCGTTGTGCCTGATGTGATAAAGAAGAGTTTTATCAAGAACCCCAACTGGAAGTATGGGCTTACCGCCGTAAGGGAGATTCGTGCCCTCGAGACTGTGTATGCCTACTTCTGGGGTGATAAGGACGATATAATGGTTTCTCCGGGTTGTGCTTATCCCGAGCGTCACAGGGTTCTTCCAGAGGAGATGCTGAAGCCCAGGAGGAAGGAGTAATGGTGAGCGTAGAGGTTTTTGACGAGGCCTTCGGCATGCATGAGGTGGAACAGCGTGAGCCTGCAGATGATACTGTCGTCATGCTTATCGACTTAAAGCGCTGTATAGGCTGCTTCTCCTGTGAGACCTCCTGTAAGCTGGAGCATGAGCTTAGCATGGGCCCCCGCCTGATACGGGTGATTCAGGTGGGCCCGAAGAAGGTTCTTGGCAGGGTGAAGAGCCTCTACATACCCATGCCCTGCTTCCACTGCTCGCCGGCGCCCTGCGTTGAGGCCTGCCCCACCGGAGCGATGCAGAAGCGGAGCGATGGGATAGTGTTTGTTGACAGCGAGGCGTGCATAGGCTGCAAGCGCTGCATGCAGGCGTGCCCCTACGGTGCGCCCCAGTACGACTCCCGCACCGGCAGGGTGGTCAAGTGCGACTTCTGTATGCACCGCGTTGACTACCGCAGGACCTACACAAAGGAGGAGCTCCAGAAGATATACCGCTACACCTACAAGCACGGCGGCGAGGTGCGCCTCCCCGTGGCGGATGAGGTGGGCAACATAAAGCGGGACAACAAGGGGAGGCTGGTGGACGAGAAGGGCGAGCCCCTCTCGGGCAAGAGGCTGGCGGAGCTTGGCAGAGGCGTGGAGAGCATCACCTACGCTGGCCTGTGGAGCGCCTGCGCCACCAAGTGCTCCACGGAAGCTATGACCTTCGGCTACTACAGGGACGTGAAGAAGGCCATCGAGAAGAAGGCTGAGAACCGCAGGATAATACGCGTGGGCTCTGTGTTCTATGCTCTGCCCGGTGACGACTTCCCCGAGCCGGCGCCGGAGCACAGGCACTGATTCAGTTTTCCTTTCCCTCGTTTTTCTAGGCAGATTGAAGAAGAGGTGTGGACCTTGCCGAGAGCTCCCAGGGATATATTCGAGGAGAACGACTACATAAAGTGGTACTTTGATCCTGAGCTGGCGAAGGACTGGAAGAATCTGCTGAAGAAGTACAGCTACCTCTTCTGGATCCACTCGATGAATGTGAAGGACAGGGACCACTGGATAGCCCTCATTGAGGACAGGAAGCCCAACATCCAGCGTACGCCCGCCACGCCCCACGACGCCGGGAGCTATGCGGAGCTGACCGTCGCCAGGAGGGACGCCTACTTCCAGATCTTCCGGGCTTTCACTGAGATTTCGGCGCGGATGGCCGAGGAGGTGCTCAGCGGGGAGTACATGAGCAGGCTGCGCTCTGCCATGGCGAAGATTGTACCGGATGCGCTGCTGGAGGAGCACTTCGCGGAGCTGGAGCGCTTCCGTCAGGCCTTCTCACACATGAAGCCGAAGAAGTTCAGGCGCGAGCTCGAGGCGGAGCGCTTTACCATCTTCGACGACGACCTTATGCCCTACATCTCTGGGCACGAGTCGGTCTACAGGAGTGAGAAGCAGATAATGGGCGACCTAACGGCGGAGGTCAAGAACCTCTACCGCGAGGCGGGATATGTTCTGGACAAGTCCCGGGGGAACCTTCCCCCTGATGAGGCGAAGCTGGAGCTCGAGTTTGCTTTCCGCCTGCTGGAGGACGAGATAGACGCCTGGAAGGCAGGCGACAGGGACAGGGCACTTCTCGCCCTGGAGCGCCAGAAGAAGTTCATCCAGGAGCACATGATACTGTGGCTGCCCTACCTGTTCGACGATGTGGCAAACGACGACTTCAAGGTTGGCATAGCCCTGAAGTACCACGGTGATGTGCGCGACGTGGAGAAGTACAAGAGCGAGGAGATAGTGGAGATGGACTTCTACAGGGCGATGGCGAAGATTGCCAAGCTGTTCCTGGAGCACGAGTACAACCAGGTGGATGAGATGCTGAGGGCTGCCAGGGAGCTCGGCACGGAGGAGCTCCAGCGTGCCTTCGCGGGAGCGGAGAAGGTGGACACCTCGGGAGAGAGCACCTACTTCCTCAGGATGGAATAGCATGGCGAGTGTTTTGATAAAAAGTGGAGATATCAGGTTTGAGCCCCATCCGAAGTTCTCGGGCGTGGAGATTGCAAAACTCATAACGAGCGAGAGGAACTCTGAGGTGAGCGTCTCTATTCTGAAGATATCCCCCGGGAACTCTGCCAGTGTGCACCTCCATGAGAGGGAGGTGGACTCCATATACATCTTAAAGGGCACGGGAAAGGCCTATGTGAACGGGGAGTGGGTCACAGTGGCGGAGGGCGACTACATCTTCGTTCCTCCCGGAGAGGAGCACGGGATTGAGAATACCGGCGAAGAGGCGCTGATTCTGCTTGCAACCCACGCTCCGCCGCTGTTTTGAGCATGTTTGATTTTTTGCTTATTCTTCTCCTGCAAACTTCAGAGCTTTACTGTATAGCTCGTCGCTTATCCAGAATCCGGCTCTATGTCTCAGCGCATCCAGCTCTTTTTTAAGGGAAGGTATTGCTCCTTTTAGCTTGGCCTTGAGCAGGATACCCACTACACCGGTTTTCCTCAGTCCATAAATATCGGCAACTCGCCTGCCCTCTGATTCATCCAGGAGAACCAAGGCCGACCTCTCCACAGCCAGAGCGATTGTTTCAGCCTCTCCGGGGTGAAGATGCCTCTCCAGAATTTTGACGAGGGGTTCGTTGGCGGGTGAATCCACAGCTATCCACCCGGCTTCAACGGCCTCTTTAATTAGCCTGGCGTCCTCTCTATCCTTTCCCTCCTCAACCACCTCCCTCCACACAGCACGCGTTATCACAACCTTCCCGTAGAAATCTCTGAGCAGGTGGAGTCTCTCTATTTTTGCCAGATGGATAAGCATAGAGGAGTCACAAACCACCGGTTGCATACTCAATGTCTTCCTCTAGGTCCTTCTCCGTGTAGTGCCTCCTGATTTTCCTTTTCCCAAGAAGCTCTTCGAATTCCCGCCTTGTCAATCCCGCTAGCTTGCACGCCTTTGCAGACGACAGGAGACCCCTCTGATACAATACAAGGGCGAGCTCTCTTTTTAACTCTTCCTCTATATTCTCAGGGGGCAGGCGGAGATTCTCCACAACGTCCCCTGGAATCCTCAGAACGACCTCCATACACAGCACTCAAAACGTAACACATAAAGAGATTTATAAAAAGCATCCCATGGCGGCTTCACACTGGGAATGGTGGAGAAGACGCGCTGATTCTGCTCGCAACCCACGCTCCGCCGCTGTTTTGAACATGTCACTTGAAAATCACAATCTCCTTTACAGCGAGTTCTACTTCTACCTCTCTACCTCTTTTTTTCTTTCTGACTATACCGAAATCTTCCAAAACAGCTATGTCTCTGGCTATGCTCTTTGGATTTCTGTTGAGCTTCTTCGCAAGACTTTTAATGGTCTCTCTTCCAGTAATGGCGTTGAACAATGCTATACGCTTTGGCGTGAATATTTTTGAGAGGCTTTCGTCTACATTTAATCTCACCACACCCTTTTGTGCCCTGTTTTCCAACTCTTCCTTGATAATTCTATACTCATTTAGAGCTAGAGCATCTCTGAGAGAATCGTCGTAATTACGCGACATCTCCTTCCCGTACTCTGCTTCAAGCTCCCTAAGCTTCATCTTAAGTTCGCTGGTTGAAAGTTTGCTATAGTCAACCACTTCTTCTATCCTATTCTTGTGAATTTTAAATTTCATCTTATCACCCTCTCAATGACCGGTAAAAGTTTAATAATTTCGACGATTTTTTCCTTTGCTTCGTCGTCGCTGCGCAGATTTTTACTTTCAAGACGTATGTGCACGTGGGGAGAATCTTCCTCAATCTTTCCCTTCCTGTGAAGGCTCTCTCATAAACTTTAGAAAAGGGCTATGTGAACATTCATCTAACTAATATTTTTGATATAAAAATATAAAAACCTTCTATTATTAAAACCTTAAAACCTTTTATTTACCTACCCTACCTCAGCCCCTTGAACGCATACCTCAGGTCTATCTTGCCGTCCTTGCGCACCGGCGAATCCACCGGCTCGGGCTTCTTCACCCCGGGCTTCTTCTTTTTGCTCCGCT
>JAADFX010000001.1 GCA_013152685.1 Methanobacteriota archaeon | reverse complement strand
TCTCCCGCAGAGCCCACACCGTACCTCCTGAGCACCTCCAGCCTCTCTTTCATGTACTCCTTCTTTTTATCTTTAAGATAGGCTATAAGGCTGAGGGTCATGAGCTTATCTTTCTCAATACTCTCCCTGTCAGCTATCTTCTCAAATAGCTCGGAAACTGCCATTTCAATCACTCTGCCCTGTCGTATCCGGCATTTATTTTTTTCTTTATATTCGCTTAAATACCTACCGCGGCCTCACTCCCGCGCAATATCCACAAAGTTCTTCAGCAGCCTTAACCCGAGCCTGCCGCTCTTCTCCGGATGGAACTGCGTCGCAAACACGTTGCCCTTCTCCACTATTGCGGGCACCTCCACGCCGTAGCTGGTGGTCGCCACCACCACATCCTCCTCCGGCAGGGCGTAGTAGGAGTGGACGAAGTAGAAGTAGTCACCGCTCTTTATTCCATCCAGAAGCCGCGAGTCGCGCCTCACCTCAATGGAGTTCCAGCCCATGTGGGGTATTTTAACCTCTGAAGGAAGCCTGACCACCCTCCCCCTTATCAGGTTCAAACCCTCGCCCTCACCCTCCTCGCTGCTCGTGAAGAGGAGCTGCAAACCCAGGCAGATTCCCAGGAGGGGCTTCCTCTCCGCCTCCCTCACAATAACCTCGCGCAGCGGGTAGAGGTTTGCCATCGCATCCTCGAAGGCACCAACCCCGGGCAGGACAATCGCATCGCTTGCCTCAATCTCCTCCACCCTGTCGGTAATCAAGGGCCTTGCCGAGCCCTTCTCCAGGCCGCGATAGGCGCTCCGCAGGTTCCCCATGCCGTAGTCAACTATGGCGATGCGCGGCTTCATCCTCCCCTTATCCGAGCCTAACGTCTGAACAGGAGTTGTAGGCTAAGTGCCGCAAGCAGCACCGCCAGGGCAAGAATCGCATACCTCATCCTGCCCTCGGCCTTTTTGAAGAGCAGCGCCAGCAGTGGGAGCGCCGCCAGGGTGCAGGCGCCGCAGGAGAGGCAGGCGCTGGAGCACAGCCTCTGGGACACGCTCCCGGCGCCGGAGGCCACCGCTCCCGTAATTGCAATGCCCATCCCTGCCAGGTAGCTCCACACCCGCTGGCGCAGCTCCCCCAGCATCACTCAACCTCTCCACCGCGGGAGTAGGAGAGGGCACCTCTGGGGCAGGCCACAACGCAGTCCTTGCAGGCATTGCACACAAAGCGGTTCACAGAGATGCTGTTGCTTGCCCTGCGTATAGCCCAGGTCGGGCAGGCGTCTACGCACCTGCCGCAGTCGTTGCACCTCGCTTTGAAGAACCTGATTTTGAAGGTGAAGGGCAGCTTTGCGCCCACCCTGTGGAAGAGGTTCTGCAGCGCTCCCGCGGGGCAGGCAAAGTTGCACCAGCCCCTGCCGCCGTCGATGAACACCCCGAGTACAAAGAACCACAGGGCGAAGGTTATAATCGCTGTGGAGCTCCAGTAGGCCAGGGCGTGGAAGTCGCCGAAGATGGCGCTCAGCACATTCTGGAGCTGGGAGTAGTTGCAGAAGGAGCAGGCGATGCTCCCGCCCAGCTTCGGCGACAGGATGAAGCCCGCCAGGAACCCGTACCTTATTGGAGCCGGGTCGAGCTTCTCCCTGAGGTTGAGCTTCAGCCCGCGCGGCACAAAGCGGTTCAGGTGCTCGGGTATGTTGCCCGCCGGGCAGAGCCAGCCGCAGAAGAGCGGCGCCAGGAAGAAGGAGAGCACCGCCAGGATAAACACTGTCAGGTAGAGGGGGTTCATCAGCACCCTCGCAACGAGCTTTTCGGGGTCGAGGACCGCCCAGGTGATGGGCATCCTCAAGCAGGCTCTGTGCACATCGCCCACCACGTGTATAAGCCCCTGGCTCTCCAGCAGCTGCGCCGTCGCCTTCACCAGGAGCGCAAAGGGGGCGTAGAACAGGAGTATTCCCAGCAGCAGCGCCAGCACCCTGTACATAAGGTGGCGGTTGTTCATCCTGCCTCACCCCTGTTCACAATCTTTATGGGCAGGAAGGCGAGCTGCTCCCCCGTCTCCGCGTCAATAACCCTGACTCCGCCGTCGTATATCACCGGCTTTCCCCTGAGCTCTTCCGGGATGTGGAAGATCCAGCCCATCCCGAACCTCTCCCCCGGCCTCAGAGGTCTGCGCAGCGTCTTTGTGGCGTCGTCCCAGGCGAGCTGGTTGGTCTCCCAGGTAACCTCCACGCCCTCGGGGACGTTCACCAGCTCGAGCCTCACCACGTAGCTCCTGCTGCCCACGTTCTTTATCCTGTGGCTACCTATCTTCACCACCCCGGGCTGCAGCAGCTTCTTGAGGATGCCCTGCTCGTCGTAGTACAGCACCACCACCTTCTTGCCCTTACCCTCCTGCGCCGGGAAGTTCAGACCGAAGTGCACCGACTCCGCCTTCCTCAGGCTGCCCCTGTAGTAGCCCGCAGCCACAGCCGCGCTCAGCGCGAGCAGAAAAAGAATCAGTGCTATTGCTCTTTGCCGTGAAATCGTAATCGCCTCCTTTCAATTTTTGCTGATTCATTAAAATCGGGTTCAATTTAATAAAACAAGGTGTATTTATAATTAACCGTTGAAAACGTTCAAATAGGTGTGCAGGTGCACATATCAGCAGCCTGAATGCGAAAATACGCGTAAACTTGCGTTAAAACGTGAAAACGGAAGATTTCAGATGTTCCCGTGTCCCTCGTCCCTTCGGCACCTCTCGCCGACGCACTCGAACTGCAGGGTGGTGTGGTTTATCCTGTACTCCCTGAACTTCTCGTCCACCTGCCTGCGGATCTCCTCAAGCTGGCTTATCATCTGGTCCTCCACCGCTATGTGGGCGCTCGCCGCATTGATGTGGGAGCATATCGCCCACACGTGCAGGTCGTGCACATCCTCAACGCCGGCTATGCTCTCCAGGGAGCGCTTCAGCGCGAGCACATCCACGTGCCTGGGCGTGCCCTCGAGCAGGATGTGCAGCGACTCAGCCACCAGCCTCAGCGCCCCAATCGCAACGATGGTGGCGATTAAGGCGCTGACCGCGGGGTCTGCTATGGTGTTGCCCGTGAGGTATATCGCAACCCCGCCGGCGATTACCCCGACGCTCCCCAGGGTGTCGCCCACAACGTGCAGAAAGGCGCCCCTCACGTTTATGTCCTCATGCGCATGCTCCCGCAGGCGATACATCACAAAGAGGTTTGCCCCCAGCCCGAGAACCGCAACAGCCAGCATCTCCCTGAGCTTTATCTCCGGGGGTGAGACGAAGCGCTGATAGGCCTCGTGGAATATTGCGAGGGAAATTAGCAGCAGAAGAAGCCCATTCGCCAGCGCGGCGAGCACCTCGGCGCGGTGGTAGCCGAAGGTTCTGCTCAGGCTGGGCGGGCGGGAGGCTATCTTTATCGCAAAGTAGCTCAGGGCGAGGGCGAAGGCATCGCTGAAAACGTGCAGCGCATCGCTGAGCAGCGCCAGGCTGTTGGAGACCACGCCTCCGATGACCTCGGCGACAAAAATCCCCAGGGTAAAGGTCAGGGCGAAGCGCAGCTCCTTCGCGGAAAGCTCTGCCTCCCTCAAAGCCTCACCTCTATCCCCCTGCTCCTGAGGTACTCCTTCACCTCCCGCACCGTGTACTTGCCGTAGTGGAACACGCTCGCCGCAAGCGCGGCGTCCGCCCTGCCAAGAGCGAAGGCCTCGTAGAAGTGCTCGAGCTCGCCGGCACCCCCGCTGGCTATCACCGGGATGCCCGTCTCCTCGGCCACGGCTTTTGTTAGAGGGATGTCGAAGCCCATCTTCGTCCCGTCTGCGTCCATGCTGGTGAGAAGTATCTCCCCTGCACCCAGAGCCTCGACCTCCTTCGCCCAGGCGATGGCGTCCTTACCCGTGCCCCTGCGCCCCCCGTAGATGTAAACCTCAAACCAGCACCTCCCCTCCGGCGTCTCCACCACGTAGCGGTCCTCCCTCTCCTCATACACCCGCTTCGCGTCTATGGCTGAGACGATGCACTGGCTTCCGAACCTGCGCGCCGCCTTTGATATCAGCTCGGGGTTCTTTACCGCAGCGGTGTTTATCGCCGTCTTGTCGGCGCCCGCCTTCAGAATCCGGCGCACATCTTCGACCTCGCTTATTCCGCCGCCCACGGTGAGGGGTATGAACACCTGATCTGCGGTTGCCCTAACCACGTCCAGCATGGTCTTCCTGCCCTCGTGGCTGGCGCTGATGTCCAGGAACACCAGCTCGTCGGCACCCTGCTCGTCGTAGTACTTCGCCAGCTCCACCGGCGAGCCCGCGTCGCGCAGGTTCTTGAAGTGCACTCCCTTTACCACCCGCCCGTCCTTCACGTCCAGGCATGGGATTATCCGCTTCGTCAGCAAGCTACCACCTTCCTAATCCACTAGCCTAACATGAATCGAAATCTTTAAAAGCCCCGGTCTAATAAGAGAAGTTAAATGGCTGCATTTACCGAGGAGGAGGTTCTTCAGACCTTTCTGACCCCGGCTCAGGCACGGGTGCTGGAGCTGCGCGCCAAGGGCTACACCCAGGCCCAGGTGGCGGAGATACTCGGCACCACCAGGGCAAATGTGAGCATCACCGAGAGCCGGGCGAGGAAGAACATAGCCAAGGCCGCCCGCACCCTGGCGCTCTTCAACAAGATAGGCGCCCCCCTGATGCTCGAGATAGGCAGGGGCGAGGACATCTTCAACGTGCCCAAGAAGGTGTTTGCCTGCGCCACGGAGTGCGGAATCAAGGTGAAGGAGAACACCCTCTCATTAATAGAGAAGATAGAGAGGGAGGCGAGGAGGAAGCTGGACGGCAGGGTGGTGAGGGAGGAGATAAGGATAACCATCCTGAAGAGCGGCGATGTTGTCATCGACTGAGCTTCTCCAGCACCTCGGGGAGCTCAACTATCTCGCGGATAATCGCGTCGGGACGCTCCTCCTCGCTTCTCGGCTCAGAGGAGGCGTACTTGCCCCTCCTCACCCAGACTGTGCGCATCCCCGCCCTCTTTCCACCCACTACGTCGGTGGCGATGCGGTCACCCACCATAACGCACTCCTCGCTGGCGACGCCCAGCCTGCGCACCGCCACCTCGAAGATTCTCCGGGAGGGCTTCTCGCATCCCACCTCCTCGCTGGTCACCACCACGTCGAAGAAGTGGTGCAGTGAGAGGTTTATGAGCTTCTCCCACTGCTTTATCGCAAGCCCGTTGGAGATCACCCCCAGCCTGAACCTCTGCCTGAGCTCTATCAGCGTGGGCACCACTCCGGGGAAGGGCTTGAGGTAGCCGAACTTTGTGTGCTCGTACGCCACAACGCCGGCGGCCACTATCTTGGGATTCCAGGGCACGCCCAGCTCATTGAGAAGCTCATCGTAGTGCCTGGGGTAGTTGGAGCCGAACTTTTTGATGATCCTCTGCAGGAGGGAGTAGAGCCTGGCCTCGTCGCGCTCCTCCAAGCCAGCGTCTATCATGGCGCGGATGGAGTTGAGCCTGGCCCTCCTGGCTAGAGTGGTGCTGTCGTACAGGGTGTCGTCTATGTCAAAAAATACTGCCTTGAGCATTCACCTCAGTACCTCTACCACAGTGGCGAAAATCCGGGTGCCCTGCACGCCGGTAATTCTCGCCTTTACCCGCTGGCCCTCCCGCGCTCCGCTCACGTAGATTATGTACTCCCCCAGCTTTGCCACGCCGTCGCCGCGCTTCCCCGTCTGGGTTATCTGCACAGTTATCTCCTCGCCTATCTCCGGCTTTGTGCTGCGCTTGGGCACGGGGGCGGCGCGTATCGCACCCAGGGGGTGCCTGGAGCCGCAGGCCTCGCACTTGAGCAGGGTTATCCTGTCCTCCTTTATTATCCTGGTATCCGGACGGCCGCACTCGGGGCAGAGCACGTACTGCGCCAGGAAGGACTCAAACTTCTCCTGTATCTGGGGCTGGCGGAACTGCCCCTTCATTATGAGGTACTGCCCCTCCAGGCTGCCGGCTGTGCCGAGTTCGCGGAGCAGGTACTTCACCAGCATCTCCGGCGGGCGGTTGATGAGCTTAGCCACCTCGACGAGGTTCTGCACCACTGTGACCTTGCCCTGGATTATGGACTGAACCTGGGGCACCTCAAAGCGCTTGTGCTCCTTGACCTTCTCGGGAAGCTCCTCGTAGGCCTTCTCAAGAAGCTTTTCGTAGTCGTAGTTCATGGGAAACCCCTACAGCAGCCCCAGCTCCTTGAGCGTTGCCTTGACATTCTCGGTGGCGCGCCTGGCGTCCTCGACGCTCTTGGCGCCGGTGCAGACTATTTTGCCCGAGCCGAAGAGGAGCAGCACCACCTTGGGGTCCTGCATCCTGTACACCAGGCCGGGAAACTGCTCGGGCTCATACTCGGTGTTGTCCAGGGCTATGGCAATCGCATCCAGGTTTAGCTCGGCGTTCAGGTTTGCGGTAGCCACGACGTTCTGAATCACAACCTCGGGCTCTGAGTTTATCTCTATGCCGGCTTCGCGGATCTTCTCGATTATCTTCTTTATCGCCAGGTGCGCCTCCTCAATGCTTTTGGCACCTGTGCAGACTATCTTGCCCGAACCAAAAATAAGCGCCGCAGCCTTGGGCTCGTCGAGATGGTAAACCAGGCCGGGAAACTGCTCGGGCTCATACTCCACCCTGTCCAGGTTGACGGTTATTAACCCCAGGTCAAACTTCTGTCCCAGAGAAGTCGAGGCCACCACATTCTCTATAACCACGTCCGTCATCCAGATACCTCCTTTATAAATACCTTATCAGCCAGCATAGATAACCATTTAAATTATATATAAAATCCCGGGGCTGCGCTACCGCGGGGATGTGTCACATATTTCCGAACTCATATATAAATAACTTCGAGGAACTGATACATTTTCCGGGCAAATGTGGCGATGGGGGAAGTGCAAAGCTTACTAAGTAAAAATCCTATATCCTGCCAAACCTCTCAAAGATATCCTTAATCGCATGGGGAATTGCATCAGCCAGCTCGAGGGCGGTGAGGGAGCGGCGCTCCTCGGTGAGGAGGTCTCCCGCGTAGCCGTTGATAAAGGCGGCGCAGCAGGCGGCATCGAAGCGGCGCATCCCCCTGGCGATCAAGCCGGCGACAATGCCCGAGAGCACATCCCCCGTGCCACCTGCGGTCATGGCAGGGTTGCCTGTCCTGTTCAGCCTCACCTCACCATCCGGGGAGGCGATTACGTCCACGCTGCCCTTCACCAGGAGCACCGCCCCAAGCTCAGATGCCCACTCCGCCGCCGCCTCCGCCCTTGCCTCGGGCTCCTGAGGGAGCCGCTCACCGGTGAGCGCATAAAACTCGCCCGCATGGGGCGTGAGCACCAGCCTGGCACCCTTCAGGGGGAGCCTGTCCCGGAGCGCCTTGATGGCGTCTGCGTCCACCACGCAGGGCTTCTGGCAGAGGTTCAAAAACTCCACCACCGCCTCAAGGGTCTCCTCCACCACGCCAAGCCCCGGGCCCAGAACAACGCTGTCCACCTTTTCCAGAAGGGGCTCAACCTCCGGGATAGCCCGTGCTGAAAACCTCTCTCCGGGGTACTTCCTCACTATAAACTCCGGTGAGAAGCCGCGCGTAACCTCAAAGTTGACCTCCGGCACCGCCAGGTAAACCAGGTCAACCCCTGACCTGAGCGCTGCTCTGGCGCTCAGCAGCGGCGCGCCGTGGTACTCAGCGCTTCCCCCCACCACCAGCACCCTGCCGTGCTCCCCCTTGTGCGCCTCCCTGCGCCTCTTCGGCAGGCGCACCACCACATCGCCAGGACCAACGCAGCGCGAGGCTTCTTGGGGTATGCCTATGTCCACAACCACCGTCGGGAAGCGCTCCAGGCCCGGCTTGGGTGCGTGGAAGGTAACCACCAGGTCTGCGGCAACGCAGTAGCCCTCCCCCCTCTCATTCAACCCTGAGGGCACATCCACGCTCACCTTAAAGGCTCTGCTCCCGTTTATCGCCTCTATGGCGCGCCTGTATGGCTCCCTCACCTCCCCCCTTACTCCAGTGCCCAGCAGCGCATCAACAACTATCTCCGCATCCAGGCGCTCAAAACTGCGCCTCACCTTAACCCCCAGCCTTCTCAGCTTAGCCAGGTTTCCCCTCGCCGCGTCGCTCTTCGGCTCGCCCAGGAGGACCACGCTCACCCGCGCGCCTGCCTCCAGTAAATAGCGCGCCGCCACAAGGCCGTCGCCGCCGTTGTTTCCCGTGCCGCAGAGCACAAGCACTCGCCTCCCCTCCAGGTCGGTTCTCTCCCCCAGCACCTCGGCCACAGCCCTTCCGGCGTTCTCCATGAGCTCCTCCACGCCCACTCCAAGCCAGGTGCTGTTTATATCCAGTACCCTGAACTCCTCCACACCGGGCATGCTACTCCCTCATCAGCCGCATTATCTCCAGGGTGCGCAGCAGGTCAGTCTTGGAGATAATCCCCACCAGCCTGCCCCCGGATACCACGAGCAGCCTGCCCACACCCGCGCGCGCCATGCGCATGAACGCCTCCGATGCCTCCTCCTCGGGGGATATTGTGAGCAGCTTCCTAGTCATCACCTCGCCGACGCGCGTTGTCGCCCACTTCTCCCGGGGCACGCGCGAGAGGTCGCTGAAGGTGATTATCCCCACCAGCTTCCCCCCTGAAACCACCGGGTAGCCCATGTGCTTCTTTGTGAAGATGACCTCTGCGAACTCCTGCAGGGTTATGTCCTCATCCACGGTGACCACCTCGGTGCTCATCAGGTCCCTGACCTTAAGCCCTGCCAGCATCAGGTGAATCCGCGAGACCTCGCCCTCCTGGGTGGCGCCGATGTACACGAAGAAGGCGATGAAGATAAGCCAGAGGTTTGGCAGCAGGGCGCCCAGCAGCGCCATGAAAATAGCTATCATCTTAGCAATCCCCGTGGCAATCTCCGTGGCGGCTGAGAAGCCCAGCTTGAAGGCGAGCAGCGAGCGGAACACGCGCCCGCCGTCCATGGGGAGGGCGGGTATAAACAGGTTGAAGGCTCCCAGCAGGATGTTTATCTTGAAGAAGAGCAGGAGGAGGTCCGTGGCGCTCTCAATCTTCATCTCAAAGAAGGGGAAGATCCTGTGGCCCTCCCCCAGAGCCAGGATAACCGCGAGGGTTATCCCCCCAACTGCAAAGTTGAAGCCCGGACCCGCGATGGCTATGGCGAACTCCTTCCGGGGATTCTTCGGAATCTCCTCCATGGCGGCAATTCCGCCGAAGGGCAGGAGGGTGATTTTTGAAATTTTAACGCCGTAGCGCATCGCCATCAGGGAGTGGCTCAGCTCGTGCAGCGTGACAGTGGCGAAGAGCAGCACTATGTATATAAAAGGACCCGGATTAAGGGTAACGGCGCTGTATATAAAGAAAAACAGGAGAAGCAGCAGAAAGGACACGTGCAGCTCCAGGGGTATGCCAAAAATGCTCCCTATTCGATAGTTGTCCTTCATGAGGCTTTCCCCAAACTTTTTTATTAATTAAACAATCATTAGCTTTATATATGCATCGCCAGAAAATACACTCGAGGTGGTCTCATTGGTCTCAAGGCTGAGCGAAATCACTGGCAAGGAGGTCTTCACAGAGGATGGTGCACACGTGGGCAGTGTGGACGACGTGGTGATAGACCCGGAGACTGGCAGGGTTACTGGGATACTGGTGGGCAGCGTGGAGGAGAGCTTCTGGAAGAGGCTGGGAATTGAGAAGTCGAAGGGCATAAACGTACCCTACAGGGCGGTGAAGTCGGTGGGGGACATAGTGATCCTGAAGAACATCATCTACTCCGCCAGGGCGGCCTCGCCCTAGAGGCGGCGGTACAGCTCCTTCAGTATCCTCCCGTGGACTATAAGCCCCAGGAATTTTCCATCCTCCACCACCGGGAGGCGCTCTATCCTGTTTTCTATCATGAGCCTGAGCACCTCTTTAAGGGGAGCGTCCCTCCCAACCACAATCAGGCGCTTTGTCATGAGGTCGCGCACGGGGAGAGAGCCCACCTGAAAGGTCTTCGCCAGCATTATGTCGCGCTGCGTCACTATGCCCAGGATTTTCTCCCCCTCCACCACCGGGAGGCCCCACGCTGGAGCGCGTCATTATGAGGTCTGCCAGCGCTATCTTGTCCTCGGGCGAGATGGTTATCACCTTCTCAGCGGGAAGCATCAAATCGCCAGCCTTAAGCTGCGCCAGCTCCTTCATCGCAACCACCTAGAACATCGCCCTGCCTTCCTTCGTCTTCATCACGAGCACGGGTATGTCGGAGCGGTGCACCACCTCGCGGGAGACGCTGCCCAGCATGAACTTGCTTATCCCCCTGCCGTAGGAGGCGAGCACCACCAGGTTGTAGTCCCCCTCCTCTATCTCCTTTATTATCTCGTCCGCCGCCCTTCCGCGGCGAACCTTTGTCCTTGCCTCTATCCCGTACTTTTTGAGAATCTTCACGCCCTCCTCCAGGGAGCGCTTCACCGCCTTGGGCGTGCCCAGCTTTCTCAATCGATGGATGTCGTCCTTGAAAACCTCGAAGTACTCGTTGTACTCCTCGTACTCCTCCTCGAACCTGGGCACCACCCTGAGTATCGTCACATCCGGCGAGGTGTGCCTGAGCAGGTAGCCCGCCTGCTCAATCGCCTCCTCGGCAAACCTCGAGCCGTCGGTGCACATCAGCACTTTTATCTCTCTTCCCCCTTTGTAGATTAATTTGGCAGGAGGGGGTATTTAAAACTTAGGCGCTGCGCCCGGCGTCCTGGCCGGTCTCCCCCTCCACCCTCTCGCGAAGCATCTCCAGCACCTTCGCCGGGTCCGCCCTCCCGCGGGTCTTCCGCATCACCTGCCCCACCAGGAAGTTCAGGGCCTCCTTCTTGCCGGAGAGGTAGTCCTGCACCGCCTTGGGGTTCTCGGCAATCGCCTCGTCGCAGGCCCTCGCAACGGCGCTGTCGTCGCGCAGCTTCTTCAGCCCCAGCTCCTCTATAATCTTCCTGGGCGAGGTGCGCCTCTCCGGCAGGAGCTCCATCACCTTCTTGGCAGTCTTCAGGGTAATCTCGTCCCTGAGCACCATCTGAAGGAGCTCAATCAGGTGAGCCGGAGTTATCCCGCTCTGCCGGAAGGTGATGCCGTTGTACTCCAGCACCCGCTTCACCTCGTCGCGTATCCAGCTGGCGGCAAACTGAGGCGGAATAACCCTCGCCACCTCCTCGAAGGCGTTTGCCAGCTCCAGCTCGCTGGCGATTATCCTGGCGTCGTCGCTCTTGATGCCGTACTGCTCCACGAAGCGCCTCTCCTTCAGGTGGGGCGCCTCCGGCAGGGTTGCGCGCACCTTCTCTATCATCTCCTCGGTTATGAGCAGCGGCGGCAGGTCGGGGTCGGGAATGTAGCGGTAGTCCTCGGCCTCCTCCTTGGTTCGCATCGCCCGCGTTATCATCTGCGCCTCCAGGTAGGCGCGCGTCTCCCGCTTCACCGCCCTGCCCCGCCTCATCAGATTCTTCTGCCTGGTGATCTCAAACTTAAGAGCGCGGTAGGCGCCGCGGATGCTGTTTATGTTCTTTATCTCCACGCGCGCCCCGCCCTCGATGCTCACGTTGGTGTCCACGCGCATCGTCCCGCCCTCCTCGCGCACCCGCTGGGTGTAGCGCAGCACCTTCACCAGCTCCTTCAGGAACTCCCTGGCCTCCTCGGGGGAGTGCATGTCGGGGGCGGTGACTATCTCCACCAGGGGCACGCCGGAGCGGTTGAAGTCCACCCTGCCCGTGGTGGGGTCGTACTTGCCCGGGTCCTCCTCCAGGTGCACCTCCCATATCCTTACCCCGGCGAGCTCGCCGTTCTTGCCTATGGGCATGGAGGTGCGCTGGTAGCCGGAGGGCAGGTCGGGGTAGTCGTAGTGCTTCCTCAGGATGTACACCGGCTCCCTCACTATCTCGCAGTTGAGCATCAGCGCAATTGCCACCACCGCCTCCACCGCTTCTCTGTTCACCGGCATGGGCTTTGCCCCGGGCAGACCAAGGCAGACCTCGCACACGTTCGAATTCGGCTCAGCGTCGCGGTAGTTGGTGGGGGACAGGCAGAAGAGCTTGGTGCTGGTGGCGAGCTGCTCGTGGATCTCGAAGCCTATGTTTACCCTCATGTACCCCCCTCCAGAGCGTACATGGCGTTGAGTATCTTCTGCTCCTCCAGGGGCCTGGCGTGCAGCTGCAGACCCACGGGTATGCCGCGCACCTCTCCGGCCTTAACAACGCCCGCCGGAATCCCCGCCAGGTTCGCTGGAACTGTGAGCAGGTCGTAGGCGTACATCTCCAGGGGCGAGAGGCTCTCGCCCAGCCGGTGGGGGAGCTTCGGCGTGGTCGGACCCGCGAGCAGGTCAACCTCCGCCAGCGCCGAGAGCACCTCCCGCTTGATCAGCGAGCGGAACTGCAGCGCACGGCGGTAGTACCTGCCCGAGTACTCCTTCTGGCTTATGTAGCGCCCGAGCATAATCCTGCGCAGCACCTCCTCGCCGCAAACTTCTTCAATGCGGTAGCCGTAGCGGCGGCCGTCGTAGCGCCTCGTTGCGGAGAAGAACTCCACGAAGACGGTGAGGTAGTACGCAGGCAAAGCCTTGTCCAGGCTGGGGAGCTCCACCTCCACCACGCTCGCCCCCTGCGCCTCCAGCTTTGAGAGCGCATGCTTGACCTCGCGGATTATCTCCTTTGCGGTGTACTCCTCAAACTCCCTGGCGAAGCCTATCCTCATGCCCGAGAGGTCTGCGCTCAGGGCTGAGGAGTACTCGGGAGGGGAGACCCTCAGGGTGGTGGCCTCCCTGTCGCTGTGGCCGGCGATGACCTCCAGCAGGAGCGCCGCGGAGCGCACATCCCCCGCGAGGGGTCCTATCTGGTCCAGGCTCATCGCCAGGTCTATTAGGCCATGCCTGGGCACCAGGCCGTAGGTGGGCTTTATGCCAACAACGCCGCAGTGCGAAGCGGGGTTGCGGATGCTCCCGCCGGTATCGCTTCCCAGGGCGAGGTCTGCAAAGCCCGCGGCTATGGCGGCGGCGCTGCCCGAGGAGGAGCCGCCGGGTATTCTCCCCCTCGCCGAGGGGTTCTGGGTTGGACCGAAGTAGCTGGTCTCGCCGCTGCTGCCGCAGGCGAACTCATCCATGTTGGTCATCCCGATGATAACCCCATCCTCCCGGCGGATGCGCTCTATCACCGTGGCGTCGTAGGGCGAGACGTAGTTCTCCAGGGTCTTTGAGGCGCAGGTCGCCCTGAGCCCGCGGACATTTATGTTGGACTTCACCGCCACCACAAGGCCGGCGAGCTTCCCCGCCTTTCCCTCCTCAATCCTCTCATCCACGCGACGCGCTTCCTGCTCCGCATGGGGGTTTAGCTCTATGAAGGCGTTCACCTCGCCGTCGCGCGCCTCTATCGCCTCCAGGTAGCGCGCCACGTTCTCCTTAGCGCTAAGTGCTCCGCTGCGAAGCTCCTCCAGGGCGCTCATCTAGGCAACCCAGCCTCCTACCTCTGCGATGTAGTAGCCCTCCTCATCCCTCTTCGGCGCTATCTCCAGCGCCGCCCTGCGGAGCCCCTCCCTGAGCTCCGGTTCGCCGTCGGCGCGGGTTATGTTGATCTCCTCCACCACGTAGTAAGTCTCCTCCAGGTCAATCTCCCCCAGCGCCTCCGAGAGCTCCTTCAGCACACGCTCCGCCTCGCGACGAACCTTCTCCTCCATGGCCAAGCCTCTGCTCAGTGTAATGCAGAAGGAGTATAAAAACTATACGCCCCTGACGAGCACCACGCCGTCGTTGCTCTCAATGTCCTCCGCCTTAAACACGCGCCTCCTGTCCCGGCGCCTCACCAGAAACTCCCTGAGCTCGCCCTCCTCGTTCAGGGTGACGCTCTCCACCCTGCCGTAGTAGTTGCCCTTCCTGTCGTACACCTCCTTGCCTATCATCTCGTGCCTGACCCTGACGAACTCCTCCTCCTGGGAGAGCGCGTAGCCGGGGGTCTCCTCCAGCTCCTCGCTTGCCAGCTCGAACTCCTCACCCCCGCGCTCCAGCCCCTCCTCCCTCCTCAGGCGCCTCAGGTACTCCCCCGCCTCCGGCGAGGCTCTTCCGGGAGCCTCCAGGACGCGGCTGAGGTAGAGCAGCGCCACGCCGTTGGCGATGAGCACCAGGCCTGGGATAAGCAGCATGAGGGTGGCGCTTCGTATCGCCTCGGCGCCGAAGGGTGGCGCCACGTCCGGGGTAAAGAGCTTTGTTGCAAAGGAGTAGAACTTAACCGGAGCCAGCAGTGCCACTGCGCCGAGAATGAGATTGAGAACTCCCACAGCCTTTACAACCCTCATCTCCAGTCCTCAGGGGATAACTCTTGCACTGTTGCAATATAAAGCTTAGCTTCTCATTCGCCGGCGCTCGCCTCGGCAGCGACGGTCCTGAGGGAGGTCTCAATTTTCTTCAGCGTCGTATCCGGCTGGGAGTAGTAGCTCTCCACCCACCTGCGCACCTCGTAGATCTCCCGGATGTTGTTGGTAACCAGGTAGTCGAGCACCAGCCTCCTGCGCTCGAGCTCACGGTTGACCTCCTCCACCGATACCCCCGCCTGCCTGGCGAGCTCCTGCTTGAGCTCACTGGGTGTGCCGGTGTCCTTTATGGTGTCATCCAGGGGGTCGTACTCGTACAGCTTGCTGAGCGCCACCGTACCCTCCCGCAGGCCGTCCACCTCCGTCACCTCGGTTATGCGCCTGACGGAGCCCTTCCCCTCCCGGGTGAACCTGGCCTGCATCACTATGAGGTCGAGGGCCGGGATCATTATCAGCGGCACGTTCATGGGCTCGTTGGTCAGCCTGGTGATGCACTCCCTCGCCGAGTTGGCGTGCAGCGTGGCCAGGGTGCCGTTGTGGCCGGTGTTCATGGCCGTGAAGAGGGTCTTCGCCTCCTCGCCGCGCACCTCGCCTATGATTATCCTGTCGGGGCGCATTCGCAGGGTGTTCTTGAGCAGGGTGTTCATGTCTATCTCGCCCCTGCCCTCAATGCTGGGCGGGCGAACCTCAAACCTGACCAGGTGCTTTATTGGCAGCTGGAGCTCGGCGGTGTCCTCAATGGTGATGACCCGCTCGCGCTCGCGGATGAATACTGCCAGCGCATTGAGCGTGGTGGTCTTACCGCTCCCCGTGCCTCCGGCGATCAGGATGTTCTTGGGCGATATTCCAAAACCGTCCACCATCAGCCAGAGGAAGGCAGCCACCTCGCTGCTCATGGTGTTGAAGCGGATTAGGTCCACGACGGTGAGGGGGTCCTTTTTGAACTTGCGGATCGTAAGGGTGGGGCCGTCGAGGGCGGGCGGGCTCAGTGTGGCATTCACGCGGGAGCCGTCCGGAAGGCGAGCGTCCAGCAGGGGTGAGGATGCGTCTATGCGCCTGCCCACGCTGCTCGCGATGCGCTGGATGATGTTCACAATCTCCTGCGGGTCCTGGAAGACCACGTTGGTCTCCAGCATTCCGTACTTCCTGTGGAACACGTACACGGGGCGCTTGGGGCCGATGACCATTATCTCCTCAATTTCGTCGTCCTCCAGAAGGGGCTCCAGCAGACCGTAGCCCACCATGTCGTTGACTATGAGCTCCGCCAGTTTCTCCCTCTTCTCGGGCGGCAGCTCCAGCTCACCCCTCAGGCGGTCCATGATTTCAAGCACCGCGAACAGCATGCGCTGCTTTACCTGCTCCTTCGTCAGGCCGCGAAGCTCCACCTTCGCCTCCTTGATGGCGGCATCCTTCACCCGCTTTAGAAACTTCATCTCCCTGGGAGTGAGGGTGGGAAGCTCAATCCTGTAGAAGTACCTGTTGCCCAGGTTTACCACCCTTGCCCCCTTATCGCCCATGCTCCGCCACCCGCCTCACGCGATTCTTGAGGTCCTCAGGATCGAAGGGCTTGGTTATGTAGTCGGCAACGCCCTTCACCGCCAGCCCCGAGAGCACCTCACTCGCCTCGCTGCGTATGCTGAAGATGATAACCGGCACCCTCTCGGCGCCCGCCAGCTTCTGGAACTTCTCCAGGAAGTCCCAGCCGTCCATGTCGGGCATCATTATGTCCAGGAGCACCACATCCGGCATGTTTTCCCTCACCAGCTCCAGCGCCTCCCTGCCGCTGGAGGCGGTAATTACCTCAAACTCCTTCTCCAGGATGCCCCTCACCAGCCTCAGCATGTCAGCCTCGTCGTCAACCACCAGCACCTTCTTCATCCTCAGCACCTCTCCTCAGGGGAAGCAGCACAGTAAACCTGGAGCCCTCGCCCGGGCTGCTGCTTGCGTATATCTCGCCGCCGTGGGCCTCCACCACTATCCTGGCGACCGCCAGCCCCATGCCAGTGCCCCCGTACTTCCGCCTCGCCGAGGCGTCCGCCTGGTACAGGGGGTCAAAAATCTTGGGCATCACATCCCTGGCGATGCCTATCCCGGTGTCGGTCACGGTTATGAGCACCCTGCTTCCGCTCCGGCGCACCTCTATACCTACCTTGCCCCCGGGACGGTTAAACTTTATGGCGTTGTCCAGTATGTTGAGCAGCGCGTGCATCAGCCTCTTGAAGTCGCCCTCGAGCACGCAGTCCTCCACCTTAACCTCCAGGCTCAGTTCCCTTGCCTGAAGCTCCTCCTCCTTCTTCCTGACGACCGCGGAGATAAGCTCCTCTACCCTAAAGGGCGAAACCTGCAGCTTCAGCCTCTCCCGGGAGGCCTCTGCCACCGTTATCAGGTTGCCAATTATCGCATTCTGGTTCTCCAGCGCTCGGATTACCCGCTGAATTTCCCGCCTGCGCTCCTCCTCGTCCTCCTCCTCCAGGGCGAGCTCAGCGAACCCCTTGGCTATGGTCATGGGGGTGCGCAGCTCGTGGCTCACATTTGCAATTATGTCGCTCTTCAGCTGGTCCAGGGTCTTGAGCTCCCTGTAGGCCTCCTCCAGCTTCCTCGCTGCCTCCTGCTCGTCCTCCAGGATGTTGAGAAGGGCTCGCTGGCTCCTCTCGAGCTCCCTGGCGTACCTCCTGAGCTTCTCCTCCGCCCTCTTCACCTCCGTTATCTCCTTGCCGTAGATGTGGGCGGCGTCGGCTGACACCGGGTGAATGGTGTAGTGCAGGTAGCTGTCTCCGAACCTGTGCTCTGTGCGTATGCTCCTACCCGTCTCGCAAGCTCTCCTGACAAGCTCCGCAAAGTTCTCCGGCAGGAGCTGCTCCACCTCCCCGGGGGTTGAGATGTAGTTGAGAACCGCCGGATTGTGGTACACTATCTCCCCCTCCCTGGTCACCTTGAAGACGGGGTTCGGGTTCTTTGCCGGAAATAGGGCCAGCTCCCCCGCCTTTTTCATCATCCTCCGGCGCTCGGAGTGCTCAAAGGCCAGCGACACCAGGTCGGCTACAGAGGTGGCGAACTCCTGCTCCTCCAGCGTCCACTCCCTCGGGGAGCCGTGCTCGTGGCACATCATGCCCGCCAGCCTGCCCTGCCGCCTCAGGGGGACGCACATAACCGCGGAGCCCCTCCCGGGAGCAACCTCCCCGAGCCACTGAGTGCGCCTGTCGGAGGATGCGTCGCCGACGGCAACTATCCTGCTCTCCTCCAGGGCACTGAAGAACGCCGGAAACTCCGCCAGCCTGAGCACCTTCCCCTCAATCCCCCGCCCAGGGGTGCGGGAGTGGGCATAGCGGCAGACGAGCTCCGCGCCCTCCCGCTCCAGCAGCCAGATGCTCACCCTGTCCACCCCCAGCGACTCCGCGGCGAGGCGTGCGGTCCTCCGGAGCACCTCCTCCAGGGTGGTGAAGTCCATCCTGGAGAGCTCCAGCAGGGCGGCACTGAACTTCCTGAACCTCTCCCTTCCGCTCCTGAGCTCCGAGTGCAGCTGGAGGTGCTCCAGCCCCAGCGACAGGTCTCTGCGGAGCTGCTCCAGCAGGTCTCTGAACTCCTCCAGGGTGCGGGGCTCTGAGGAGCACAGGGTGAGCGCCGCAGCCACCCTGCCCTCAAGCTCAACGGGCACGGCGGCGCAGCGGATTTCCCCGCGCCTCTCCCCGGGCTCACCCAGCACCACCCTGCCGCTGCGCACCGCGCTCAAGGCTGCTGGCATCCCCGCGGGCGGCCTCCGCCCGGGAGAGGGAGGACTTCCGTAGGAGCACACGGGCTTAAGGGTTCTGCCCGCAACCCTGCCCGCCCAGGCAAACTTCAGTCCACCCCTCTCCACGGCAACTCTGCAAACCTCCTCCAGCAGCTGCTCAACACTCTCCGCCCTGAGTATCGCCAGGTTCACACCCCTCAGGGTGCCGTACATCCTGCGAAGCCTCTCCAGCTCAGCTGTCTCCCTCAACGTCCCTTCCCACCTCGGCACATATCCTGCGGAGCCTCTCCACCTCCCTTCTGAGGCGGCGGTTCTCCTCCTTCAGCTCCGCCATCCGCAGCTCCCTGTCCACAGTCACCCTGCGCCAGCGCTCGAGCTCGGCTATCCGGCTTTCCAGCTCCCTCCTCGCCCTCTCCCGGGAGGTCACATCCCTGGCAGCCTCCACAACCGCCACCACCCTGCCGCCGGAGTCCCTGACGCCGGAGGCGGAAACCTCCACCTCAATCAGCCCGCCCCCCGCACTCCTGTGCCTGTGGAGCATGCCTCTCACCTGCTCCCCCCTGAGCACCCTCTCAATTGTGCACTCCCGGGCAGAGCACCGCTCCTCCCTGCCGTGCACAACCCGGTAGCACCTGCCTCCGATGAGCTCCTCCTTCGACCGCTGCCCCAGCAGCTCAAGCGCTGCTGGATTCGCATCCAGTATTGTTCCATCCGGGGCAAAGAGGAATATTGCATCGCTTGCCGCCTCAAATATGCTCCTGAAGTGTCCCTCACTCCTCCCCCTGAGCTCCGCCACGTAGCCCTCCGCCACACTCACAATGTCCACAAAGACGAGCTTCATGAAGCTCCGCAGGCAGGGAATCGCCATGCTGCCCAGCCCGCCTGCGGCACCGCTCATGCCCTGGAGCACCACATCCACACACCTGCCGTAGGCTCCCAGGAGCCGGGAAATCTCAACGCCCCTGCGGCAGTGCTCACCTCCGAGGCGCCTTCTCCTCTCCAGGTACGCCTCCGGAGGCTCAGAATCCACCGGACGCAGAAGCACATCGGCCCCTGAAACTTCCGCCACGCCGGCATCCGCAAAGCCCCGGGAATGCTCCGCCATCACCTCCATAACCTTCTTCCACTCCGGCAGCAGAACCTGCTGCAGCCTTCTCACATTCTCTAAGTCCTCACCCGTTATCTCCAGATACCTCCAGACCTCCTCCCGCTCAAATTCTTTACCTTTCTTCTTTGCCATCCTGAGATGCCTTAAGCCTCTCGATCTCCTCTCTGAGCTTCTTCAACTCCTTCCGCAGGTTCCTTATTTCAATGTCCTTCTTTATTCCCGTCCTGAGCCAGCGCTCCATTTCGGCGAGCCTCGCCCTGTAGTCCCGGTACCTGCCCTCGGTCATCCTCCCCTCCTCAAACCACTCCATCATCTCCCGTATGCTGTTCAGGAGCTCTGCGTCCTCCTCGGGCAGGTCAACCCCGGCGGTATCCTCGCGCCGTCTCGCCACCCTCTCACCTGCGATAATCTCCCTCACCGAGGGCACTGAGACGCAGCGCTTCTTTATGAGCTGCACCGCTATAAAGGAGAAGGCGGCCACGGCAAAGGCCAGGTACCCGATAAACCAGGGCTCGGGCAGACCGTGCTCTGTGGTTATGACCTTGACAGGAAGCAGGAGCAGGAGGCCGACAACGACGATTACAAGAATCCAGAAAAGCCTCCAGTTTTTCTTTCTGTTGACCTCACAGGTCTGAACATCCTCATTCCCGAAATCAGCGGCAACCCCCATTACAACCCCGTCCAATTTTCACCTCTTCCTTGGTTTTCATTCTTATTTAATTTTACTGCCATTAAATACTTTAAATACTTTTTGTTGAAAATTTCTTCATATGCGCAGCCGTATATTTTCCCGGGGGACACTTCTCCAAAAACTTTTTAAACGGTAGCGCGGTAGAGAGCATAAGAGATTTTTACACAGAATCACCCTGACGGAGGAATCTTATTGGCAAGGGTTGCTGTGAAGAGGCGGAAGATAGACACATGGAAGACCAAGAAGTGGTACGACATTCTCGCGCCCAAGATGTTTGGCGAGGTGAAGGTGGGCGAGACGGTAGCCAGCAGCCCGGAGCAGCTCATAGGGCGTGTGATTGAGACGACGATGAAGGACATAAGCGGCGACTTCACGAAGCAGCACATCAAGCTCAGGTTTCAGATAATAGATGTGCGCGGAAGCAACGCCTACACCCGCTTCAAGGGGCAGAGCCTCTCCCGCGAGTACATGCGCAGCCAGATAAGGAGGAAGAGCACCCGCGTCGAGGGCATAGTGGACGTCAGCACCAAGGACGGGCACAGGCTCAGGATAAGGGTCATTGCCCTCGCCTTCGGCAGGGCGCAGACGTCGCAGGAGCGCGCCATCCGCAGGATTCTCGTTGACATGATTACCAAAGCTGCGCAGGAGAGGGACCTGGACACCTTTGTCCAGGAGGTGGTCGCGGGCAAGATATCCGCCAGCATGTACCGCGAGGCGAGCAAGATATACCCGCTGAAGCGGGTTGAGGTCAGGAAGATAAAGGTGCTGAAGTACCCCGAGGAAGCCCCCGCAGCCTCTGCCCCCGAAGCCGCAGAAGCCTAGGAAGCCTCCCCCGCGGAGGTCGTGGTTATGTATCCTGCCCTCCTGCTGTGCATCCTAGTGGGTATTGTTATCTACTGGAAGGGGGTTCTCGACGCGAAGGGCACAGCCCTTGCGGTTCTCATGGGCGCCTTCATCTACTTCTCCGCCGGCCTGCCCTGGCTGCTGCTGCTTCTGAGCTTCCTCTTCCTGGGCTTTGCCACCACGCGCTACAGGTACGCGTACAAGAAGAAGCTCAACGTCTCGGAGCCCAACGGGGGGCGGAGGAGGGTGATAAATGTGCTCGCCAACGGCGCCCTTCCGGCGGTGTTCGCGGGGCTCTACTACCTCAGCGAGGGGTCCTATTTTTTTATCGCTGGCTACATCGCCAGCGTCGCCACGGTTACCGCGGACACCCTCTCCTCGGAGCTGGGGGTGCTCAGCCGGCGAAGGCCGGTGCTGATAACCACCTTTGAGAAGGTGCCCCACGGGACCAACGGCGGTGTTACCCCGCTGGGGGAGCTCGCCGGCCTGGGAGGCGCCCTGCTGATAGGCGTGCTCGCCTACGCGCTGGGCATGGCTCCGCTGGAGCTCTGCCTGGCCTCGGCGCTTTTAGGCGGAGCCCTGGGGTTCAACTTCGACAGCCTCCTGGGAGCCACCCTGGAGAGGCGAGGGATGCTCAGCAACGCCGGCGTGAACTTAATTTCAAGCTTTGTGGGCGGGCTCTTCGGCGCAGGTGCCGCGCTCTACCTGGTGCGATAAATATTTAACCTCCTCCCGCCTAGCTTCTGGCGATGACCAATCTGGAAGAGCTCAGAAATAAGCCCCTGGAGGAGCTTCTGAGCCTGGCCTGGAAGCTCAGGAAGAGCAACTTCGAGGATGTGCTCTTTGTCTCCGCGCCAAGCGCAAAGCGCTATGAAATTGCCGGATTCAAAAACTCACCCCGGAGCTTTGTGAATGTGAGCGTCACCGGCAGCGCCTGTGCGCTGCGCTGCGAGCACTGCGGCGGCAAGCTCCTGGAGAGCATGCTTTCTGTTGAAAGCGAGGAGGAGCTAGTTGCCCTAGGGAAGCGGCTCGTGGAGATGGGTGCAGAGGGCGTGCTCATAAGCGGCGGCGCAACCAGAGAGGGCAGCGTGCCCCTGCGCGGCTTCGAGCACGCGATGGCGGAGCTCAGGAGGATGGGGCTCAGGGTTATAGTGCACTCTGGTCTTGTTAATGAGGAGGATGCCCGCTCGCTTAAGCGAGCAGGCGTGGAGCAGGTGCTCCTGGACATTATAGGCGACGAGGCAACAATTAAGGAGGTCTACCACCTCAATAAAACCCCCGCTGACTACGCCAGAGCCCTTGAGCACCTGAAGCGGGAGGGGCTGAGCATAGCACCCCACATTGTGGTAGGGCTGCACCGCGGCGAGATTAGGGGCGAGTACGAGGCGCTGCGCATGATAACCCAGGCAAAGCCTGAGGCGATTGTTGTGGTGGTGCTTTCCCCGCTCTACGGCACGCGCTTCGAGGGCGTCGCCCCGCCACCGCCGGAGGAGGTGGCCAAGCTTGTGGCGGTTGCCAGAATCCTGAACCCTAAAGTAAGGCTCAACCTGGGCTGTGCGAAGCCAGCCAAGGATAAGGCGGAGATTGAGACCCTCGCCATAGATGCGGGCATCAACACCGTCGCCTACCCCAGCGAGGAGGCGTTGAAGCATGCGGAGGAGCGCGGACTGGAGCTGAGGTTCTCCGAGCTATGCTGCACACTGGTGTAGGACATGGCGGTAAAGCTCTTCGACCTGGGTTTTATGTCCTGGAAGGACAGCCAGCTTGTGTACCATGCTCTAGCCAGGCTGGGCATTGAAGCGGTGGTGGTGCAGCGCACGCGCGACTGCTACGTCTCTCTGGGGCTCTTCAACTCACCCCAGGAGCTGGACCTCGCCTACCTGCGCAGCCGCGGGATACCCTACTTCAGGCGGGAGATAGGCGGTGGCATAGTCCTGCTTGACAGAGAGCAGCTCTTCTACCACGTGGTGGTGCACCGCAGCGCAGAGCACACGCCGGTTAAAACAGACACCTTCTACAGGAAGTTCCTGTCGCCGGTGATTGCCACCTACAGGGAGCTTGGCCTAAAGGCGCGCTACAAGCCTGCGAACGATCTTGTCGTAGATGGGAGGAAGATCTCGGGCAACGGCGCCGGATTAATAGGGGACTGCAAGGTGCTCAGCGGAAGCATACTCTTCGACTTCAACCATGCGCTCATGAGCAGGGTGCTGCGCTTACCCGGCGAGACGTTCAGAGCACGTGCCGAGGAGCTCATGAGGGAGAGGCTGACCACGCTGAGGGAGCAGCTGGGCGAGTTCTCACCGCAGGAGGTGAAGCAGGCGCTTGTAGGAAACTTCGAGGAGCTCTTCGGCGAACTCGAGGAGGCGAGCATTACCCCCGAGATAGCCCGTGAGATGCGCCGCCTGGAGAAGAAGTACCTCTCGCAGGAGTGGCTGAACATGCCGGGAAGAGCTGCGAGAGAGCTCAAAATCGCCGAGGGCTGCTATCTCGCCTTCGCCTCCCTGGGGGAGGTGGAGATAATCGCGGAGCGCAATGAGGGCAGGCTGAGGTGGGTCAGGGCGACAAGGAGGGGTGAGAGAATGCCGGCGCTCGAGGAGCGCCTCCTGGGCGAGGAGGCGAGCTACGAGAAAATCTTAAATATCCTTACCGAGAGCTTAGAGTATAGCCAGGACGTGGAAGAGGCAGCACGAGCGATTGCAGGAGGTAACTGAATGGAACTCAAG
This sequence comes from Methanobacteriota archaeon, assembly GCA_013152685.1. Lineage (GTDB taxonomy): Archaea > Hydrothermarchaeota > Hydrothermarchaeia > Hydrothermarchaeales > BMS3B > Pyrohabitans. The sequence continues at coordinate 2,298 of JAADFX010000001.1, read as the reverse complement.
GCAGAGCAGGTTTTAAAGGTTGGCGAGTACGAATTTCCTCTGGACAGGCTCTACTACAGGGGCAGGAATGCTCACATCTGGGTAAAGCGTGAAGGCGAGGCGGTGCTCCTGGGCATAGACGCCTTCCTGGCGGAGAGCGCGGGCTACCTCAACTACATCTCAGTCACGGCGGAGGAGCTCACCAGGGGCGAGGCCTTCGCCAACATCGAGTCAGCGAAGTTTGTGAGCAAGCTGTACTCACCTGTATCCGGAAGGGTGGTGGAGGTCAACAGCGAGGTGATGGAGAACCCCAGGCTGGTGAACCAGTCGCCCTACGAGGCGTGGATAGTAAAGGTTAAGCCGAGAAGCGAGGCTGAGCTGGGCCATGAGGAGCTTCTCGGCGAGAGCGAGGCGATTGCCGCCTGGATTGAGGAGGAAATAGCCAGACTGGAGGAAGAGTAGTGGAGAGCCCCGAGTACGTGCAGACCTCAACGGCGGCTGCGATTACCCTCAAGCTCTTCCCGGGCAGGTTCTACCGCGGAGCCAAGCTGAAGGCTCTCAACCTGCTCCTCACCTATGGCGATGGGTGCAAGGCAAGCTGCGCCTACTGCGGGCTCAGCAGCAAGCGCGTGCCCCTGAGCGGCAAGACCTTCATCCGCGTGGACTGGCCCATTTTTGCGACGGACGAGATCATCACGCGGGTGAACATGTACGGAAAGCACCTGGAGAGGGTGTGCATCTCCATGATAACCCACCGCCGCGCCTACCAGGACACCCTCACCCTGGTGAGGCGCTTCCGCGATGAGACGCCCCTGGCTATCTCAACGTTAATCTCACCCACGCTCATGAAGAGCAAAGAAATGCTGGAAGAGCTCAAACGCGCTGGGGCAGAGATGTGCGGCATCGCCGTGGACTGCGCAACCCCCGAGCTATTCGACGCCCTCCGCGGGAAGGGGATTAAAGGCCCCCACCGCTGGGACCACTACTGGCGCGTAATCGACTGGGCGGTGGAGAGCTTTGGAAGGTACAACGTCAGCGTCCACCTCATCGTCGGCCTTGGCGAGAGCGAGCGGGAGATGCTTGCCACGGTGCAGCGCGCCTACGACGCGGGCGCTGAGGCTCATCTCTTCGCCTTCTACCCGGAGCCGGGGTCGCCGATGCAGGAGCACTCGAGGCCGAGCATAGAGCAGTACCGCAGAGTGCAGCTCGCGCGCTACCTGATCCACCGAAACCTGGCGCGCTACGAGGACATGCGCTTCTCCTCCAGGGGAGAGGTGGTGGACTTTGGCGTGAGCAGGGAGGTGCTGGAGGAGGTGATAGAGGAGGGCAAGGCCTTCATGACCTCGGGCTGCAGGGGCAGGGACAACGAGGTGGCGTGCAACCGGCCCTACGGCAATGAGCGCCCCGGAGAGGTGCTCAGAAACTTCCCCTTCCTCCCTGGAGAGGAGGACAAGAAGCTCATCCGCCAGCACCTGGGTCTTGCGTAGCCCTCTCCTCTATAAGCTCCAGCAGGGCCTTCGCCTCACCTATTTCTTCCACTTCCCGCCTTGTAACCGCCGCTATGCCTGAGATGTTCTTCGCCCTGCCCGAGTGGAGGAGGATAAACGCCCTGCGCTTGACGGTGGTGGAGATGCTTCTAAGGAGCCTTGCGCGCTCCACCACTTCCCTGGTGCAGCACCTGGCAAGCTTTGTGAGAAGCACCTCGCCCTCCCCCTTTGTGAGCGCCGAGAAGGGTGCCTTCCTCACCGGGAGCACGTCGAACCCCAGGCTTCTGAGCCTCATCAGCTCCCGCGGAGGCGCAGCACTGCGAGCAGCACGGGGCACGCGGAAGATATTTATGGGCTTCACCAGGGGCTCGCGGAAGATGTCCTCAAGCTTGAGCGCCGTCTGTGGCGCTTGCCTCCCCCTCCTCATACTTGTAAATCGCCTTCGCGGAGACGCCCGCGAGCTTCGCAAGCGCCGGCCTGCTCAGCCTGCTTGCCTCTCTGAGGCTCTTGAGCAGCGCACCATCGATGCTGGCGTAGTAGCCCCCGCGGTAGCACAGCAGCGCGGGGTACTCACCGGCGAGCGCATTCTCCAGCGTCTCCTCGCTCACACAGGCTATGCCGTGCCTCAGGTACACCACGCCCTCGTGCAGCGCCTCTCCACTTCGCCTCTCTCCCACAACCACGGGAGCCGCGCCAAGCGTGGCGGCCACATTGATTATATCTCCGGCCTGCGTCTCCGTCAGACTGTCTATGTTCCTCAGCACCTTTATGAGCAGAAGGCGCTCTCCCTTCCGGGCAAAAAAGTCGAAGCAGGAGTTGCTGAGCACGCAGG